>JAVHVY010000447.1:0-23081 GCA_032160305.1 Actinoplanes sp.
GGTCCGCGACCTGGGCGCGGACCTGCTCGACTGGACCCAACTGCACCGCTGACGAGGGCCGGCCCGGTCAGCCGGTGTAGGTACGCAGCATGCTCCCGTCGGTGAGGTAGATGCGGCCGCCGGCCACGACCGCGTGGTCGATCGGCTTGCCTGCGGCGACGAACGGGAGCGCCCGGCCGGTGGCGGCATTGCGGGTGACCAGCCGCCGGCCCTGCTCGACCAGGTAGAGCACGTGGCCGGCGACCACCGGGCGCAGCAGGCCGTGGAAGCCGGTGTGGTGCCAGTCGCGGCGGCCGGTGCCGAGTTCGAGGCAGTGCACCTCGCCGTCGACCCGGCTGACGTAGACGTGCGTGTCGTCGACGGCGATCGCGCCGGCCAGGCCGGGCCGGGTCCACTCGGTCGTGCCGGTCCGGGCGTTCACCTTGAGCAGCGCCCCGGCTGCGTCGCCGACCAGGAAGGACGTGCCGTCCGGGGTGGCGGCGAGCACCGACCACTGCTCACCGGTGCGCCACCGCGGCCTGCCGGTGGCGATGTCGACGGCGACCGCGCCATTCGTGTCGTGGGTGGTGATCTGCGTCGTCGTCAGCAGCAGGACACCGTGGGCCGAGACCCCGTTGGCGGGCATCGCCCGGGGCCGCTGCCAGAGCTTCGCGCCGGTGGCCAGGTTGACCGCGGTGGTCGCGATTCCACCGGCGTCCTCGCCACCGACGACGACCACGCCACGACTGACGATCAGGGTCGCGTCGGGGGAGTCGGTCCGCAGGTGCCAGCGCACCCGGCCGGTCGCCGTGTCGAGCGCGGTCAGCATGCCGTCCGGGTCGCTGGCGGACTGGCAGCCCGAGGAGGCGACGAGCAGCGTGCGACCGCTGAGGGCGAGCAGCGGCGTGTACGTGTCCATCGGGTCGGCGTACCGGAAGGTCCAGAGCCGGCGGCCGGTCCGCCCGTCGTAACCACCGACGCCCTCGCGGCCGGTCAGGAAGAGCCGGCCGCCGCCGAGCACCGGGGCGGACTGCCGAGCGCAGACCTCCGTGCCGGTGGCGGCGATCGACCAGCCGGGGGCGATCTTGTCCATCGTCGCGGGCACCAGGCCGGTCTCCCCCGGATTCCAGCCGGTGTTCTCCGCGTCGTGGCCGCCGGTCGCCCAGGTCGGACCACCGGCGGCCGAGGCGGGCAGCGGGGCTCCGGCCAAGAGGACGGCCGTCAGTCCGGCCGCCAGCAATTCGTATGATCTATGCATATAGACAGCATAAGCATCTTAAACGGTGGTAAATTGCCGAAACAGGATTTTCCTTCCAGGACGCCGATTGCGGCTGGCCGAGCGCTAAGCCTGCCGCAGACCGAGTAGCCGTTCGCCGTCCTCAGGCCGGCTGGATCCAGCCCAGGGTGCGTTGCACGGCGCGCTGCCAGTTGGCGTACTCGCGGGCCCGCGTCGTGGGGTCCATCGCCGGCAGCCACTGGCCGGCACGGTGCCAGTTCTGGCGCAGGCCTTCCAGGTCGGGCCAGTAGCCGACCGCCAGCCCCGCCGCGTAGGCGGCGCCCAGCGACACCGTCTCGGCGGCCAACGGCCGGACCACCGGCACGTCCAGCACGTCGGCGATGGTCTGCATGAGCAGGTTGTCAGCCGTCATCCCGCCGTCGACCTTGAGGGTCTTCAGGGTCAGGCCCGAGTTGGCGTTCATCGCGTCGACCACCTCGCGGGTCTGCCAGGCGGTCGCTTCGAGCACCGCGCGGGCCAGGTGGCCCTTGGTGATGTACGAGGTCAGGCCGACGATCACACCGCGGGCCTCGCTACGCCAGTGCGGGGCGTAGAGCCCGGAGAAGGCCGGCACGATGTAACAGCCGCCGTTGTCGGCGACCGTACGGGCCAGGGTCTCGATCTCGGGGGCGGTGGAGATCAGGGTCAGCTGGTCGCGGAACCACTGGACCAGCGAGCCGGTGATCGCGATCGAGCCTTCCAACGCGAAGGCTGCCGACTCACCGGCGATCTGGTAGGCGACCGTGCTGAGCAGGCCGTGGGTGGAGCGGACCAGCTCCGTACCGGTGTTGAGCAGCAGGAAACTGCCGGTGCCGTAGGTGCATTTCGCCTCGCCGGGAGTGAAGCAGGTCTGGCCGAAGAGCGCGGCCTGCTGATCGCCGAGCGCCGCTCCGATCCGTACGCCCGGAAAGGCCGAACTGGCCCGGCCGAAAGCCGCCATCGACGGCCGGATCTCCGGCAGCATCGCCCGGGGTATCCCGAAGAAGTCCAGCGACTCGTCGGACCACTGCAGGGTCCGTACGTCCATCAGCATCGTGCGGCTGGCGTTGGTCACGTCGGTGACATGGCTGCCGCCGGTCAGGTTCCAGATCAGCCAGGTCTCCATCGTGCCGAACAGGACCTCCCCGCGTTCGGCGCGTTCCCGCAGGCCGGGGTGGTGGTCGAGGAGCCAGCGCACGCGCGGCCCGGAGAAGTACGTGGCCAGCGGCAGTCCACAGCGGTCCTGGACCGCCGCCGCACCCGGGGTCTTTTCGAGGCGGCGGACCAGTTCGTCGGTTCGGGTGTCCTGCCAGACGATGGCGTGGCCGATCGGGATGCCGGTGGCCCGGTCCCAGAGCACCGTGGTCTCGCGCTGGTTGGCGATGCCGAGCGCGGCGACCTGATCGGTGCTGATGCCGGCTTCCCGCAGGCACATCGGGGCCAGCCGTTCCACATTGTGCCAGATCTCCAGGGCGTCGTGCTCCACCCAGCCGGGTTTCGGGAAGTGCTGCTTGTGCTCGTGCTGGGCGACGGACACGAGCTGGCCGCGCCGGTCGAAGACGATGCAGCGGCTGGACGTGGTGCCCTGGTCGACGGCCACCACGTAGCGCTCGGTCATTTCCCCCCCCCAAGACGATCTCAGCGCCGGGCGGCCCCGAGATCCCGGGAGACCGCGCGGGCGGTGTCCCTGACGTAGCCGACGAGGTGCGGGTGCGGCCGGTATCTCCGGTCACACATGCGTTCGACGAGGCCGGAAACCCCGATCGCGGCGACCACCAGGCCCCCGTAGCCGCGGATCGGCGCGGCGATGGCGGCCTCGCCCAGGGTGAGTTCCTCGACCTCCGAGGCCCAGCCGGCCGCACGGACCTTGTCGAGGGTCGCGGCCAGTTCCCTGGTGGTCGCGACGGTCTTGCGGGTGAAGGTCGTCAGCTCCGGCAGCGGCCCGGCCGCCCGGTACGCGAGCAGCACCTTGCCCAGCGCCGTGGCGTGCAGTGGCAGCAGCGCGCCGATGTCCATCGTCTGGAACGTGTCATCG
The DNA here is from genome assembly GCA_032160305.1 of Actinoplanes sp. GTDB lineage: Bacteria > Actinomycetota > Actinomycetes > Mycobacteriales > Micromonosporaceae > Actinoplanes. The sequence goes on from JAVHVY010000447.1 coordinate 3,270, forward strand.
GGCCGGAAGACGTGGTGCACGACCAGGACCCGGCCTGATAGGACGGTGCCGATCCGGACCGCCTCGCCGCTGCGCGCGGCCAGCGGATCCGCCCAGTTGATCGACCGTGAGCGCAGTTCGTTGATGTCGAGATAGCTGGTGCCGAGGTGCGGCAGGGCCGCCCCGAGCTGGTACTTTCCGGATTCCCGGTCCTGTTCCACGAAGCCGACGTGGTGCAGTGTGCGCAGGATCCCGTGGGTGGTCCCCTTCGCCAGGTCGAGGGAGCGCGCGATCTCACCGAGCCCGAGCTTGCCCGGCCCGCCGGCGAGTGTCCGCAGGATCGCCGCTGCTCGCTCGATGGACTGAACCATGCCGGGCATGTTTCGGATCGTATGCCTGATTGTTACCCACCGCGACAAAGCGTTCGACAATGCCGAATGGCGTTCGTTGACGATCCCGCCGTCACGTACTTACGGTCCGATCATCACAGACTGTCTTCCTCCCCCAGCCGCGTACCGGGCCGCAGAACCGGGCCGCTGGAGTGGAGTGATCCGGCCTGACCTCGACTGGGAGGACACATGGCGGAAAGAATGGCACGACTGAAGGTCCCGCGCCTGGCAGGCGAACTCGCCGCCGAATTCGCCGGGACCATGATCCTCATCCTGTTCGGTGTCGGCGTCGTCGCACAGGTCGTCGGCGCCAAGATCGGAGATCACGACAGCATCGCCTGGAGTTGGGGCCTGGGCGTGACGCTCGGGGTGTACGTCGCGGCCCGGGTCTCCGGCGCGCACCTGAACCCGGCGGTGACCATTGCGCTCGCGGTCTTCAAAGGATTCGAGTGGCGCAAGGTGGCACCGTACTCGATCGCGCAGTTCCTCGGAGCGTTCGTGGCGGCGCTGCTGGTGCGCTGGAACTACACCGAGGCGCTGCACGCGGCCGATCCCAGCCTGACCATCAAGACCCAGGGCGTCTTCTCGACGCTGCCCGGCAACGGGGCGCTGCCGGTCCACGAATGGGGCGCCTTCCGCGACCAGATCATCGGTACGGCAATCCTGCTGTTCCTGATCCTGGCGATCACCGACGCCGCCAACACGGCGCCGGCGGCCAACCTGGCCCCGGTCGTCATCGGCCTGGTGGTGGTGGCGATCGGCATGGCCTGGGGCGCCGACGCCGGCTACGCGATCAACCCGGCCCGCGACTTCGGGCCCCGGCTCGCCAGCTTCCTGACCGGCTACGGCGGGTCGATGCGAGATCAGTACGGCAATCTGTACTTCTGGGTACCGATCGTCGCCCCCATCATCGGCGGTGTGCTCGGTGCTGGGCTCTACCAGGTGCTGATCGCGCGGTTCCTGCCGTCCGACGCACCCCAGGAACCGGGCGAGATCCCGCAACCCCGAGAGAACTTGGAGACCAGCCGTGGCTGACTTCGTCGGCGCCATCGACCAGGGCACGACCAGCACCCGTTTCATGATCTTCGATCACGGCGGGAACGAGGTGGGGCGCCACCAGCTCGAGCACGAGCAGATCCTGCCGCGGGCCGGCTGGGTCGAGCACAACCCGATCGAGATCTGGGAGCGTACGGTCGCCGTCGTGCGGACCGCCATGCAGGCGAACAATCTGGCCGCCTCGGATCTGGCCGCGCTCGGCATCACCAACCAGCGGGAGACCGCGGTGGTCTGGAACCGTCGCACCGGGCGGCCGTACCACAACGCGATCGTCTGGCAGGACACCCGCACCGACCGGATCGCCTCGGCGCTCGATCGCGACGGTCGAGGCGACGTGATCCGGCACAAGGCCGGGCTGCCACCGGCGACGTACTTCTCCGGCGGCAAGATCCAGTGGATCCTCGAAAACGTCGACGGGGTCCGCGAGGCCGCCGAACGCGGCGACGCGATCTTCGGCAACACCGACAGCTGGCTGCTCTGGCACCTGACCGGCGGGCAGGACGGCGGCAACCACGTCACCGACGTGACCAACGCCAGCCGGACCATGCTGATGAACCTGGAGACGCTGGACTGGGACGACGAGTTGCTGTCGTTCTTCAGCATTCCCCGCCAGATGCTCCCGGAGATCCGCCCGTCGTCGGACCCGAACACCTATGGCGTCACCCCGGCGAACGGCCCGTTCGGCGGGGACGTCCCGCTCACCGGAGACCTCGGCGACCAGCAGGCGGCCATGTTCGGCCAGGTCTGCTTCGCCCCCGGCGAAGCGAAGAACACCTACGGCACGGGCAACTTCATGCTGCTCAACACCGGTACGGAGCTGGTCCGCTCCAACAACGGCCTGCTCACCACGGTCTGCTACCGCTTCGGCGAGGCGCCGCCCGTGTACGCCCTGGAGGGTTCGATCGCCGTCACCGGCTCGGCGGTGCAGTGGCTGCGCGACCAGTTGCACATCATCACCTCGGCGGCCGAGAGCGAGACGCTGGCCCGGCAGGTCGAGGACACCGGCGGGGTCTGCTTCGTGCCGGCGTTCTCCGGGCTCTTCGCGCCGTACTGGCGGTCCGACGCGCGCGGGGCGATCGTCGGGCTGTCCCGCTTCAACACCGACGCGCACATCGCCCGGGCCACCCTGGAAGCGATCTGCTACCAGAGCCGCGACGTGGTCGACGCGATGGCGCAGGACTCCGGGGTCACCCTGGACGTGCTCAAGGTGGACGGCGGGATCACGGTCAACTCGCTGTGCATGCAGATCCAGGCGGACGTGCTCGGTGTGCCGGTCAGCCGCCCGGTGGTGGCCGAGACGACGGCGCTGGGGGCCGCGTACGCGGCCGGTCTGGCCGTCGGCTTCTGGAAGAACACCGACGAGCTGCGGGAGAACTGGAACGAGTCGCAGCGCTGGGAGCCGAGCTGGACCGCTGAGCAGCGCGAGGAAGGCTACGGCCGGTGGAAGAAGGCCGTCCAGCGCACGCTCGACTGGGTGGATGTGGACTGACATGGCATTGTCCCCCTCCAGCCGCGAGGAGTCGCTGGCCGCACTGGCCGGCGCCGAACTCGACGTGCTCGTGGTGGGCGGCGGCGTGGTCGGGTCGGGCAGTGCGCTCGACGCGGCCACCCGCGGCCTGTCCGTGGGTCTGGTCGAGGCCCGCGACTTCGCGAGCGGCACGTCCAGCCGGTCCAGCAAGCTGATCCACGGCGGCCTGCGTTATCTGGAGATGCTCGACTTCGCGCTGGTCCGCGAGGCGCTGCGGGAACGCGGGCTGATCCTCTCCCGGCTCGCGCCACACCTGACCCGCCCGGTGCCGTTCCTCTACCCGCTGCGGCACCGCGGCTGGGAACGGCTCTACGCGGGCACCGGCGTGGCCCTCTACGACGCGATGAGCATCTCCGGCGGCACCTCCCGCGGGCTGCCGCACCACCGGCATCTGTCCCGGCGGGCGGCGCTGCGGGTCGCCCCGGCCCTGAAACGCGACAGCCTGGTCGGCGCTCTGCAGTACTACGACGCCCAGCTCGATGACGCCCGGCACACCATGTTCCTGGCCCGCACGGCCCAGTCGTACGGGGCCCACGTCGTGTCGCGGACCAAGGTGGTCGGCTTCCTGCGTGAGGGCGAACGGGTCACCGGCGCCCGGGTGCAGGATCTCGAGCACGACACGGTCTTCGAGGTCCGGGCCCAGCAGATCATCAACGCGACCGGGGTGTGGACCGACGACACCCAGGCGCTGGTCGGCGAACGCGGCCAGTTCCACGTCCGGGCGTCGAAGGGCATCCACCTGGTGATTCCCCGGGACCGCATCCAGTCGGCGAGCGGGCTGATCCTGCGGACCACGACGAGCGTGCTGTTCGTGATCCCGTGGGGGCGGCACTGGATCATCGGGACCACCGACACCGACTGGACGCTGGACAAGGCGCACCCGGCCGCGTCCAGCACCGACATCGGCTACCTGCTCGACCAGGTCAACCGGGTGCTGCAGACCCCGCTGACCCGCGAGGACGTGCAGGGCGTCTACGCCGGGCTGCGGCCGCTGCTCTCCGGCGAATCGGAGTCGACCTCGAAGCTGTCCCGGGAGCACACCGTGGGCAGCCCGGTACCGGGGCTGGTCGTGGTGGCGGGCGGCAAGTACACGACGTACCGGGTGATGGCCCGGGACGCGGTGGACGCGGCCGTGCACGGGCTGGCCCGTTCGGTGCCGCCGTCGTGCACCGACCAGGTGCCGCTGCTCGGGGCCGAGGGCTATCCGGCGCTGTGGAACCGGCGGCGGCTGCTGGCGGCGGAGTCGGGCCTGCACGTGGCCCGGGTCGAGCACCTGCTGCACCGCTACGGCTCGTTGATCCACGAGGTGCTGGAGCTGGTCAAGGCCGATCCGGATCTGGGCCGGCCGCTCGAGGGCGCCGACGACCACCTGCGGGCGGAGGTCGTCTACGCGGCCAGCCACGAGGGGGCCCGGCATCTGGAAGACGTGCTGACCCGGCGGACCCGGATCTCGATCGAGACATTCGACCGCGGGGTGGTGGCGGCTGGACCGGCGGCGGAGCTGCTGGCCGGGGTGCTCGGCTGGACCGCGGAGCAGACCGCCCGGGAGATCGAGAACTACCAGGTCCGGGTGGAGGCGGAACGCGCGTCGCAGGAGCAGCCGGACGACGAGACGGCCGACGCGACCCGGCTCGGCGCCCCGGACGTCGTCCCGCTGCGGACCGGCTGACAGCCGTCGGGGGCGCGGCCCGAGGCCCGCCCCCACCGCGCACGGGCGGTCCCGCTCGCCGCGCCGCGGCACGGCCAGCGCGATCGGCTGACGGGTCCGGTGTGCACCCGTACATGGTCCTCGGTACCGTCTCGCCATGGGCAAAAAGCGAGGCGTGCTCACCGCTCTGGTGGCACTGACGTTGATGGGGGGCGGGGTCGTCGCTGCCCTGCCCTCCGATGCAGCGTCGCGGGCAGTGGCGGACTACACGACGGCCGAGGCCGGCAACCCGATCGTCGACGGCTGGTACGCCGACCCGGACACCGCGGTCTACCAGGGCGTCTACTGGGTCTACCCGACCACCTCGCAGGGCTACGACCAGCAGACCTACCTCGACGCCTTGGCCTCCACCGACCTGGTTCACTGGACGAAGCACCCGAACGTCCTGACCACGGCGAACGTCCCCTGGGCGCGCCGGGCCCTGGGGGCACCCGCACCGGTCGAGCGCAACGGCCGATACTACCTGTACTTCGCGGCGAACGACCTCCAGCGCGACAGCGAGCTCGGCGGGATCGCCGGGATCGGCGTGGCCGTGGCCGACAAGCCGGAAGGCCCGTACACCGACGCGATCGGCAAACCGCTGATCGGGGCGTTCCACAACGGGGCCCAGCCGATCGACGAGGACGTCTTCATCGACACCGACGGCCAGGCGTACCTGTATTACGGCGGCCGGGGCCACGCGAACGTGGTGAAGCTGAACGCGGACATGACCAGCCTGGGCACCTTCGCCAACGGCAGGCGGTACCGGGAGATCACCCCCGCCGGCTATGCCGAGGGCGCGCAGATGTTCAAGCGCGACGACAGGTACTACCTGATGTGGTCCGCGGGCGGCCCCGACCACGCGGTCTCGTACGCGATGGCCGACTCGCCGACCGGCCCCTTCATCAGGCCGGCCACGATCCTGCGACAGGACCCGGCGGTGGCCAGGGGCTTGGGGGGCAGCGGCGTGTTCACCGTGCCGGGCACGGACACCTGGTACCTCGTCTACCACCGCCGGCAGCTGGGCGAGACCGACGCTAACCATCGCGAGCTGGCCTACGACCGGATGACCTTCAACGCCGACGGCACCATCCAGCCGGTGAAGACGCTGGTCAAGGACGACTTCGAGGACGGCAACGCGCTCGGCTGGCGGATCCTCGGCGGGTCCTGGTCGGTCGGCGGCAGCCGGCTCAGGGTCGAGTCGTCGCCGGTGGGCGGCAAGGCGATGCAGGACACGAACTTCGCCGACCTCGTCTACGACGCCGACGTGACCGTCACCGGCGGCGACCCGGCCGGTGACGCCGGGGTGGTCTTCCGCGCCACCAAGATCGGCCGGGGCACGGACGCATTCGCCGGCTACTACGCCGGGATCCGGCCCTCCGGCGCCGTCGTGCTGGGCAAGGCGTCGTACGCCTGGACGGAACTGGCCGCCACCGGCCTGACGGTGACCACCGGCACGACCTACCACCTGCGGGTGAAGGCGGTCGGCCCGGCGATCCGGGTGTACGTCGACGACATGACCACCCCGAAGATCAGCGTCACCGACCCGAGCTTCACCACCGGCGCGAACGGGGTCCGCGCCTTGTTCGCCGACGCGGCCTTCGACAACATCGCGATCGCCCACCCCTGACCTCCGCGTTCGCACGAGAACAGCCAGGCCCGCCGGGTCCGGCCGTTGTCGTGGCGGGAGAAGGCGAAGGTCTCGTGGCGGAGAAGGCGAAGGTCTCGTGACGGAGAAGGCGGAGTTTGTCGCGGCGGAGAAGGCGGAGTTGTCGCGGCGGAGAAGGCGGAGTTTGTCGTGGCGGAGACGTCAGTCGGTCGGCGGGTCGGCCAGCGGCCAGCCGCCGGCGGCGAGGCGGGCCGAAACGCGGGCCACGTCGTCCTCGGAGGCCGGCTGCAGCACCGCATCGTTGATCATCTGCTCGATATCCTGGACGGTGATCGGATCCGAGTTCTGCTCCGACTGGTCGGCCAGATCCTGGGCGATCCGCTGCACCTCGGCCTCGGTCAGTTTGCGGCGCAGCACCCCGAGCAGCGCCACGTAGTCCTGCCGCGGAACTCCCGCCGGGTAGCCGGCCCGCAGCCACCCCACGGTCCGGGTCAGGAAGTTCGACCGCGGGTCGCTCATTTGTTCACGATCATCGGGTAGATGTGCTCGAAGCTCAGCGCCTTGCCGAAGCCGCTGGCCACGATGAAGGTGATGCCCAGCGCGACGCCGAGCAGCACGACCGCGAAACAGGCCCAGCCGATGACCGTGCCGATCGGGCGCGAGGTCGGCCCGGTCACCCCGGACTCGTGCACCTGCGCGTCACCGCCGGCGCCCCAGGCGAGCGAGCGGATGCCGAGCGCGAACAGCACCGGCAGGCCGGCGCCGAGAATGAGGCTGGCGGCGAGGACCCGCCAGGCGCCGTCGAGGGCGAAGCCCAGATTGTGCATGGTCGGTGCTCCTCAGTTGGACGTGCGGACGGGGACGCGCGGCTCGTCCTGCGGCGCGGCGGGATCCCACTCGGCGTTGACGTTGTGGTGATCGACCGGTGCCCGGCGCGACCGGTGGTAGACCAGCCCGGCCGCCGCGAGCAGCACCACGAAGATCACGATGGCGCCGGCCGGGCCGCCGATCAGGTGGCCGGTCCACCACATGAGCGCGCCGACCACACCGGCGGCCGGCAGGGTGATCAGCCAGGCGGCGACCATCCGCCCGGCCACTCGCCAGCGCACCTCGGCGCCGGTGCGGCCCACGCCGGACCCCAGGATCGAGCCGGTGGCGACGTGTGTGGTGGACAGCGCGAAGCCCAGGTGACTCGAGGCCAGGATGACCGCGGCCGAAGCGGACTGCGCCGCGGTCCCCTGCGCCGGGGTGATCTCGACCAGGCCCTTGCCCAGCGTACGGATGATCCGCCAGCCGCCGAGGTAGGTGCCCAGACCGATCGCGACGGCACAGGCGACCTTGACCCAGAACGGGATGTTCGTGGTGTCCGTCCAGTCCCCCGCCGCGATCAGGGCCAGCGTGATGACCCCCATCGTCTTCTGCGCGTCGTTGGTGCCGTGCGCGAGCGAGACCAGCGAGGCGCTGCCGATCTGCCCCCACCGGAAACCGTTGTCGGTGAACCGGGCCGCCACCGACAGGGTGATCCGGTAGATCAGCCAGGTGCCGGCCGCGGCGACCACGCCGGCGATCACGGGCGAGAGCAGGGCCGGCAGTAGCACCTTGCCGACGACGCCGTCGGGCTTGCTGCCGGCGCCGTTCCAGTTGACGCCGGCCCAGCCGAGCCCGGCGATGGTGGCCCCGATCAGGCCGCCGAACAGCGCGTGCGAGGAACTGGACGGCAGGCCGAGCAGCCAGGTCAGCAGATTCCAGAGGATCCCGCCGATCAGCCCGGCGAGGACGATCAGCAGCAGCGCCGAGCCGCCGTGAGTCAGCAGCTCCGGCTTGGGGGTGCCGTTCGAGCTCTGGATCTTCACGACCGCGTTGGTAACGGTCAGCGCCACCTGCACGGAAAGGAAGGCCCCGAGGAGATTCAGCACTCCGGCGAGCAGTACGGCGGTCTTCGGCCGCAGCGCCCCCGTGGCGATGGAGGTGGCCATCGCGTTCGCGGTGTCATGGAACCCGTTGGTGAAGTCGAACCCGAGGGCGGCAACGATCACCAGCGCCAGGATCACCGATGTCTGAGTCACGCCGTGATCGTCGCCTGCCGATTCACTTTTCCTCTAGGGGATGAACGGCAGATGCTCCGGAGTTCGGCATTTGTTCGCCTGCTGTTTCCTTAACGTCGCCGTAGTGTCATCGGAACTTGACTCAAGGCAGCGTTTGCCAGAGCACCGGGCGTTTCGTTCATCTGCCGTTTGCCTGCGGTCGCCATCCGGTCCTTACCGGCGATCCGGACCCCGCGGGCCCCGCCGCAGCCACCCTCGGGCAACGCGGCCCGGTACCGTCGGGGCGCGGCCGGTCGGTCAGAGCGCCTCGGCGTTGACCGTCTCGATCGCCTCGACCAGGATGGCCAGGCCGTCGCGGGCCTCCGCCTCGGTCAGGGTCAGCGGCGGGCCCATCCGCAGCACGTTGCCGTAGAGGCCGCCCTTGCCGACCAGCAGGCCGGCCCGGCGGCACTCGTCGAAGACGCGCAGGGTCGACGGCACGTCCGGATCCGTGGTGCCGGGGCGGACGAACTCCAGGCCGATCATCAGGCCGCGGCCGCGCACCTCGCCGACGATGCCCGTCTTCGCCGCCACCGCGCGCAGGCCGTCGAGCAGGATCGTGCCCGTCCGCAGGGCGTTGGCCTGCAGGTCGTGCTCCAGCACGTAGTCCAGCACGGCGTTGCCCGCGGCCGTCGAGACCGGGTTGCCGCCGAAGGTGGAGAAGCTGGTGGCCGGCACCGCGTTCAGCAGGTCGCCGCGGCCGACCACGCCGGCCAGCGCGAAGCCGTTGCCGATACCCTTGGCGAAGGTGATCAGATCGGGCACCACGCCGTGTGCCTGGTACCCCCAGAAATGCTCGCCGGTCCGGCCCCAGCCGGTCTGCACCTCGTCGGCGATCAGCAGGATGCCGCTCTCGTCGAGGACCTTCTTGTAGGCGCCGAGCAGCCCGTCGGGGGCGTGCACGAAGCCGCCGACGCCCTGGATCGGCTCGGCGATCAGCGCCGCCACGTCGCCCGAGGTCGTCGTCGCGAGGGTCTCGCGCAGGTCGTCGACGGCCGCGTCGATCGCGTCGGCGTCGGCGAGCCCGGCCAGCCGGCCGCGCAGCCGGTCGCCCGAGGAGAGCCAGGAGACCGCCAGCGGGTTGAGCTGGCTGGCGCCCCAGCTACGGTGCCCGGTGACCGCCATCGCCGCCAGTGTCCGGCCGTGGTAACTGTTCTTGATCGCAATGACCTGGTTGGACCGGCGCTTGTTGGTGGCGAACATCAGGGCTGACTCGTTCGCCTCGGTGCCCGAGTTGGTGAAGCAGACCTTGGCGTCCGGGATGCCGGAGACCCGGGCGATCTTCTCGGCCAGCTCGACCTGCCCGCGGATCAGATACAGCGTGGAGGTGTGCACCACCCCGGTGGCGAGCTGGCGTTCGACCGCCTCGCGCACCTCGGCGATGTCGTAGCCGAGCATGTTGGTCAGCACGCCGCCGAAGAAGTCCAGATACGTCTTGCCGGCCGCGTCGGTGACGTGCCGGCCGGAGCCGGCAACGATCTCCAGCGCGTCGTCGCCGTAGTAGGGCGTCACCCAGGCCGGCAGGACCGCGCGGTGCCGGGCGAGCAGGTCATCAGTCATGATCGTCTCCAGAACGACATAGGTCACCGCCACCCTCGCGGGTGGGCACGGGCTCGGGCGCCGTTGCCGCGGGAATGGGCACCCGCCGCCTCGGCCAGGATGTCGGCCAGGTCGTCGTAGCCGCCCGCGACCAGGCCCACGGTCACGCGGACGTGCGCCGCGGCGGCCGGGCCGGCCTCGAACGGGGTGCCGGGCGCGACGGCGATCCCGTGCGCGGCCAGGGTCATTATGGCGACCGTTTCGTTCGCCACGGTCAGCCAGAGATTGATGCCGTCGGCCGCGGTCGCCTGCGCGCCGCGGACGGCGAGAGCTTCGAGCAGAGCCGACCGGCGTTTCGCGTACGCGGTCCGGGCGGCGGCCACCTGGGCGCGGGCGGCCGGGTCGGCGAGCAGGTCGACCAGCACCGCCTGCAGGATCCGGCTGGACCAGCCGGGCCCGAGCAGCCGCCGGTCGGCCGCCACGCTGAGCACCGCGGCCGGTCCCGCGACGGCGGCCAGGCGTAGGTCGGGCCCGTGGCTCTTGGAGAAACTGGACACGTGCACCGTCCGGCCGGGCAGCCACCGCCCCAGGCTGACCGGCGGCGCCGAGGCGATGTCGCCGGCGTGGTCGTCCTCCACGACGGTCACCCCGGGATGCCCGGCCAGGATCGCGGCCAGCTCGCCGGCCCGGGCGGCGGTCATGCTGGCGCCGGTCGGATTGTGTGCCCGGGGCTGCAGAAACAGCGCGGTCGGCCGGTGCTCGGCCAGGGCCGCCGCCAGGGCCGCCGGGTCGATACCGTCCGCGCCGATCGGGACGCCGACAACGGTCGCGCCGACGACGTCGAGCAGGTCGAGCATCGGCGGGAAGGCGGGATCCTCGACCAGGACGTGGTCGCCGAAGCGGACCACCGCGGCAGTGATCCGGTCGAGGGCGTCCAGCGCGCCGTCCATCACGGTCACCTGCTCGGGTCGGTACGGCCACCGCTCGCGCAGCGCCGCCTCCAGCTGGGGCAGCACCGGGGCGTCCAGGTAGCTGGTGGTCAACCGGCCGTCGCCGAGGCGTTTCAGGGCGCCGGCCAGGCTCGGCAGCAGGTCGTGGTCGGGAACTCCGGTGGACAGGTCGGTGCTCACCCCGGGCAGCGGGGACACGCCGAGTTGGGCGTACCGAAGTGGTCGTGCTGCGCTCGCGACGAAGGAGCCGGAGCGGCCGCGGGTCTCGATCGCCCCCGCCCGGGCCAGGCTGCTCCAGGCCTCGCTGACGGTGGTCGGGCTGACGCCCAGCTCGCGGGCGACGTCGCGGACCGTGGGCAGGCGGGTGCCCGTCGGCAGACTGCCGGCGGTGACCAGACGGCCGACGGCCGACGCGATCCCCCGGGCACTGCGGTCGTCCACCGCCTCGGCGATCAGCGCGAGCACATTACCTCTCCGAAACATCCGTAACAGTCAGGCGATTGTCCGCCCGAAGTTGTGTCGTTAGTGTCCTACCACATCCGATCCCCGGCAAGAAGGCCGGTGAGCAGAGACGATGACAGCTGGTTCCTAGGCGATCACAATCATCTGGAGACCCGACCCACCGCCGGAGACGCGACCAGACCGAGAGGGGCACACCGTGAGTGACGTCATCCGGGCCGCCCTCGTCCAGACCACCTGGACGGGCGACAAGGAATCGATGATCAAGGCCCACGAGCAGTACGCGCGGGACGCCGCCGCGCAGGGCGCGAAGGTGATCTGCTTCCAGGAGCTGTTCTACGGCCCCTATTTCTGCCAGGTCCAGGACGCCGCCTACTACGACTACGCCGAGTCGATCCCCGGCCCCACCACCGAACGCTTCCAGGCCCTGGCCGCCGAGCTGGGCCTGGTGATGATCCTGCCGATGTACGAGAAGGAGCAGGAGGGCGTCCTCTACAACACCGCGGCCGTCCTCGACGCCGACGGCTCGTTCCTCGGCAAGTACCGCAAACACCACATTCCGCAGGTGAACGGCTTCTGGGAGAAGTTCTACTTCCGCCCGGGCAACCTGGGCTATCCCGTCTTCGACACCGCGGTCGGCAAGGTCGGCGTCTACATCTGCTACGACCGGCACTTCCCGGAGGGCTGGCGCGCGCTGGGCCTGAACGGCGCGCAGATCGTCTTCAACCCGTCCGCGACCAGCCGCGGCCTCTCGTCGTATCTGTGGCAGCTGGAGCAGCCGGCCAGCGCGGTGGCGAACGAGTACTTCATCGGCGCGATCAACCGGGTCGGCATCGAGCCGCTGGGCGACGACGACTTCTACGGCCAGTCCTACTTCGTCGACCCGGAGGGCAAGTTCGTCGGCGACGTCGGCGACACCAACCAGCCGGAACTGATCATCCGCGACCTGGACCTGAGCCTGATCAAAACCGTCCGCGAGCGCTGGCAGTTCTACCGCGACCGCCGCCCCGAGTCCTACGACGGGCTGGTCGCGCGGTGATCGGCCGCACCGGGCGCAGCGCGGGCCAGGAGAGCATCGCCAAGGAGGCACTGACGTGAGCACGCTGATCAAGGGCGGAACGGTCGTCAGCCCGAGCGGATCGTCCAGGGCCGACGTGCTGATCGACGGCGAGAGCATCGCGGCGCTCTTCGCACCCGGGCAGGCTCCCGACGGACCCACGGTGATCGACGCCACCGGCAGGTACGTGATCCCCGGCGGCATCGACGCACACACCCACATGCAGATGCCCTTCGGCGGCACCGAGGCCAGCGACACCTTCGACACCGGAACCCGGGCGGCGGCGATCGGCGGCACCACCACGATCATCGACTTCGCCATCCAGCGCACCGGCGAGGTGGTCCAGGACGGACTGGCCGCCTGGCACGCCAAGACGGCCGGCGCCTGCCACATCGACTACGCCTTCCACATGATCCTCGGCGGCGTGGACGACGACTCACTCAAAGCGATGGACCAGCTCGTCACCGACGAGGGGATCACCAGCTTCAAGCTCTTCATGGCGTACCCCGGGGTCTTCTACAGCGATGACGGGCAGATCCTGCGGGCGATGCAGAAGGCGCGCTCCAACGGCGCCATGATCATGATGCACGCGGAGAACGGCCCAGCCATCGACGTGCTGGTCAAGCAGGCCCTCGAACGCGGTGAGACCGACCCGATCTTCCACGGCATCACCCGGCCGCAGGAGCTGGAGGCCGAGGCGACCAGCCGGGCGATCTGGCTGGCCAGTGTGGCCGCCGACTGCCCGCTCTACATCGTGCACCTGTCGGCGAGCAAGGCCCTGGAGCAGGTCGCCGCGGCCCGGGACCTGGGCCGCAACGTCTTCGCCGAGACCTGCCCGCAGTATCTCTACCTGACCCTGGAGGACCAGCTCGGGGCCCCCGGCTTCGACGGCGCCAAATGGGACTGCTCGACGCCGCTGCGCAGCAAGCACGAGAACCACCGGGCCGATCTGTGGCAGGGGCTGCGTACCAACGACCTGTCCGTGGTCTCCACCGACCACTGCCCGTTCTGCATGAAGGACCAGAAGGAGCTGGGCATCGGCGACTTCTCCAAGATCCCGAACGGGATCGGCGGCGTCGAGCACCGCGTCGACCTGCTCTACCAAGGCGTCGTCGACGGCAAGCTGTCCCTCGCCCGCTGGGTCGAGACGATCGCCACCACGCCGGCGCGGATGTTCGGCCTCTACCCGAAGAAGGGCGTCATCGCGCCCGGCTCGGACGCTGTCCTCGTGATCTACGACCCGGCGGGACGTACCCGGATCTCGGTCGAGACCCACCACATGAACATGGACTACTCGGCCTGGGAGGGCTGGGAGATCGACGGCAGGGTGGACACGGTGATCTCCCGGGGCTTGGTGATCTCCCGCGGCGGCGAGTACACCGGCCACGCCGGGCACGGCCGGTTCCTCACGCGCAGCCTCTCCGAGTACCTGATCTGAGCGGGGGCCTGGATGAGCATGGACATCGGCGTGGTTCTCCAGAACGACCCGCCCGCCCTGGCTGTGGTCGAGCTGGCCAAGCAGGCCGAGGCGGCCGGCTTCAGCCACGTGTGGACCTTCGACTCGCATGTGCTGTGGCAGGAGCCGTTCGTCATCTACAGCAAGATCCTCTCGGAGACGTCCCGGGTGATCGTGGGCCCGATGGTCACCAATCCGGGCACCCGCGACTGGACGGTCATCGCGTCGCAGTTCGCCACCCTCAACGAGATGTACGGCAACCGGACCGTCTGCGGCATCGGCCGGGGCGACTCGGCGTTGCGGGTGCTCGGCCTGCGGCCGACCTCGCTGGCCACGCTGCGCGAGAGCATCGGCGTGATCCGCGGGCTGGCGAACGGCGCGAAGGTCACCCTGCGCGGCCAGGAACTCCAGTTCGCCTGGGCCCCGGACAGCCGGCTGCAGATGTGGGTGGCCGCGTACGGGCCCAAGGCGCTGGCGCTGACCGGGGAGGTGGGCGATGGCTACATCCTGCAGCTCGCCGACCCGGACATCGCCGCCTGGATGATCAAGGCGGTCCGGACGGCCGCCGCCGACGCGGGACGCGACCCGGCGGCGATCACGTTCTGCGTCGCCGCACCGGCCTACGTCGGCGACGACCTGGCCCACCAGCGGGAACAGACCCGGTGGTTCGGCGGGATGGTCGGTAACCACATCGCCGACATCGTGGCCCGCTACGGCGCCGACGGCTCAGTGCCGCCAGCGCTGACCGATTACATCAAGGACCGGCAGGGCTACGACTACGCCGAACACGGCCGGGCCGGCAACCCGCACGCCACCTTCGTACCGGACGAGGTGATCGACCGGTTCTGCATCCTGGGGCCGGTCGAGAACCATCTCCGGCGGCTCCGCGAGCTGCGCGAGCTGGGCGTCGACCAGTTCGCCGTCTACCTGCAGCACGACGCCAAGGAGGCGACCCTGCGGGCGTACGGCGAGCGGATCATCCCGGCGTTCGCGGGATAGTCGACGGCGACGGCGCCGCGTTCACGCCGGTCACCGGCACGCTGGCGGCCGGCGACGCCTGATCAGTGCAGGCCGATCAGCCGGGCGGCGAGGGCGACCGTGTTCAGGTCCCCCTCGCGTAGCCGCTCACCCGCCCGTGCCTCGCCCATCTGGGCCAGGCGCTGCGCGGCGGTGGCGATCAGGTTCTCGTTGCCGCTGAGCAGCTTGCGGGCCAGGTTGGCCTGGGTCGGGCTGAGCGCCGCGTAGGCGCACCTGTCCAGCGCCTCGATCATCGCACCGTCCAGCGTGCCGGCCAGCGCCCGCTCGGTGACCAGTCGCACCAACCACGACGGCCACCAGCCGTACCGGCCCAGCAGCTGACCCGACCGGACCGCCTCGTGCGGCTGCTGACCGCCGTCGAGCAGCCGCAGCGCCATCGCGATGTCGAAGTATTCGAGACGCAACGCGGTGACGAAGAGCGGCTCCAGCGTCCCGGGCCGGACGAAGCGCGCGGCCGCGACCGCCGCGCCCGGATAGTCGCCGTTGAGCGCCAGCGACAGCGCGCCGGCCTCGACGGTGGACATGCCGCCGTCCGAGCGCTCGTCGATGCGGGCCAGGGTGATCGCCAGCCGGGTCCGGGCCGAGGCGGCGCGGTCGGCCAGTTCCGGACTGGACGGCCGGTTCAGGTGCCGGGTGACCACGTCAACGGCGATCTTGACCTCCTGCCGCAACAGCGGCGCGGACACCGTACGCTCGACCAGATCCCCGAGACCTTCCACTACGTACGCGGCGTCGAACCGTGCCGTGAGGTCGGGGAACTGCGCCCACCAGTGCCGCGGACGGAGTACCCGGGCCTCGCGCAGGTCGGTCGCGCCGTGGCCGTGCCGGTTCATGCTGTTCCTTTCCCTGGCATGCCTCCTGGCCCTTGCTGCGCTGGTTCTCCCATCGGACGCCGACGCCTGGACCTGAGCAGACCGGCTCCTCGGCCGAAAGGCAGAGCGCGGGGCCGACATTCGGCCCTTGGGCAGATGCCGGGGCGCCGGCGTGGACGACATGCTGGCGTTCCGGCGACGCCACTGCCCAGGGGGACACGATGACTGCTGCACTCCACGCGCAGCGTGCGGGGAGTCCCCGTCCGTCAGCTTGAGAACGCAGAGGATGTCAACCGATGGCGTCGCGCCAGGAGTGGGCCGGTTCGTAACCCAGCACCCGGCGGGCCTTGTCGATCGACAGGAGGGTCTCGTGCTCGCCCAGCTCCCGGGTGACCCGCACCCCGGGGTAGACCTCGGCGGCCAGCGACGCGCTGGACCGGGTCATCACCGTGTCGGCGTTCGCGATGATGAAGATCTGCACGCCCTTGCCGTCGTGGGCGAGGGCCTTACGGACGGCCTGGGCGCCGTCGCGGGCGTCGATGTAGCCCCACAGGTTCCAGCTGCGGGCGCGCGGGTCCGCGTGGAAGGACGGGAACTCGGCGTAGTCGGCGGGCTCCATCACGTTCGAGAAGCGCAGGCCGATCATCTTCAGGTCGGGGTTCCACCGGCAGAACTGTTCGGCCATGGTCTCCTCAAGGTGCTTGACCAGGGAATATCGCGATTCGGGCCGCGCCGGGTACTTCTCGTCGAGCGGGATGTACGGCGGCGGCGTCTCGAACGGGATGCCGAGCAGGGTCTCGCTGGAGGCCCAGACGACGTTGGTGATCCCGGCGGCCCGGGCGGCGGCGAAGACGTTGTAGGTCGCGGTGATGTTGTGGTGGAAGGTGGCCGCGTTCGCGGTCAGCCCGGGTGCCGGGATGGCGGCCAGGTGCACGACCGCGTCGACCTTGTCGTACCGGTCGTCGATGCCGGCCAGCGCCTCGACCGTCTGCCCGTAGTCGGACAGGTCGATCGTGATGGCGGGGCGTGTCGCGGCCACGTCGACGTTGATCACCTCGTCGCCGTGGCCGCTCAGCTCGGCGACCACCGCCCGCCCCAGCTTGCCGCTTCCCCCGGTGACCACGATCCGGCCCATGGCGCCTCCTCCGACGTCGATCATTGCGGTAACCAGCCTGCCACCACTGCGGCCGCTCTGCTGCAGTGGGCCGACTCGACGGAAACTGCCGTCAACACCTCTTGTCTGCTGCGGATTCGGTGAAAAGATGGTGCCTTCGAACGGGATAACTGCGTGGGAGGTCCCATGACCGGCAAGCGCGTGCTGCACAACTTCATCGATGGCGCCGCCGCCGGCCCCACCGAAGGGCGGTACGAGGACCTGATCGACCCGTCGACCGGCGAGGTGTTCGCATCCGCCCCGGTCTCCGGCCCGGCGGATGTCGACAAGGCGTTGACCGCCGCCGCGACGGCGTTCGACGGGTGGCGGGACACCACGCCCTCGCAACGGCAGCGGGCCCTGCTGAGGTTCGCCGACGCCGTCGAGGCCCGCACCGACGAGCTGGTCGCCGCCGAGTCTCAGAACACCGGCAAGCCGATCGGCCTGACCGCCAGCGAGGAGCTGCCCCCGGCGATCGACCAGATCCGGTTCTTCGCCGGCGCCGCCCGGCTGCTCGAAGGCCGTTCGGCCGGGCAGTATCTGAGCGGTTTCGAAAGCTACGTTCGGCGCGAGCCGATCGGCGTGTGTGCGCAGGTCACACCGTGGAACTACCCGCTGATGATGGCGATCTGGAAGCTGGCACCGGCCATCGCGGCCGGCAACACCGTCGTGCTCAAGCCCTCCGACACCACCCCGGTGACCACGGTCATGCTCGCCGAGATCGCCGCCGAGTTCCTGCCGCCGGGCGTGCTCAACGTGGTGATCGGTGACCGCGACACCGGCCGGGCCCTCGTCGAGCACCCGATCCCGCAGATGGTGTCGATCACCGGCTCGGTCCGGGCCGGCATGGAGGTCGCCACCGCCGTGGCCCGCGACCTCAAACGCACCCACCTGGAGCTGGGCGGCAAGGCCCCGGTGGTGATCTTCGACGACGCCGATATCGCCGCCGCGGCCACCTCGATCGCCGAGGCCGGCTACTTCAACGCCGGCCAGGACTGCACCGCCGCCACCCGGGTGCTGGCCGGCCCGGGGGTCTACACCGACTTCGTCGCGGCGCTGGCCGAGCAGGCCCGGGTCACCCGGACCGGCCCGCCGAGCGACGAAGACGTGCTTTACGGCCCGCTGAACAACGCCGGCCAGTTCTCCCGCGTGGCAGGCTTCGTCGACCGGCTACCCGAGCACGCCTCGCTCGACGCCGGTGGCGGCAAGGTCGGCGACCGCGGCTTCTTCTACTCCCCCACCGTCATCTCCGGCCTGCGGCAGAGCGACGAACTGGTCCAGGACGAGATCTTCGGCCCGGTGATCACCGTGCAGCGTTTCACCGACGAGGACGAAGCCGTGCGCTGGGCGAACGGCGTCGAATACGGCCTCGCGTCGTCGGTCTGGACGGCCGACCACGGCCGGGCGATGCGGATGACCCGGCGGCTGGACTTCGGCTGCGTGTGGGTCAACTGCCACATCCCGGTGGTCGCGGAGATGCCGCACGGCGGTTTCAAGCATTCCGGGCACGGCAAGGATCTCTCCGTGTACGGCCTGGAGGATTACACGCGCATCAAGCACGTCATGCACAACCTGGGGGCCTGAGCGATGCCCGCATCCTCGGAAGACCTGCACAAACGCCGGATCGCCGCGGTCGCCCGCGGAGTCAGCTCGGTGATCACGTCCTACGTGGACTCGGCGGCCGGTGGCGGCCTGACCGACGTCGACGGCCGGGAGTGGATCGACTTCGCCTCCGGCATCGCGGTGACCAGCGTCGGCAACGCGGCCCCCAAGGTCGTCGCCGCCGTCCAGGCCCAGGTCGAACGCTTCACCCACACCTGCTTCATGGTCACCCCGTACGAGTCGTATGTGGCGGTTTGCGAGCAGCTGGCGACGCTGACTCCGGGTGACTTCGAGAAGCGGGCGGCGCTGTTCAATTCGGGCGCCGAAGCGGTGGAGAACGCGGTCAAGGTCGCCCGGCACGCGACCGGGCGGCAGGCCGTGGTGGTGTTCGACCACGCGTACCACGGGCGGACCAACCTGACGATGGCGCTGACGGCGAAGTCGATGCCGTACAAGCACGGCTTCGGCCCGTTCGCGCCGGAGGTCTACCGGGTCCCGATGTCGTACCCGCTGCGCGACGGCGGGCTCGCCGGCCCCGAAGCGGCGGCCCGGGCGATCGACATGATCGAGAAGCAGGTCGGCGCGGCGAACGTGGCGGCCGTGCTGATCGAGCCGATCCAGGGCGAGGGCGGCTTCATCGTCCCCGCGGCCGGCTTCCTGCCCGCGCTGTCCGCCTGGGCGAAGCAGGCCGGCGCGGTCTTCGTCGCCGACGAGATCCAGACCGGCTTCTGCCGTACCGGCGACTGGTTCGCCAGCGAGCACGAGGGGGTTGTCCCCGACCTGGTCACCACGGCCAAGGGGATGGCCGGCGGGCTGCCGCTGGCCGGTGTGGTCGGCCGGGCCGAGCTGATGGACGCGGTGCATCCGGGTGGCCTGGGCGGCACCTACGGCGGCAACCCGATCGCCTGCGCGGCGGCGCTGGCGGCCATGGAGACGATGCGCGAGCTGGATCTGTGCACCGCCGCCCGGGCGATCGAGGTCCAGCTCAAGCCCGCATTGACCCGGATCGCCGAGCAGGACCGGGGCATCGGCGAGGTCCGCGGCCGGGGTGCGATGGTCGCGGTCGAGCTGGTCCGGCCCGAGCCGGCCGGCCTGATCCTGCCGGAGCCCGACCCGGCCCGCACGACCGCGGTGGCGAAGGCCTGCCACGCGGCCGGCCTGCTCGTGCTGACCTGCGGCACCTACGGCAACGTACTGCGTTTCCTGCCGCCGCTGGTGATCTCCGAGTCCGAGGTCGACCGGGGCCTGGAGATCCTCGAGGCCGCGTTCGCCGGAGCCCGCTGACCGGCCGGTCCGGGCGCGGCCCTAATGGTCCCGGACGGCCCAGGGCGTGCCGTATTCGACGAGTTTGTCGAGGAACGGGATCGGCGGGAAGGCTTCCGGGCCGAGGACGCCGGCACCGGACCAGACGCCG
>JAVHVY010000457.1:0-9992 GCA_032160305.1 Actinoplanes sp.
CGTCATCAACTAGTCCTGTTCGTCAGGCTCGTCGGCATTGCGAGCAAGCGCCACGATGGTTACACCTTCTGGGAGGTCCATCAGCTTGACCCCCATTGTGTTCCGATCCCGCGTGCGCCGTACAGGCTTCACGGGAGTCCGGATGACACCACCATTGCTGGTGATGGCAAATAGTTCATCCTCTGGGCTGATGACCAGCGCACCCACCAGTCCACCACGCCGCTCCGTGATCTTCGCAGTGAGCACTCCCTTGCCGCCCCGGCCCTGCACTGGATACTCCTCGATCGGCGTCCGCTTCGCATACCCGCCGTCGGTGGCCACCAAAACGTCCATGCCCTCGCGAACCACCTCCATCGCGAGCAGCTCGTCGTCCTCGCTGAACCGCATGCCGATCACCCCCGACGTCGCCCGGCCCATCGGCCGCAGCGCGTCGTCGGTGGCGTTGAACCTGATCGCCTGGGCATGCTTCGACACCAGGAGCAGGTCGTTCTCCGGCGCGGCCAGTGTGGCTCCTACCAACTCGTCATCCTCCCGCAGGTTGATGGCGATGATGCCACCGCTGCGGTTGGAGTCAAATTCCTCGAGCCGGGTCTTCTTCACGAGACCATTCTTGGTGGCCAGCACAAGGTAGGGCTCGACCTGGTAATCCGGGATCTGGATCACCTGCGCGATGTGCTCGTCCGGCTGGAAGGCGAGCAGGTTGGCGACGTGCTGTCCCTTGGCGACCCGGGCCGCCTCGGGCAGCTCGTAGGTCTTCGCCCGGTACACCCGGCCCTTGTTCGTGAAGAACAGGATCCAGGCGTGCGTGGAGATCACGAAGAAGTGGCTGACGATGTCGTCCTGGCGCAGTGAGGCGCCGCTCACACCCTTGCCCCCACGCCGCTGCGACCGGTAGAGGTCGACCTTCGTCCGCTTCGCGTAACCGGTACGTGTGATGGTCACCACAACGTCCTCGCGGGCGATCAGATCTTCCATCGACACTTCGCCATCGAACGGGATGATCTGCGTCTTGCGCTCGTCGCCGAACTTCGCGGCGATCTCGGCCAGTTCCTCGGAGACGATCGCCCGCTGCCGCTCCGGCTTGGCGAGGATGTCCTGCAGGTCGGCGATCTCCAGCTCGATTCTGGCCAGCTCGTCGACCATCTTCTGCCGCTCAAGTGCGGCCAGCCGGCGCAGCTGCATATCGAGGATGGCCGTGGCCTGCACCTCGTCGATGTCCAGCAGCTGGATCAGGCCGTTGCGGGCCTCCTCGACGGTCGGCGAGCGCCGGATCAGGGCGATCACATCGTCGAGCGCGTCCAGCGCCTTGACCAGGCCGCGCAGGATGTGCGCGCGCTCCTCCGCCTTCCGCAGCCGGTAGGCGGCACGCCGGCGGATGACCTCGATCTGGTGCTCGACGTAGTACCTGATGAACTGGGCCAGGTTCAGCGTCCGCGGCACCCCGTCGACCAGGGCGAGCATGTTCGCGCCGAAGGTCTCCTGCAACTGGGTGTGCTTGTAGAGGTTGTTCAGCACGACCTTCGCGACCGCGTCGCGCTTCAGAACCAGGATCAACCGCATGCCCGTACGCCCGGACGACTCGTCCCGGATGTCGGCGATCCCGGTGAGCTTGCCCTCCTTGACGTGCTCGGCGACCCGCTCGGCCAGATTGTCCGGGTTCACCTGGTAGGGCAGCTCGGTGACGACCAGACTGGTCCGCCCCCGGACGTCCTCCTCGACCTCGACGACGGCCCGCATCCGGATGGACCCACGACCGGTACGGTAAGCGTCCTGAATCGCCGACTGACCGACGATCAGCCCCCGGGTGGGGAAGTCGGGCCCCTTGACGATTTTGAGCAGCGCCTCGAGCGTCGTGGCCTCGTCGACAGCCGGGTTCTCCAGGCACCACTGCACCGCCGCGGCGATCTCGCGCAGGTTGTGCGGCGGGATCTTCGTGGCCATGCCGACCGCGATGCCTTCGGACCCGTTCACCAGCAGGTTGGGGAATCGGGCCGGCAGGATCGTCGGCTCTTTGGTCCGCCCGTCGTAGTTGTCCTGCATATCGACGGTGTCCTCGTCGATATCCCGGAGCATCTCCATCGCCAGCGGCGCCAGCTTCGACTCTGTGTTGTGACTGACGAAGCCGTTCGAGACGAACGCGTGATCATCCGTGTCCACCCGGATGCTGAAGACCGGCTGAACGCCCGCCTCCGTGATGCTCGTCACCTCAGCGAAGTAGAAGCGCCCGTCGACGAGCGGCTCGACCACGGCGAGGACGCCCGGCTCGGTGATGTGCGCGGCGATCGCCGCACCGTCGCGCTCCCAGCGCTCGATCCGGTCGACGTTGTGCTTGACCAGCCAGTCCCGCTCAGTCCAGCGACTCGTGCCGTGCGCGCGGATGAAGTCGCCGACGAACGGCACGTGGTCACTCGACATCGCCGTGCTGGTCGCCGGGATCGCGCCGAGCTCCGACTCGAGCTTGGCCTGCTTACGGCCAAGGAAGCCGACCTGCACCGCGAAGATCCGGGCGTCGCGCCGGTTCGTGATGACGACCTTGATCTCGCCGTCCGCGTACGTGCACAGCCGTGCGACCACGCCGAACTCAAGCAGCAGTTGCTGGACCTCGGAGGCCAGGCGCGCGCTGAGCGTCGAGTACGACACCTGGATCGTCTTGCGCGGCAGCAGCGACGACGAGCCGTCGCCCTCGAACAGCGACTGCAGGAAGGCCCGCTTGATCGCGGCCGGCCCGGCCCAGACGAACGACGGGACGAACTTCTGCGCGCTGCGCAACGAGATCATTTCTGCAAGCGGTCCACCGAGCAGGCCAACCGTGCGTGTGCGAACACGGTGGAACGTCTTGCCGGTGACGGTCGTTTCGGTCCAAACGATCCGGCGATCGTCATAAGTCAGGTCGAGAGCAGCCATGACTCGTCCGAAATAGCTGGCGTCGACGTTCGCGAACTCGACGAACTCTTCAGAAATCCATCCCTCGCTGACGAGAGCGCCTGCAAGCACTGCGGCTTCGACGTGCTCTAGTGTCGGCACGCCGATCTCGTCCGCCACCACGCGCTGCATAACGACGCGGTCGCCGTCGCGGATCTCTTCGAGCAACTTCCACAAGAGCGTCGGCACGCCGGCCACGTTCACCAGGCACAGCACCGGGTGGTTGTGCGTGCCGGTCAGCTCGTAGCCCTCGCGGGTGCGCAGCTTCAGCGTCGGGTGCTCGCCGGAGTGGAAGAACTTGCTCGCGCGAACCGGGTCGCCGTTGCGGTCGAGGACCTTCAGGTCGATATCGGTCTCGGAATTCGGCTCCGCGCCAGGCACGATGTCTGCGATCCGAACCGTGCCAAACGGCGTCCTTACCATAGTTTCGCCGGAAACACAATAGCGCATCGCGGCTGGCGGATCGTTGCCTGGGGAGCCGAAGTTGCCGTTGCCGTCGATCAACGGGTAGCGCAGTGACCACGGCTGGGCCATCCGGACCAGGGCGTCGTAGATCGACGAGTCGCCGTGCGGGTGGTAATTGCCCATCACGTCGCCGACGACCCGGGCGCACTTGACATAGCCGCGGTCGGGGCGGAAGCCGGAGTCGTACATCGCGTAGAGGATCTTGCGGTGCACCGGCTTGAGACCGTCGCGGACGTCGGGCAGGGCGCGGCTCACGATGACGCTCATCGCGTAGTCGAGGAACGAGCGCTGCACCTCGACCTCAAGGCCGACGGGCTCGACGCGCTGGCTGACGCCGCCGCCGACGATCTCGTCCTGGGGCTCGTCGCCGGGAGTCTCGGGAGTGTCCGTCACAGTTTACCCTTACTAGAGAACAAATCAGACAAATAGGTCTGGGCTTCGCATTTCGCTGTGGATAACGTTGTGGACAACGGCTCTGACCTGTGCATAACTGTGTGGAACAGCGCCGCTACCGACGCCGTTCCACCGCACGATCAGATGTCCAGGAACCTGACGTCCTTGGCGTTGCGCTGGATGAACAGCCGGCGAGACTCGACGTCCTCACCCATCAGTACGCTGAACAGTTCGTCAGCCACCGCGGCGTCGTCGAGGGTGATCTGGCGCAGCGTGCGGGTCGACGGGTCCATCGTCGTGTCCCACAGTTCGGTGAAGTTCATCTCGCCGAGACCCTTGAACCGCTGGATGTCGTCCGGCTTCGCATTTGGCTTCTTCTGCTGGCGCAGGGCGATCAGTCCGTCACGCTCCCGGTCGGAGTACGCGTACTGGGCGTCGTCGCCCTTCTTGTTCCACTTGATCTTGTAGAGTGGCGGTGCGGCCAGGTAGACGTGCCCCTGCTCGACCAGCGGCCGCATGAAGCGGAACAGCAGGGTCAGCAGCAGCGTCTGGATGTGCTGGCCGTCGACGTCCGCGTCCGCCATCAGCACGATCTTGTGATAGCGCAGTTTGGCGATGTCGAAGTCGTCGTGGATGCCGGTGCCGAGGGCCGTAATCAGGGCCTGGACCTCGTTGTTCTTCAGCACCCGGTCGATCCGGGCCTTCTCCACGTTCAGAATCTTGCCGCGGATCGGCAGGATCGCCTGGATCTGGCTGTCGCGGCCCTGCTTCGCCGAGCCGCCGGCCGAGTCGCCCTCGACGATGAACACCTCGGAGACCCGCGGGTCGGTGGACTGGCAGTCGGCCAGCTTGCCCGGCATCGAGCCGGACTCCAGCAGCGACTTGCGCCGGGCCAGCTTGCGTGCCTGCTGCGCGGCGATCCGCGCACGGGAGGCCTGGGTGGCCTTGGTGATGATGACCTTGGCCTCGGCCGGATTCTGCTCCAGCCACGCGGTCAGTCGGTCGTTGGCGACCTTCTGTACGAAGCCCTTCATATCCGTGTTGCCGAGCTTGGTCTTGGTCTGGCCCACGAACTGCGGGTTGGCCAGCTTGACCGAGATGATCGCGGCGAGCCCCTCGCGGATGTCCTCGCCGGAGAGCTTCTCGTCGTTCTTGAGGAACTTCTTCTCCAGGCCGTACCGGTTGACGATGCTGGTCAGCGCCGACCGGAAGCCCTCCTCGTGGGTGCCGCCCTCATGGGTGTTGATCGTGTTGGCGAAGGTGTAGACCGACTCGCCGTACGACTCGTTCCACTGCATGGCGATCTCGAGGGCCATGCCGTCCTCCGGCGCGTCGGCGCTGAAGTCGATGACCGTCTTGTGCATCGGCGTCTTGGTCGCGTTGAGGTGCCGGACGAAGTCCGAGATGCCGCCCGCGTACATGAAGGTGACGTGCCGGTAGTTGCCGTCCTCGTCCAGCGAACGCTGGTCGGTGAGGTTGATCGTCAGACTCCGGTTGAGGAAGGCCATCTCCTGCAGTCGCCGGTAGATGGTCTGGAAGTCGAAGTCGACGGTCTCGAAGATCGTCGGATCGGGCCAGAACTGGACGGTCGACCCGGTCGTGGTCGTCGGCTCGCCCTTCACCAGCGGCTCCGGCTTGGCGGCGTTGTACTTCTGCCGCCAGACGAAACCCGACTTGTGGATCTCGACGGCCATCCGGCTGGACAGCGCGTTGACGACCGAGATGCCGACGCCGTGCAGGCCGCCGGACACCGAATACGCCTTGCCGTCGAACTTGCCGCCCGCGTGCAGCACGGTCAGCGCGACCTCGACGCCGGGCTTCTTCAGCTTGGGGTGCAGGTCGACCGGGAAGCCCCGGCCGTTGTCGGTGACCGACACGCCGCCGTCGGCCAGCAGGAACACGTCGATGGTGTCGCAGTAGCCGGCCATCGCCTCATCGACCGCGTTGTCCACGACCTCCTGGACGAGGTGGTGCAGACCGCGCTCACCGGTCGAGCCGATGTACATACCGGGACGCTTGCGGACCGCCTCGAGACCTTCGAGCACGGTGATGGACTCAGCACCGTATTCCTGCGTGTTCTCTGCCACCCTCGGCCACTTTCTCGCGCCGGGCCACCAGGGGCCCGGTCACGGGGTTGGCGGGCGGCCGGCGGCAGATCGGCGCGCAGGGCAGGCCACAGGTTGAGGAGCCGCGGAGAGGAGGCGGACCACCGGTGGAGCCGAGCGCGCCGGTCGCCGCGGCAACCCGCGGATCGTGATCGGCTGGGAAAAATCGCGTAGCGTGACGAGTAACACCACTTCCGCAGTGTCCGGCCCGCGCACGAGGCGTTTTCCCGGTCTCCGTCGATTCTACTCCGCCGGAGCTAGTTAGCGGGGGTCCGGCACCCTTTCCGGGCACCTGAGATTGCCGTAGCGCGACGAAGGCCGCCTCCCACGTCTCCCCCTACACGGCCCAGGGGGTCGGGCGCGATGCTCGTGGAATCGACGGTCGCCTGGTGGGGCGCGTCGGCGCCGCCCGAACGCCACGCGCTGCGACACTGCCTGAATGCGCCGGCCGGTCGTGTCGTAACCTCGCCCGCGCGGGCCGGTGCATGGCCGGACTGCCGCATCGGGGACGTCGAAGAGAGGGTGGGCCCCATGGCGCACGACAAGGGGCTGGACAACGTGGCGGTGCGCTGGCCGCGGACCAACCAGTTCTACGACCCGGTGGCTCCCGCGGAGTTCGTCGATTTCGGGGCCATCGCGGACACGCCGGAGATCGCCGCGCCGACCGGGGCGCTCGCCCTGCACATCGCGAAGACCGGGACGGTGCGCGCGACGGCGTACACGGAACTGGTTGATCTGCTTCTGGGTCTCGAAGGGGTGCTCTACGCGACGGATGCCGCGGCTG
The DNA here is from genome assembly GCA_032160305.1 of Actinoplanes sp. Classification (GTDB taxonomy): domain Bacteria; phylum Actinomycetota; class Actinomycetes; order Mycobacteriales; family Micromonosporaceae; genus Actinoplanes. Next base: position 6,670 of record JAVHVY010000457.1, read on the forward strand.
AGGACGAGGACCCGGTGATCGATCCGGACGGTTGCGCGTGGATCGCCGGCGGTGTCGAGCGTTTCGTCGAAGGCCACGAGAGCTTCGGTGACCTGGTCACCTTCGACAGTGTGGCGGCGGTGCTGCGGGCGGCGGTGGCCGGTGGGCGGCTGGCCGAGCAGCAGCTGCGCTGGCTGGATCACCGGTTGACGGCGCTGCGCGACGACGCGGGCAACGCGCCGCACTGGAGTTTCGCCCGGACCGAGCTGGCGATTCTGGCCGGCTTCTACCGCCGCTGCGCAGAGCGCGGCTTCGCCGTCTACGCCGACTACTGAGAAAACCACGAGCCGTTTCGCGTACGCGGGGACTCAGCCGTAGGTGTCGCGCGGGCCGCGGCCCTGCACCCGGCGCGGGCCCTTGTTCCACGATGGTGCGGCCGGTCCGTGGATGTTGAGTTTGGTGACCACGTTGTGGCCCACCTCCGCGGCGATGATCTTCAGCAGTTTCCCGGCGAGCATGCGCAGTTGGGTGGCCCAGGCGGTGGATTCGGCCTCGACGGTCAGCACGCCGTTGTCCAGCTTGATCGGGCGGCTGTGCTTGGCGATGTCGGCGCCGACGACCTTCTCCCAGGCGCCGAAGACGGTCGCCTCGGCGGCCGGCTTCTGCCAGCCGCGCTGTCGCATCAGTCGTTCCAGGACCGCGCCGAAGAGTTGCGGATCGCGGGGGTCGGGACCGGGACCGGAGTAACCCCGGAGCCGTTTGCCGGACTCGGCGCCGGTTTCACGCGGCCGCGGCGCCCGCTGAGCGGCCCGTCGCTTGGCCAGCGCGGCGTCGAGCACGGCTCGGGCCAGCTCGGGCCCAGCGGAGCCGTCTGACGGCGTTTCCGGCGCCGTCCCGTTCGGGGAAGCCGGCGTCCCGTCCGGGGAAGCCGGCTTGCGGTCTCCGGCGGCCGGCCTGCGGTCCGGGGAAGCCGGCTTGCGGTCTCCGGCGGCCGGCCTGCGGTCCGGTTTGGCTGACGAATCCGGGGAGTCAGGCACGGGTCACCGTTCCTAGGCCGACCTCGTAGCGGGGGCCCTGCAACGCTGCCGGGACGTCCTCGGGGACCGCGCAGGTGACCAGCAGCTGGGCGGCGTCGGCGACCAGGGCGGCGAGCCGGTCGCGGCGCCCGGTGTCCAGTTCGGCGAAGACGTCGTCGAGCACCAGGACCGGCTCGATGCCGTCGCTGCGGAGCAGGTCGTAGGCGGCGAGCCGCAGGGCCAGGGCGTACGACCAGGACTCGCCGTGGCTGGCGTAGCCCTTGACCGGCAGGTCGCCGAGGATCAGGGACAGGTCGTCGCGGTGCGGGCCGACCAGGGTGACGCCGCGTTCGACCTCGGCGGTGCGGCGTTCGGCCAGAGCGGCGAGCAGTGCGTCCTCCAGGGCCGGGCGGTCGCTCAGCAGGGTCTCGCCGAGTCGCGAGGCGTACGAGATCGCCGCGGACGCCCGGCCGGCGGCGACCGCGTCGTACGCCTTGGTCAGGTGCGGTTGCAGCGCTGTGACCAGTTCGAGCCGGCCGGCCACCAGTTCGGCGCCGTGCCGGGCCAGGTGCTGATCCCAGACCTCGAGGGTGGACAGATCCTGCCCGCGGGTGCCGCCGACCTTGCGGGTCAGATACGCCGTGCGGAGCAGCGCGTTGCGTTGCTTGACGACCCGGTCGTAGTCGGCCCGGACCCCGGCGTAGCGGGGCTGCCGGGCGACCAGCAGGTCGTCGAGGTAGCGGCGGCGTTCGGCCGGGTCGCCCCGGACGAGGTGCATGTCCTCGGGGGCGAAGAGCACCATCCGCAGCGCGCCGAGCACGTCGCGGGAGCGCCGGACCGGTGATCTGTTCAGCCGGGCCCGGTTGGCCTTGCCGGGCACGATCTCCAGTTCGACGAGCAGTTCGCGTCCGTCGTGGACGATCGCGCACCGGATGATCGCGGCCGTCGCACCCGACCGGACCAGGGGCGCGTCGGTCGCCACCCGGTGACTGTCCAGGGTCGCGACGTAGCCGAGGGCCTCGACCAGGTTGGTCTTGCCCGTGCCGTTCGGCCCGACCAGCACGGACACGCCCGGGTCGAGGTCCACCGCCACCCGCTCGTACGAGCGGAAATCAGTCAACTCGACCCGGCGTACGTGCATCTCAGCTGATGACGGCGTGCCCGCCGAACTGCTGGCGCAGCGCGGCGACGGCCTTCATAGCGGGCGAGTCGATCTGCCGGGACTCGAAGCGGGTGAACAGTGAGGCGGCGATGACGTGCAGCGGCACGGCCAGGCGGACCGCCTCGTCGACCGTCCAGCGGCCCTCGCCGGTGTCCTCGGCATAGCCCTTGAGCTTGCCCAGTTCCGGGTCGCCGTCGAGGGCACGGTCGAAGAGGTCGAGCAGCCACGACTTGACGACGCTGCCCTCGCGCCAGCTCTTGAACGCGCCGGGCACGTTGTCCACGTACTCGGACGCTTCGAGCAGCTCCCAGCCCTCGGCGAAGGCCTGCATCATGCCGTACTCGATGCCGTTGTGGACCATCTTGGTGTAGTGACCGGCGCCGACCGGGCCGGCGTGCACGAAGCCGAACTCGCCGGCGGGCTTGAGTGACTCGAAGATCGGCATGGCCTTGGCGACGTCGCCGGCGCTGCCGCCGACCATCAGCGCGTAGCCATTCTGGTTGCCCCAGATGCCGCCGGAGACACCGCAGTCCAGGTAGCCGATGCCCTTGGTGGCCAGCCGGTCGGCGCGCGGCCGGTCGTCGGTGAACTTGGAGTTGCCGCCGTCGATGATGATGTCGCCGGCCGACAGCAGCTCGCTGAGCTGGTCGATGGTGCCCTCGGTGATGGTGCCGGCCGGGACCATCGTCCAGACGACCCGCGGGGCAGCGAGCTTTTCGACCAGTTCGGCCAGGTTGGCGACGTCGCTGACGGTCGGGTTGTGATCGAAGCCGACGACCTCGTGCCCGGCGGAACGGATCCGCTCGCGCATGTTGCCGCCCATTCGGCCGAGGCCGACAAGGCCGAGCTGCATGATGGTTCCCCCTAGGTGTGTGGTTCTTCAGCTCAGTATCAGCGGGTTACCCGGATCGGCATGATCAGATACCGGTATCCCAGCACGATTTCGCCGTCGTCGCCCGCGGGGGAGATCACCGCGGGTTTGAAGGCGTCGACGAACGAGAGCACCGCTGTCGGCGCGCCCAGATTCTGCAGGCCGTCGATCAGATACTGCGGGTTGAAGCCGATCGTCAGCGGCTCGCCGGTAAAGGTGGCCTCCATCGCCTCGCTGGCCCGCGCCTCCTCGGTCCCGCCGGCCTCGACGACCAGTCCGTCCTCGCTGAAGCTCA
>JAVHVY010000493.1:0-10365 GCA_032160305.1 Actinoplanes sp.
ACATCAGCGAGGCCGCCGCCCTGGCCGTGCGCGCCGGCAACGACCTGGTGATGACCACCCCCGACTTCTTCGAGGGCGCCCAGACCGCGGTGGCCGCGGGCCTGCTGGACGAGGCCGAGATCGACGCCGCCGTCCGCCGGATCCTGGCGCTCAAGGTCGAGCTGGGCCTCTTCGAGAACCCCCGCGCCCCCGACGAGCGCCGGCAGACCGCCGTGATCGGCAGCGCCGAGCACAGCACGCTCAACCTCGACGTGGCCCGCCGCACGCTGGTGCTGCTCGCCAACGACGGCGTGCTGCCCCTGGCCACCACCGCGCCGAAGACGATCGCCGTGATCGGCCCGAACGCCGACGACCCGCAGTCGCAGCTGGGCGACTGGGCCGGCAACTCCGGCCAGGTCGACTGGATGCCGGACGGCCAGCCCCGCGAGCTGATCGAGACGGTCCTGGACGGCCTGCGGGCGGTGGCCCCGGAGCAGTGGACGATCACCCACCACCGCGGCGCCGACATCGAGGTGCTGGTCACCGACCCGCAAGGCCCGTTCTTCCCGGACGGCCAGCCACGGCCACCGATCTCGGTGCCGGCCCCGGACGATCCGGCGCTGATCGCCGAGGCGGTCGCCGCGGCGCAGGCCGCCGACTGCGCGATCGTCGTGCTGGGCGACACGGTCGCGCTGACCGGCGAGGGCCGCTCGACGGCGACGCTGGAGCTGCAGGGCGGCCAGGTGGCCCTGCTGGACGCGCTGACCGCGACCGCCACGCCGGTGGTGCTCGTCCTGCTCAACTCGAAGCCGGCCGCCCTGCCCGCCTCGGCGATGCGCAGCGCGGCGATCATCCAGGCGTTCAACCCGGGGATGCGCGGCGGGCGGGCGATCGCGGAGCTGGTGCTCGGGCAGATCGAGCCGACCGGGCGACTGCCGATTTCGGTGGCCCGGCACGTCGGCCAGCAGCCGGTGTACTACAACCAGCTACGCGGCCAGCACGGCAGCCGCTACGCCGACCTGACCCAGGAGCCGCTGTTCGTCTTCGGCGAAGGGCTGAGCTACTCGACGGTCGAATACAGCGATCTGAGCATCGAGCAGCCGGAACTGGGCCCGGGCGACGTCGTGCGGGCGAGCGTCCGGCTGACCAACACCGGGTCGCGGCCGGCAACCGAGACGATCCAGGCGTACGTGAGCGATCTTGTCACCAGCGTCACCTGGGCGGCCAAGGAGCTGAAGGCGTACCGGCAGGTGATCGTGCCGGCCGGGGAGAGCGTCATCGTCGTGATCGAGGTGCCGGCCGCGCACTGCACCCTGGTCACCGCGGACGGCCGCCGGGTCGTCGAGGCGGGCGCCTTCGAGCTGCTGGTCGGCGCCAACTCCCAGGACCTGCTCGGCGCGGGGTTCACCATCACGTGCTGACCCCACCGGCGGACCTGCCGAGCTTCAGCCCGACGTCTTGACCGGGCCTGACATCGTCGGCGCGTGCTGAAGATCTGGTTTCGCCGTCTGCTGCGCGCCGGTGTCCTCGCCACGGCCGTGGCCGTGCTGGCGATGGTCGCCGGCGGCGTCTTCGTCGACGCGCGGGCCGCCGGGCACATCTACTCGGAGCGCGACGTGCCGGCCGCTCCGGTGGCCCTGGTGCTCGGCGCGCAGGTGTACCCCGGCGACCAGCCGTCGCCGTTCCTGGCCGCCCGGCTGGAGATCGCCCGGCAGCTCTACTTCGACGGCAAGGTCAAAGCCATCCTGGTCTCCGGCGACCACGCGCGCTGGCAGTACAACGAGCCGGGCGCGATGTTCGAGTGGCTGGTCCAGCACGGCGTTCCGAACGACAAGATCGCCCTGGACCACGCCGGCTTCGACACCTACGACTCGTGTGTGCGGGCGGACAAGATCTTCGGCGTACGGCGGCTGATTGTGGTGACGCAGACCTACCACATCGATCGGGCGGTCGCCCTGTGCCGCAGCGTCGGGGTGGTGGCCGACGGGGTGGCCGACGACTCGGTCAAGGTCTACCGGTCACCGTGGGTGCACAGCGTGGTCCGCGAGCGCGGCGCGGCGGTCAAGGCGCTGTGGGACGCGACGACGCGGCGCGATCCGGTCTTCCTCGGACCGCACGAGACCTCGGTCGACTCGGCCCTGAGCTGACCACCCGCCGGACCAGCACGGCACACCCGGTGACCAGCAGTGCACCTGTCCATCCCACGGCCAGCCCGAGCAGCGGCCGGCCGGCGAAGGCGGCCCCGCCCAGATAGCCGAGTAGTGCGGCCTCGACCGCCCAGATCAGCACCGCCACCGCGGTATAGATCCGGAACCGGCCGAGCGGATAACCGACCACCCCGGCGGCGAACGCGGTGGCCGAGCGTCCGCCGGGCAGGTAGCGGGCGCAGATGACGACCAGAGCGCCGCGGTCATGAAGCAGCCGGTGCACCCAGCGGTGCACTCGTCGCGAACGCCGACCGCGCTGCAGGCGATCGATCACGACCCGGTGGTTGCCCCGCCCGATCTGATAGGCCAGCCGGTCGCCGAGGAAGGCGCCGGCAGCCGCGACGAGGATCAGCGGGGCCAGGTGCGGGCGCCCGGTGCTCGCCGTGAGCACGCCGACGGCGACCACGGTCGACTCGCTCGGCATGAACGGCAGCACCGCGTCAAGCCCGGCCACCGCGAAGACGACCACGAGCAACCACGGGCTGGTGGCCAGGCTCTGCAGCTGCTGCGGCACAGCTCCCAGCGTCCCGGACAGATCAGGACGGCAGGTGTACGCCAGATGCCGCAGTGATGCCCTTTCCTGTGCGTACGGGGGTCTGCCCCGGCATAGACACAGCAGCCGGTCGCGTCAGCGCGGTGCTCGCGCAGCATCTGCCGGGCTGCGTCGAGCTGGTGGCGGGCGTATGTCGGTAGAGCATCTAGCGTTGACCACGAATCTTTGTCGTGGTCAACGCCGGCCCCTCAACGGGCCCGGGGTAAGGCGGTGTGACCGATTCGGGTGTCCATCCGGTCCTACTAGCAGAAGGATGAACGGACAGCGAGGAGAGCGAACAGTGGACACCAACCTGCGGGAGTATTTCGATCGGGCCGTCAGTGGTGACCCCGGCGCCGACCTTGGGGAAATGGCGCACGCCGCCATCGCCCAAGGCGGCCGAGTACGCCGCCGGCGCAAGCAGATGGCCGTGGCGGGCGTGGCGGCCGGCGTGGTGATGGTGCTGGGAGCGGTGGCCGGTGTGAACCACCGGTCCCCGGTGACGGGACCGGCGAACCCGGCGGTGGTCGCCCCGGAGATGATGCTGGTGGCGGCGTTGGACTGCTCGGCGAAGCCGGTGCAGAACGATGCCACCGACGTGGTCATCTTCCCGGGCGATGCCGATGGCCACGTGACCGACCAGATGGTGTCGCAGCTCAGGTCGGACCTGACAGCCGACCCGCGGGTGGCCACCCTGTTCTTCGAGACTCACGAGCAGATCTACCAGCGGTTCCAGAAGCAGTGGCCGAACAATCCCGACTTCGTCGCCTCGGTGAGCCCGAACGATCTGCCCGAGTTCTTCCGCCTGCGGCTGGTGGACGCCACAAAGTACACGGCCTTCCGCACGCAGTACGCGGCGAGAGACGATGTCATGTTGATCGAGGGCCGCATCTGCAGGGAGAGCGCACCCGTCGGCGGGCTCCGGTGACGGATACCGTGACGCCGTCCTTGCCCGCGGACGGCGCCCGTACCGGAGCGGCGGCCGGCTGGCGTGCCGGCCGCCGCCGGGCGAAAGTGGCCCGGGACGAGGAGTTCACGGCCTTCGTGGAGTCCGCCGCCACCCGGCTGCGCCGCAGCGCCTATCTGATGTGCCGGGACTGGCATCTCGCCCAGGACCTGACCCAGCACACCTTCACCAAGATGTACGCGGCCTGGGACCGGCTCCGCATCGGCACGAACCTTGAGGGCTACAGCAGGCGTGTGCTGATGAACCTCGTCTTCGACCAGCAGCGGCGGCTCAGCGGCTCCGAGATCGTGCTGGCCGAGTTGCCGGACCAGCCGGACGGTGCCCTGGCCGGCACGCCGGAGCTGCGCCTGGCCCTGGTGGACGCGCTGGCCCGGCTGACCGTCGAGGACCGGGCGGTCCTGGTGCTGCGTCACGCCGAAGACCACAGCGTCGACACCGTGGCCGCGATCCTTGGCGTCTCCGTCTCGGTGGTCAAGATGCGCAACGCCCGCGCACTGCCCCGCCTGCGCTCCATGCTCGGCGAGGACTTCCTGGACCACTAGTACTCTGTCCATAAATATGATGCTCTGTCCATAAATATAGCCGTGTTGGACACGCCCGGCTTGGTCGGTCTCGCCCCGCTCGAAGCGTTCGGCGTTGAACGCGTCGCAGGCCCGTTCCAGCTGCGGCGTGGACTCGGGACGCAGGTAGACCACCGATGGGTAGGGTTCCCGGTCCAGGTGTTCCAACCGTAACCGGGTTCATAATGAGATTGGGTTTGTTATGAACGCTGACGCTGAGATGACCGACGACCAGGGCCCGGGCTGGAAGCGCAAGTCGTTCAGCCTGCCCACCTCGTTGGCAGATTGGGTGGACCACCGAGCCGCTCGCGGTGAGGCATCCGCGTACATCGCTGGCCTAATCGAGGCCGACCAGCGCCGTGAGCTGTCCCGGGCAGAGCTGCGCGACTTCGGCTATACCGGCGACTTGGAGATCACCGCTGCGGGTCGAGCGGCCGCACGGGCGCTACTGGACCGGCAGGCCGCAAGCCGGGCCGCGCGTCGACGTGAGCACGACGCCGCGTGAGTATCGGCCTGGTCCTGGACACCTCGGCCCTGCTGGCACACGTGCGCCTGGAACGCATCTCGGCCGGGGAACTCATCGGCGAGGTCGCGGACGGCGGCGACCTGACCGGGGTACCTGCGTTGGCGGTGCTGGATGCGTTGCCTCAGCTCAAAGGCGAGGATCGGGCCCGCCTCGCCCGGCTGCTCGACAGCGACAGCCTCACTGTAGCGGTGTTGCCGCTACTCGCCGACGACCTCCTGGAGGTCGAGCGGGTCGCCGCGCTCATCACCGGTGGCAAAGGCGTCGCCCAGGCCATCGTCGCGGCCAACCGACACGGCGTCATGCTCGCCATGGTGAGCCCCCGCGACCTCGGCATCGGCATGGCCATCCACGCCGATGACGTCCGCGAACTCTCGTGACGCCCGGTAGCCCGTGGTCCGGGACAATCCAAACATCGCTGCTCCGGCAGGCCGCGAAAACGATCAGCCGGCCGTGGCCGGATTGGAGGGCGACCCCTGTGGACCGCCGAGACCTGATAAATGGCGTGCTCGCCGCCGGCGCAGCGGCGCCGATCGACCGGATCGCGCATGTGCTCGGGGACACCGGCCACGCTGGCCCGATCGCCACCAGGCTGATGGGCGCGGCAAGCGCCGACACCTGGTTTGGATACTGCCCGCAGAAGCACAACGTTCACCGTTCGCAGGCACTGACTCTACTCGGGGACACCGTGGCCGCGCGGAGAGCCAGCGGGAGGGGATCGCCCTGTCGAAGCCGACCGGAATGACCCGCACGCTGATGCTGCTGGACGCCGCGGTGTGCACGCAGCGAGACGGTGACCCGGTCGGCGCCGCTCATGCTCCGCGTGGCGATGTCCGAAGTCGAGCCTGCGCGGATGAGTACGGCCCGCTGTACCCAAACCCAATGTGCCTCACCCGCGTCCCGGCGGGTGTGACCGCCCGGTCGCGGAAGGCCGCCTACGCCAAGCTCCACCCGATCAGCCTTGCTGATACTCCGGGGGATACTCGGTTCTTTCGGGAACGATAACGTATCCCGGCCCCGAAGTGCCGGCTGGCATACTCGAAGACGATCTCGCGGCAACCACCGGATACCCGTGTGTGTCATACCCGTAGCTGGAGGAAACCCACGCGGACCCCTGCCCCGGGTTCGCGTACTCTCTACCGGAAGCCGTCTGCGAAAACTGACCACCAGCCAACGCCGAAACCCTACTCGAGTCATACCATCCGCTAGGCTGCGCCGGCGCCGCAGCCTGCCGACCATAAGTCCCCGAATCTATACTCTGGGCATACCCCGAACTAGTATTCGGATAACGCATCGACGGATACCGTTCAGAACCACCCATCGCCGGCGCCGAACCCGTACTCGAGTCCTGCGCCCAACCACCGCGACTCGAGTCAAACTCCCAGCCAGGCCGACCCGCGATCTCCGACGACGGCTGAAAAGACGAAGACGATGGGCCGCTCGTGGGCGGCGCGCTCCAACCAGCAGACACCGGCGGACCCGCGGTGGTGGTGGTGAGTTGGGTATACATGGCAAGCGCTTCCTGCTCGAGGTTGTACGCGTCCTCGTAGGTCGTGGCTGTGTCAATACCGTGGTCCGCTGCGAGGGTGTTGGCCCAGGCCGCGTTCGCCTGGGCGAAGGCGAAGTTGGTCTGGCCAGCAGTTAGGTTCGCCCAGGCCTCGTTGATGGCTGGCTGTCCCCAGATACTGCCGGCAGTGACCCCCTCGCGAAGCGTCCGGATAGCGGTTCCCAGCCTATGATTCTCGGTGTAGATGCCCCAGTTCGCGGAGAGAACATCAGGCGCCGTGGGCTGGTACGGCTGCTGCGCGCGGATGACATTGGCCAGCCTGCCGGTCCGCTGGAAAGTGGTGTCAAGATCAGCCTGCCCGAGGATGCTACGGAACTCGATCACCCACAGCGGCACACCATTCACAAATTTCATCTCGTCGAAGATGAGTTTGATGTTGTCGAACGCACGCTGGTTCACGAACGGGACCGGACGACCCAGGTTGTCATACCGCCCATACAGCGCATTGTTAGCGTAATCATTATGGCGGAACCCGCCTCTGGCCGTCGTTACCCCGTCGGCGAAGATGTCGACGTGGCCGTCGACCAGCGCCCCCGCCTCCTCAAACGCCTCGCGAACGTACTGATCGCTAGGATCGAACGTCGCGTTGATCCGCGCTTTGATCTCTTCACCGTGGTTCTTCAGGTAGTCCTGCACCGGGTGCGGCAGCTCATCGCGGCCCGCCCGGAACGCTGTGCGGGACAACATCGCCACGTAGGCCTTCGGAAAATTCCCCAAACCATCTTGGATTCCCATTTTTTTTCGGTAATTGTGGATCGCTGGCAGGACTGTTGCCCGCAGGTGCGGGATCACCAGCGCGAGATAGTCCTCCAACTCCGCCCTGTCGCCTGGCGCCGCCCGACCCCGACTGTGCTGCTCGAACTGGGCCGAAACCGCCGCGGCCACACCCGCACTGATATCAGAATTCTCGATATTCGCCCGCTCCCTAGCGCTCGACCTGAGCATCATCGTGCGGTTCTCCCGTAGCAGGTTGCCCAGACCGAACGTCTGCACACCGTCGGTGTCCTGGCTACGAGGATCTTGTGGCGTGCGATCGTCCTGCACGGCCGCGGCCTGGCCGTACCCGGACTCGGGGTATACGAAGTCGCCTGGCGGGAAGATGTCGGTCAGCGGCCTAGGCTCACCCGACGAAAGCTCCGCCTCCAACTGGTCGGACGCCACACGTATGTTCTGCTCAACCTGCTCTTTGGTGTACGGATACAGGTATTCCTCACCCGGGAGCACCGAACCCCCATCACCAACGAACTCCACATGGAGCACACCGCCGGTGCTCTCCAGGACGATCTTCCAACCAGGACCTCGCACTAACTTATCACCGGCGTCGGCCCATATGTGCTGCGGAAACGTGACCCGGAACCGTCTCCATTGGATTTCTGGGCCACCGGCACCCCACCGGTTGCCGGCGCTGTCCCTGCCCGCCGGGTCGACCAGAGCCTGCGTCATCGACCCGACGGCACTCGACGGTTCAGCACCCTCAACAACCCGGCCGTCGCCGTCAACAAACAGGCCGCGTAACTGAACGTCGGCGTCCAACCGCATCTGTTGTCGACCCTTAGCGTCGTGCAGATAAACCCCGTTCGGGGTTCGCGCTACATCGTTGATCACGGGTGTCAGCCGGTTGCCTGAATGGTTGAGCAATTCCGCGTACACGACACCCTCAGCCGCTCGATGCACCGTCAATGCGTGCCCCACCCGACCCGGGCGATCAATCAACACATACGCGGTCGTCCCCACCGCCGTCGCCGTCATCCGTGCGTGTAACGCTTCCCACGAATCGATCCTGCCAAACAGCTGATCCGGTACCCCCGGAAGAACCGTCGACACCACATTGTCATCACGGACAGCATTGACCCGCACACCACCATCGACACCATCACCGTGCAGTCCTACCGCGGCAGCTCGCACGGCTGTTAAACACCGACCCGGACCCTCCACCCGTGGAACACGATCAACCACACGAGCGAACCACTGCCGAGAATGCGCCACCGGGCCTACAACACCCGCACCTCCGGCTACCGGCTTCGGGTAGGAATCACGCTGGTCCAGCGCTGCCCGTATAGCGGCGAACGAGTCGAGGCCAGTTCCACGGGTGGCGGGGCCGGGAAATCCTGGGGTCGAACCGTAACGGGTGGGTGGCGCGCCGAACACGCTGACCTGCCTGGGGCGGAACGGGTTGCTGTGTTGCGGCGCCGGGTTCGGCGCAGCAGGTGTGGGGGCGAAAGGACTGGCGGCGGCTGGCAGCTGTGTTGGGTACCGCGAACTCGGCGAACCGGTGCGAGTGTTGTCGTGTTCGGTGTCTTCGTGCTGCGGGCCGCGGTTGAGTCTGCTGCGCAGATCACTGTCGCGGGGGTTGCAGCTCGCGAGGCCGAGTGGGTCGGTGCGGGTGAGTGGATCGGATACGTACGCGGTGGGGTTGAGTCCACCGGTCAGACCGAGCGGGTCGGGGCTGAGGTAGCGGGCGGTCGCGGGGTCGTAGTAGCGGAACCGGTTGTAATGCAGACCGGTCTCGGTGTCGTGGTACTGGCCGGGGAACCGCAGTGGGGTGCCGGCCGGGTCGCCGACACGTCCCCACAGGGTGCCGTGGGAGGTCCAGTGCACCTCGCCGGTCGGGTCCACTAGAGCGGTGGGTGTGCCGATGAGATTGGTGACCACGATCTGCAGCCCGGTGTCGGTGTGGGTCTGGGTGACAGGTGTGGATCCGTCGGGTAGGTAGTCCCATGAGATCGTCCCGGCAGGGCCGGTCTGCTCGATCATGAGGTCACCGGTCCAGGAGAAACGGACCTCTTCCACGACGGTGTCGTCGTCGCCTAGGCGTTGTTTGGCGATACGTCGCCCGAACCCGTCGTAGCGGTAGCGCCAGCGGTCCCCGTCCGGGGTGCTGGCCGTTACGAGCCGGTCTTCGGCGTCCCAGGTGAACCTGCATGTACCCGTACTGTCGATCCGGGTGGTGAGGCGGCCTTTCACGTCGTATTCGAACTGTGCGTCGTCACTACGCAGCAGCATGGTGCCGTCGAACTCCCAGCGTCCACCGCCGGCAGCCACGAGGTTGCCGGCCTGGTCGTAGTCGTAGCGTTCCCGCTGCACACCGTTGCTGGTGACGGCCCGGATCCGGCCGGTCTCATCACTGTGGAACGATCGTTCGCCGACCGCGGTCACCCGATCGGCGGCGTCGTAGCAGTAGCCGAGCAGCGTACTGTCCGCGACGCACTGCCCCGTCAGACGTCCGACCTCATCAAACGTTTGACGCAACGTGACCGCACCGTCGACGGTGCGGCAGACCTCGCGGCCTGCCGCGTCGTAGCTGAAACGGACCTGGTGCCCGGCAGTGTCGAGGGTGAGTGGCTGGCCCCGCTCATCGAGGCTCCAGCGGCTGCAGTGGCCCGACGCGGTGGTACGCGTCAGGGCCCGATCACCGTCGTAGGACGTGCGTACGGTGTGCCCGTTGATCGTTTCAGCGGTGACCCGGCCCTCACGGTCGTGTTCAAACCGGACCACCGCGTCGGGGCTTGCCACAACGGTGAGCCGGCCCTCGCCGTCAAACTCCAGGCGTGTGATCAGCTCCCCGATCCGACGTTGCACCACCCGCCCGAGCGGGTCGTACGTGTAATGGTTGGTATCGCCCGCCGGGTTCGTGTGCGCGATGAGCCGGCCGGCCGGCTCATAAGTGTAGCGACTGGTACGGCCGTCGAAGTCGCTCTGCTCGACGAGACGTCCGACCGTGTCGTAGGTGTAACTCCAGACCGCACCGGCCGGATTCGTGACCGTGATCAGCCGTAACTCGGTGTCATAACCGTACTCAATACGGTTACCAACCTCGTCGATCTGTGCGACAGGCACATCGAAAGGCCCACATTCGATCGTGATCCCAGCGGGCGACGCCTCAGATCTGATTCCGGTTACCCACTCGACGGCCGGCCGCAGCCGGCTTCTGATTCTGGCCGCGTCGAACGCGGGCCGACCGGCCACGACGTCACTGCTCGCCATCGTTGTCCTCCGCAATCACCGTCGCGATGCTCTTGAGCAGAAACTA
>JAVHVY010000498.1:0-5813 GCA_032160305.1 Actinoplanes sp.
GGCGTCGGGAAGCCGTCGGCGAACAGCCGCGGCGTACCCGGATGGTCCTCGGCCGGGCACGGCCAGAACACCCCCTGCTCGGCGTCGATCCGCTCCCACGTGATGCCGGCGTAGTCGGCGATCCCGCCGGCGCTGGCCCGGCGCAGCTCGTCGAAGACCCGGCGCGGATCATCGTCGAAGTACCGTCCGCGACCGAGCCGCCCGGCCAGATCGACCAGCACGTCGAGGTCGCTGCGGACCTCCGGCGGCGGTGCGAGCGCCAGCCTGCGGCGGATCACCCGGCCCTCGAGGTTGGTCATCGTGCCTTCCTCCTCCGCCCACTGCGCGGTGGGCAGCACCACGTCAGCCATCGCAGCGGTCTCGGAGAGGAAGATGTCGGAGACGACGAGCAGGTCCAGCGCGCGCAGCCGATCCGCCACCCGGTTGCTGTGCGGCGCTGACACGGCGATGTTGCTGGCCAGCACCAGCAGGACCCGGACACCGCCGTCGGTGCCCAGGCGGTCCAGCATCTCGTACGCGGACCGGCCCGGTTTCGGCAGCTCATCGGGATCGATCCCCCAGACGGCCGCGACGTGCCCCCGGGCGGCGGGGTCGTCGAGCCGGCGGTACCCGGGCAGCTGATCGGCCTTCTGCCCGTGCTCGCGGCCACCCTGCCCGTTGCCCTGCCCGGTGATCGTGCCGTACCCGGAGTACGGCCGCCCGACCAGACCCAGAGCGAGAGCCAGATTCAGGTACGCCTGCGCGGTGTCGGTGCCGTTGCTGTGCTGCTCGGCGCCGCGGGCGGTGAGGATCATCGCCGGACCGCTGGTGGCGAGCAGCCGCACGGTCTCCCGCAGGTCGGCCTCGGGGACGCCGGTCATCCGCTCCACCCGCTGCGGCCAGTACCCGTTCACGCCGGCCCGCACGGCGTCGAACCCGGACGTCCGATCGGCGATGTAGGCCTCGTCGATCAGCCCCTCGCGGATCGCGATGTGCAGCATTCCGTTGGCCAGCGCCAGATCCGTGCCCGGCAGCGGTTGCAGATGCAGGTGCGCGCCCGCGGCGGTGGCGGTCCGGCGCGGGTCGATGACGATGTGTTTCGCGCCCTCCGCCCGCCCGGCGTCCAGGTACTGCATCGACGGCGGCATCGCGTCCGCGGGGTTCGCGCCGACCAGCAGCACGGCCCGGGCCTCCGCGACGTCGGCGAGCGGGAACGGCAGCCCGCGGTCGACGCCGAGCGCCCGGTTGGCCGCGGTGGCCGCCGACGACATGCAGAACCGCCCGTTGTAGTCCACCGACGCCGACCGCAGCGCCACCCGGACGAACTTGCCGAGCGTGTACGCCTTCTCGTTGGTGAGTCCCCCGCCACCGAACGCGCCGACGCTGTCCCGGCCGTACCGTCGCTGGCTGTCTTCGATGGCGGTGACGATCCGGCCGAGCGCCTCATCCCAGGTGGCCTCGCGCAGCGAGCTGCCGCGGTCCGCGGGATCTTCGCGGACCAGCGGCGTGAGCAGGCGATCCGGATGGTCGAGGAGTTCGGCGGCGGTCCAGCCTTTGGCGCAGAGACCGCCGCGGTTGACCGGGAAGTCGGTGGGCTCGAGACGCACCGACGAGATCTCCGGCAGCAGCGAGATCCCACACTGCAGGGCGCAGTAGGGGCAGTGGGTCTCGGTGGCCGGCATGCGGTTGATGCTGGCTGGCGGGCGTTTCCCTGGTGGACCGCCGCGGTTGCGCGGACGTTCGGAATTCCCTACAACGCCGCGGTGACCGTTGTGAGGCTCCCCATCCGCGACTCCACCTCGCAATCGTGGCGGGCTTCTGCTGGGAAGCATCCTGCACCACTGCCGGCACGCCGGTGTCCTTCCCAGCCGTCAGAAGACCGGCTGGCGGACGCCCGCGACCATGTCGTACCGAGCCAGCACGAGGTCGGCCACCGCTGGATCGTGGCACAGCGGCGCGGTCACCTCGTCGGCTCCCGCCTGGTGCAACGAACGGTAGAACAAGCCCTCGGCGAGCAGGTACGCCGCGACGCCGATCCGCCGGGCGCCCTCGCGGCGCAACTCGGCCACGACGTCCGGCACCCGGCGCGCACTGCCCGACGCGTAGGCGACATACGCGCCCAGCTCGGCCGCGATCGCGTCGATGTCGGCCCGCCACCGCGGTTCCGAGGAACCGGCCGCCGCGAGCACCACTGCGTCGCACGGTGGCAGCCGGCGGCGCAGGCTGGCGGTGAGGACCGGGTCGGGGCCGAGCGGCGGCGCCACCACGGCGTTTCCGTCGGCGGCGTGGGCAATGTCCACCCGTACGTGGTAGCCGGTGGACAGCAGCAGCGGCACGACCGTCGAACCGGGGGTGATCGCGTCTACGATCCGGGGATGTTGGACATCCACATAGGACAAGCGGACGTCCAGATCGGGGCGGCGCAACGCGACCGCGTCGGTCAGCGTACGGATCTGCCGCTGGCCGGCCGCCGACCTGGTGCCGTGCGCGACCGCGTGCAGCACCCTCATGCGGCCACCTCGTCCACGCGCAGGCGGTATCCCCGCTTGATGACCGTCTCGATGTGGTTCGCCGAGCCGAGCGCCGTCCGCAGCCGGGCCATCGCCACGTCGACCGCGTGCACGTCGTTGCCGCGGGGGCAGCCCGGCGGCCAGCCGATCCTTGGTGACGACCGCGCCGGGGCTGGCGACCAGGGACGCCAGAATCGCCATCGAGGCGGGCGCGAGCAGGTGCAGGCGGCCGTCGATGAGGACCGCGTGGCCGCGTACCTCGAGGGTGGAGCCGGCGACCGTGAGCCGCAGCGCCCGGCGGGGCAGCTCGTCGGTGACCGTCTTGATCAGCGCGCCGAGCCGGTAGCGTTCCGGGGCGACCACCGGCACCTGCCGGTCCAGCAGCGGTCCCGCGGTCACCGGGCCGACACAGGCCGCCATGGTCCGGTCGCGGAACCGGGCGAGGACCTCGGCTTCGGCCCGACCAGCGATCTGCAGGAACGCCTTGACCGCGGGCGCGCTGGTAAAGGTGACGGCGTCGATCTGGCCGCCGACGATCTGGTCGACGAGCTTGCGCACCGGAGCGGTGTCGGGCGGCAGGGTCCAGCGGTAGACGGGGATCTCGACCACGGCCGCGCCGCCGCGCCGCAGCGCGGCGGTGAACTCGGCCTGGGGCTCGCCGTGCTGCTGTACGGCGATCCGCCGGCCGCCCACCCCGTCCTCCAGAAGCTTGCTGAGGATCTCGTCCGACGATTCGGTCTGGGCCGCCCACTGCTCGATGAGCCCGGCCGCGCGGATCGCACCGCACGGCTTCGGGCCGCGGGCCACCAGCCGGGCGGCACCGAGGGCCGAACGCAGCCCGTCTCCCAGGCCCCAGCCCTCCGCGGCCTCGAGCCAGCCGCGGAAGCCGATCCCGGTGGTGGCGATCACCAGGTCGGGGGCGAGCCCGATGCACGCCTGGGTGGCGGCGTGCAGCGCGTCGTCGTCCACTAGCGGGACGATCGTGATCGCCGGCGCGGTCACCACCCGGGCACCGCGGCGGCGCAACAGCGCGCCCATTTCCTCGCGGCGTCGCTCAGCGGTCACCGCCACGGTGAACCCGGCGAGCGGGCCGATCTCGTCCACTTCCACCGCACCATGCTGTCCACCTGCGGTTTCGCGGCGAGAGACCGGTTGTTTCGGCCGGGTCAACACGGTATCACTTCGCACGTCGAAAAGAGGTGAGCCGTGGGCGACCAGGACGACAGCTAGACGTGCAGGCCGCATTCGGTCTTCTCGAACATCGCCCAGCGGCCCGCGCGCGGGTCCTCGCCGGCCTTGGTGCGCCGGGTGCACGGCCAGCAGCCGATCGAGCCGTAGCCCTTCTTGAACAGCTCGTTGACCGGCACGTTCCAGCGGGAGATGTAGGCGTCCACGACCGGCTGGGTCCAGGCGGCGATCGGGTTGACCTTGATCTTGCCCTTGCCCGCGTCGAACGCGACCACCGGCGTGCCGGCCCGGGTCGGCGACTCGTCGCGGCGCAGCCCGGTGGCCCAGGAGTCGTAGTCGCCGAGGGCCCGCTCCAGCGGTTCGACCTTGCGCAGGAAGCAGCACTCGTCGGGGTTGCGGGCGAAGAGCCGCGGGCCCAGCTCGCCGTCCTGCTGACCGACCGTCCGGCGCGGCCGGATAGAGCGCACGTTGACGTTCATCGTGCGGGCGACCGTGTCGCGCACCGCGAGCGTCTCCGGGAAGTGCAGGCCGGTGTCGAGGAAGAGCACGTCGACGCCCGGGGCGACCCGGGAGAAGAGGTGCGCCACCACGGCGTCGGCCATCGAGCTGGTCACGCAGAAGCGTGGGCCGAACGTGTCGGCCGCCCACTTCGCGATCTCCTCGGCCGGGGCGCCTTCGAGCGCGACTCCCGCGGTGTCCGCGATGGACTTGAGCTCGGCGGGCGACCGCCGGGCGGGATCGTGCACAATCGGGGCCCCCAGGGTCACCAGACCCAGGCCGGCGGCGGTCGTGACAGTCATCGGTTCACTCCCTTGGACAGCAACCCGTTGAACGTGACCGTGAAGACTCGAGCGCAGGCGTGGCATTCCCACGCGCCGTGCGACGCCTCGTTGGGAAAGAGATCCTCTTCCCCGCAGTACGGGCAGTAGAGCGGTGTGGAACGGGCGTCGCTCATTTCAGGAGCTCCTCGTCCGCCCGGACGACCCAGTCGGCGAAGGTCTCGTCCGTCGACTCCCGGCCGTCCAGGTAGCGCAGGGCGAGCCGCTCCACGTACGCGGGGAGCTCGTCGGCGGTGGCCTTGAGGCCGCGCAGCTTGCGGCCGAAACCGGCCGTCTCGCCCTTCGCCATGCCCAGGCCGCCGCCGAGGTGGACCTGGAAGCCCTCGACCTGTTCGCCCTGCGCATTCATGACCAGCATGCCTTTGAGGCCGATGTCGGCGACCTGGGTGCGAGCACAGGCGTTCGGGCAGCCGTTGATGTGGATCGAGATGTCGGTGTCGAAGTCCTTGAGCCGCTCCTCCAGCCGGGCCACCAGCTCCTCGCCGCGGGCCTTGGTCTCGACGATCGCGAGCTTGCAGTACTCGATCCCGGTGCAGGCCATCGTGCCCCGCCGCCAGGCCGACGGCCGGGTCCGCAGCCCGATCTCGCCCAGACCCGCGACCAGGCCTTCGACCTGGTCGTCGGCGACATCAAGGACCAGGAGTTTTTGGTACGGAGTGAGCCGCACCCGATCGGAGCCGTGCGCCGCCGTAAGGTCCGCCAGCCGGGCCAGCTGGGTCCCCGACGAGCGCCCGACGACCGGAGCCGCGCCGACATAGTTGCGGCCGTCGATCTGCTTGTGCACCCCGATGTGGTCGATCGGCTTCGCCGGCAGGTCCGGCGCCGGGCCGTCGAGCAACGCGCGGCCCAGGTACTCCTTCTCCAGGATCTCCCGGAACTTCGCCACGCCCCAGTCGGCGAGCAGAAACTTCAGCCGGGCCCGGGTGCGCAGCCGCCGGTAACCGTAGTCGCGGTACACCCCGACGACGGCCTCCCAGACGTCCGGGATCTCATCCAGCGGCACCCAGACGCCGAGCCGCTCGGCCAGCCGCGGGTTGGTCGACAGGCCGCCGCCGACCCACAGGTCGAAGCCGGGCCCGTGCACCGGATGCACCACCCCGAGGAACGAAATGTCGTTGACCTGGTACGGCGTGTCCGCCAGCCAGGACATCGAGGTCTTGAACTTGCGCGGCAGGTTCGCATACCGCGGGTCGCCGATGTAGCGCTCGACGATGGTGTCGATCGCCGGGGTCGGGTCGATGACCTCCTCGGTCGACACGCCGGCCACCGGGCTGCCGAGCACGATCCGCGGGCAGTC
>JAVHVY010000009.1:0-25258 GCA_032160305.1 Actinoplanes sp.
CGCGGGTCCCGGGCCTCAGCCCGCGGTTCCCGGGCCTCAGCCCGCGGTTCCCGGGCCTCATCCCGCGATTTCTGGGCCTCAGCCCGCGATTTCTGGGCCTCAGGCCGCGATTTCTGGACCTCATGCCGCGTCCCGGCTGGTGGTTTCTGGGCTTCAACCGGCTGTTGGCGAGGGCTGGCGGTGACGGCGTCCTGGTGGGTGCTGGCCGGTTGTCTGACGGCGGGGGCGGTAGCTGTGGCGTGGCCAGCGGCGAGTGCTCGACGTCGGCTGCTGCCGGTGCCGGTGCCGTTGCGGCGGGCCGGGCCGCTTCTCGGGTTCTCGGTGGGCGCGGTCATGAGTGCTGTTGCCGCGCGGCCCCGTCGTGCCGTCGCGCTGACCGTTGCGGGCTGTGTCGCCCTCGGCTGGCTCGCCGGTGGGTTCGTCGCCGCGGTGCTGGCGGCGATCTACAGCGCCCTGACCGCCCGGGCCGTCCTGCGGCGACATTCCCGCAGCCGGGCCGGCCTGGCCCACGCCCGCAGCCTGGACGACCTGGCCGCCCTCGCCGCCGACCTCCGAGCAGGCCTGCCACCCGCGGTTGTGCTGTCAGCCGGCGGAGCGCAGGCAGGGCCGGGCATCTCGGCTTCAGCCGAACTCCGAGTCGCTGAGCTGACGGCGGCGGTCTGGCGGCTCGCCGAGCGCACCGGTGCTCCCGCTGCCGAGTTGGTTGAGCGGATCGAAGCCGACGCGCGGGCCGCCGACCGCGCGCAGGCGTCAGCCGCCGCGCAGGCCGCTGGAGCACAGGCCACGGCCTTGCTGCTGGCCGCGCTGCCGCTCGGCGGGATCGCCCTGGGCTACGGCATCGGCGTCGCTCCACTGCGGATCCTGCTACACACCGCCCTCGGCGGCGCCTGTGCCATCGTGGCCGCCCTCCTCCAATCCGTCGGCCTGATCTGGGCCGACCGCCTCGCGACCGGCCCCACCCGATGAGCATTCGGCGGCTTCGCGATCAGCCTCAAGGCCGAGACCGACCACCGCAACCCTTTCGCTGCCATCAGCCCGTGCCAGCCGGGTCGTGTTGTCGTGGGCTGCGCATTTCGTGCCGTGGGCTGTGCCGCGCGGGACTTCTCGTGGCCGGGGCCGGTCGATGATTGACGAAGCGACGGTGTCGCCTGCCGCGTTGCCGGTTGGGGGCTCGCTGGACGCACAGCCCGGCCGGCTTGGGTCGACGCCGGCGTGTGCGGGGCCCGGCCTCGAGTGTGCGGCGGCGGCGTTCCTGGCCGCACGTCGTCCAGTCTGCCTTCCGCTCCGGCTGTGCTGCGTCGCCGAGTTGCTGCGGGCCGGGCGTCCCGGATGATCGTCGCGCTGATCGGTGTCGCCGGGGTCGTACTGGTCGCCTCGGCGGTACTCCGCGGGCGGGGCGGTCGCCGGCGGCTTGCCCGGGTCGTCGGTGACGGCCCGTCGTCGCGGGCGAGAAGTCCACGCCTCCTGCTCGCTTGCGCTGCCGGAGTCGGCGTCGCCGCGCTGATCGGGACCTGGTGGGGATTTCCCGTTGGTCTTGTCGTCGGTGCCGCAATGGACCGGTTTCTGCGCCGGCGGGAGCCGACTGACGTCCGCGCCGGCCGGCTGCGTGCGGTCGCGGATCTGCCGCTCTGTGCCGATCTGCTAGCTGCCGCTCTTCGCGGTGGCGTACCGGTCGACCGGGCGGCCGATGCGGTGGCCGACGCGTTGGGCGGGCCGATGGGCTCGCGGCTGGGTCGCACCGCCCGGTCGCTACGGCTGGGCGGCGAGCCGGCGGAGGCGTGGGCGCACGTGTCCGACGTGGCCGGTTCCGAGCGGGTCATCGCCGCCGCGATCCGGTCCAGTTCCAGCGGCGGTGCCCTGGCCGGGGCGCTGCTGCGGGTCGCCGACGACCTGCGCGCCGACCGGTCGGTGGCGGCCGAGGCCGCCGCCCGGCGGGCCGGCGTCCTGATCGTGCTCCCGCTCGGCCTGTGTTTCCTGCCGGCCTTCGTGCTCGCCGGTCTCGTGCCGGTGGTGGTCGCCGTCCTCGGCGACGTTCTTGCCAATCCCTAGTAAGAAGGAGAACCATCGTGCGCAAAATCCTGACCCGGCTGGCCGGGCTGGGCACGGACGACGGAATGAACACGGCCGAGTATGCGGTCGGCACCCTCGCGGCCGTGGCCTTCGCCGGCGTCCTGCTCAAGGTCCTGACCAGTGGCAACGTGCAGGCCGCTCTGACCGCCGTGATCGACCGGGCGCTGAAGTGATCCGGCGCCGGCCGCCCGGCCGCGCCCGGGGATCGTTCCCCGCCGAGCTCGCGGCCGGGCTGCCGGCGCTCATGCTGCTCCTGCTCGCCGGCCTGACCGCAGTGCTCGCCGTGACCACGAAGACCCAGTGCGTCGACGCCGCCCGCGAAGGAGCCCTGGCCGCGGCCCGGGGCGAAGCCGGCGCGGCCGCAGCAGCTCGGGTGGCGCCACCCGGCGCAAGCATCGCCGTCACCGCGGACGCGGAGACCGTCACGGTCATCGTCAGCTCCCCTGTGTCCATGCTGGGCAGCAGCCTTCCGGCCATCGTCGTCAGCTCCGCCGCCCTGGCCGCCCGCGAGCCCACCCCATGACCAGCCCTGGGGTGGCCGGCCGGCTTGGCGCCTCGGATCGCGGTGCGGCGTCGCTGTTTCTGCTGGCGTTGGGGCTGGTGTTCATCGCGGCCGGGGTGGCGGGCGCGGCGGTCGGGGCGGCCCGGGTCGGTCGGCACGAGGCCCACAGCGCCGCCGACTTCGGGGCCCTGGCCGGTGCCGCGCATGCCGTCGATGGCGCTGCGAGCGCCTGCGGCTGGGCCGCGCGCGTGGTCGCGGCGGATCGGGCCCGGCTGGTCTCGTGCCAGGTGGACGGCCTCGAAGTCGTCGTCCGGGCCGAGGTGGCGGTGACGCCGTTGCCCGGGCTGGTACGGCATGCCACCGCAGCGGCGCGGGCCGGCCCGGTCTACCCGATCTGTGGCGAGAGGCTTCAGGGGGCAGCGGATGTCAAGAGAGCGTGTTGAGGACCACGTCCAGCACCCTGACGGCGGCGTCTTTGTCGAGGGGATTGTTGCCGTTTCCGCATTTCGGGGACTGGACGCAGGACGGGCAGCCGGTTTCGCAGCCGCACGAGGCGATGGCTTCGCGGGTCGCTGCCAGCCAGGCCGGGGCCGTCGCGTGAGCCCGTTCGGCGAAGCCTGCACCGCCCGGGTGTCCGTCGTAGACGAACACCGTCGGCGCTTCGGTGTCCGGATGGTCGGCCGTGGACAGGCCGCCGATGTCCCAGCGGTCGCAGGTCGCCATCAGCGGCAGCAGGCCGATCGCCGCGTGCTCGGCAGCGTGCAGAGCGCCTGGAAAGTCGGCCGGCTCCACTCCCGCGGCGACCAGCGCGCCCGGATCGATGGTGAACCAGACGGCGACCGTGCGCAGTTCCCGCACCGGCAGGTCCAGCGGGCAGGTGTCGATGACCTCGCCCGAGCCGATCCGTCGGCGCTGGTACGACACGACCTGGCTGGTCACGTCCACCTCGCCGAGGAACAGGCCGACCGGGCCGGCGGCCGTCCGCGACCGCATCGACACCACGGACAGGTCGGTCACGTCCCGGGCGTGCGTGGACCAGTCCGGGTCGGCCGGGTGGACCAGGGCCACCGCCTCGTCGAGGTCCAGTTCGTCGACCAGATAGGAGACCCCTTGGTGCAGATAGAGGGCCCCGGTGTGCAGCATGACATGCGACGATGCCGGGTCGACTGTGCCCAGCAGGCGCCCGGTCGGCGCCTCGACCACCGAGACCGGCGCGCCTCCGGTGCCCCGCAAGTCGACCTCCGGCCGTCCCCGATGCGTCCAGTACCAGCCCGTCGGACGGCGGCGCAGGGCCCCGGAAGCGGTGAGCGATTCGACGGCCGCCAGCGCGCACGGCCCGCCGAAAAGCTCGAGATCGGCGGGGGTCAGGGCCGCTTCGGAGGCGGCGCTGCAGAGTTGCGGACCCAGGACGTACGGGTTGGACGGGTCCAGGACGGTCGCCTCGACCGGCCGCCCGAACAGCGCCTCGGGGTGGTGTACGAGATAGGTATCCAGCGGGTCGTCCCGGGCGACCAGGACGGCCAGCGCCTCACCGCCGCCCCGCCCGGCCCGGCCGGCCTGCTGCCACAACGACGCCCGCGTCCCCGGGTAGCCGCAGATCAGCACGGCGTCCAGACCTACCAGGTCGACGCCCAGCTCGAGCGCGTTGGTCGACGCCAGGGCGAGCAGTTCGCCCGTCAGCAGGGCGCGTTCAATGGCCCGGCGGTCCTCGCGCAGGTAACCCGCACGGTAGGCCGCCACCCGATCGCCGAGGCCGGGCACCGCCTCGTCCAGCGCCCGCCGGGTCATCGCGGCGACGACCTCCGCCCCGCGCCGCGACCGCACGAAGGCCAACGTCCGGGTCCCGGCGACAACGGCGTCGGTCAGCAGATCAGCCGTCTCCCGCAACGCGGACCGCCGGACCAGCGGCGCCTCCACAGCCCAACCGATGTCCGCCGTCCCGGGGACCACAGGAGCCCCAGGCGAGCCGAACATCCCGCGAGACTCCAACGGCCCGCGAGCAAAGGCCGGCTCGGTGGAGTGGGCCGGCTCGGCGGAGTGGGCCGGCCCGGTGGAGTGGGCTGGCCCGGTGGAGTGGACCGGCCCGGTGGAGTGGGCCGGCCCGGGAGGGAAGGTCGGCTCGGGAGGGAAGGTCGGCTCGGTGGAGTGGGCCGGCTCCTGGGAGGGACGGGAGCGGGGAAGGGGAAGAGGGGCCGCGGGCTCGGCCGGGACCAGGGGTGGCTCCCAGAGGGCGAAGATCACCGCGCCTCGGGGGGACGCGTCCGAGGTCACCGCCGTCACCGGCAGGCCGGTCAGCCGGGACGCCGCGTCGGCCGGGTCCCCGGAGGTCGCCGAGGCCAGAATAAAGGTGGGTGAGCTGCCATAGCGGGACGTGATCCGGCGCAGCCGGCGCAGGACGTGCGCCACGTGTGAGCCGAAAACCCCGCGATAGGTGTGACATTCGTCGACCACCACGTACGTGAGGCGGCGCAGGAAGGTCCCCCAGCGGGCGTGGCCCGGCAGTAGGGCGTGATGCAGCATGTCGGGGTTGGTCAGCACGAAGCGTGCGTGCTGGCGGATCCACTCCCGTTCCTCCCGGGCGGTGTCACCGTCGTATGTGGACGGCCGCACCCCCTCGACCCCGATCCGGAGCAGCGCGCGGAGCTGGTCGGCGGCCAGTGCTTTGGTCGGCGACAGATACAGGACCGTCGCCCGAGGGTCCTTCAGCAGCGCCGACAGGGCCGGCAGCTGATAAGCCAGCGACTTGCCCGAGGCCGTCCCGGTCGCCAGGACCACGTGCCGGCCGTCGACGGCCAGCTCGGCCGCGGCCGCCTGATGTTCCCAGGGCGCGGCGATTCCGCGCTGCCCGAGGGCGGCCACCAGCTCGGCGGGCACCCACGAGGGCCACGCCGCCGCCCGCCCGACCCGGGCCGGCACCCGTTCGACGTGGGTGACCGGCGACTCCAGCGCCGCCGACGACCGCATGCGCAGCCGCCGGAGCAGCTCCAACGCCTCCAGGGCGGGCCCAGAACCCGGTGCGGTGATCGAGTCTCCCGGAGCCGCGGCGGGTGAGCCGGCGGCCGGGCCGGCAGCGGCGAGGTCGGGCACGGCGGGTGTCACGCACTGCACTCTGACATCGGTATGGCGGAACCTCAAACGGGTAGCACGGTGGGTGCCACGCGACGGCGTCACCCGATCGGTGGTTAGATTCCTGGGAGATCGGCTGCCTGAAGGCTTGCCCGGAGGGAGGAGTACCGATGGAGCTGTCGCTGGCGACTCGCACCGTCGCCGAGCACACCGTGCTCGAAGTCGGCGGCGAGGTCGACGTCTACACCGCCCCGCAGCTGCGTGAGCGCCTGGTGGAGCTGGTCGACGGTGGTGCCCGCCACGTGGTGGTGGATCTGGGCCGGGTCGATTTCCTCGATTCCACCGGTCTGGGTGTGCTGGTCGGCGCGCTCAAGCGGCTGCGTGCGGCGAGTGGCAGTTTCAGCCTGGTCTGCGCCAAGGAGCCGCTGCTCAAGATCTTCCGGATCACCGCGCTCGACCAGGTGTTCCCCCTCTATCCGTCGGTCGAGGCGGCGACCACGACGACCGGTGAACGCGACGGCAGCGGTCCTGCGGCGTGATGGCCACTGTCCGACTGTCCTTCTCCCCGGCACCGGTGCACGTCCGCACTGCCCGGCTGGTCGGGGTCGCCGTGGCCCGGCGGGCCGGGGTCGCCGAGGAACTGCTCGACGAGGTCCGGCTCGCGATCGGTGAGGCCTGTACCCGGGCCGTCGCGCTGCACCTGCAGTACGGCCTGTCCGACCTGGTCGTGGTGGAGATGTCCGATGCGGAGTCGTACAAGGTGAGCGTGATCGACCGCGCCCCGATCGAGGCGAGCGTCGGCCTGGCCAAGTTGCCGCCCGACGAGCTGGCCGACGAGTCGTTGACCGACGAGGCCCTGACCACCGGAGTCGGCTTCGCCCTGCTGGCCGGTTTTGTCGACGATCTCCAGGTCCGCCCCGTCGACGAGGGCGCCGGCACCGAAGTGCGGATGGTGTGGCCGGTGCGCCGCCCGCCGAAACAGCGCTAGCCCGCACCGGGCCAGGACAAGCTAGCCCGCACCGGGCCAGGACAAACCGGCGGCACAGCCCGGAGAACATGTCCATACCCCACGCCGGGCCGACAGCACAGCGGGAAACATCACGCCGACACGACCGGATCCGGGTGTGACCAGCAACACGAGAGACCTATACAGTACCCGGGTTACCAGCTACTGCTCCTGGTCTCGCGTCCGCGGGACCCAGTTGTCGTCCACCCCACACGGGGGATGCGCCCGATGGTCTCGTCCGCCTACCGGGCGCGCTCGTTGCACACAGGAGGACATTGATGTCCGGGACCTCCATAACCCTCGCCGCGGAAAGCAGCGGGGCGTCCCTCAGCGGATCCAACGTCACCTACGTCATCGTCGCGGTGGTATTCGCGCTGGTTGCGCTGGCGTTCGCCGCCGTGTTCGTGAAATCGGTGCTCTCCGCGGGTCGGGGCACCACCAACATGCAGGAGATCGCGGGCGCGGTGCAGGAGGGCGCGTCTGCCTTCCTGATCCGACAGTTCCGCACGCTGGCGATCTTCGTCGTCGTGGCCGTGGTGCTGCTGTTCCTGCTGCCGGCGCACAGCACCGACAATGAGATCACGGTCAAGATCGGCCGGTCGTTGTTCTTCATCGTCGGCGCGGTCTTCTCCTCCTTTATCGGCGGTGCGGGCATGGCGCTCGCGACCCGCGCGAACCTGCGCGTGGCCGCGGCGGCGGGCGAGCCCGGCGGCCGGGAAAGGGCCATGGGCATCGCGTTCCGCACCGGTGGCGTGGTCGGCTTCCTCACCGTCGGCCTGGGTCTGTTCGGTGCGGCGCTGGTCGTGCTGATCTACCGCAGTGACGCCCCGACCGTGCTTGAGGGCTTCGGCTTCGGCGCCGCGCTGCTGGCCATGTTCATGCGGGTCGGCGGCGGCATCTTCACCAAGGCCGCCGACGTCGGCGCCGACCTGGTCGGCAAGGTCGAGCAGGGCATCCCCGAGGACGACGCGCGTAACCCGGCGACGATCGCCGACAACGTGGGCGACAACGTCGGCGACTGCGCCGGCATGGCCGCCGACCTCTTCGAGTCCTACGCGGTCACCCTGGTCGCCGCCCTGATCCTGGGCCAGGCGGCCTTCGGTCAGGACGGCCTGATCTTCCCGCTGATCGTCTCCACGGTCGGTGTCGTGATCGCGATCGTCGGCGTCTTCATCACCAGGCTGCGTGCCTCGGACAAGAACGGCCTGACCGCGATCAACCGGGCGTTCTACATCTCGGCCGTGCTCTCCGCAGTCATCGTGGCGGTCGTCAGCTTCCTCTACCTGCCGTCGAGCTTCGCGGGCTTCGGCACCGACGCCTCGATCGACCAGGCCGTGGTCGACAGCCACCGCAACCCACAGATGGTCGCGATCGGCGCGGTCGTGATCGGTATCGTGCTGGCCGCCGCCATCCAGGCGCTGACCGGCTACTTCACCGAGACCTCGAGGCGCCCGGTGCAGGACATCGGCAAGTCGTCGCAGACCGGTGCGGCCACGGTCGTGCTGGCCGGTATCAGCGTCGGCCTCGAATCGGCCGTCTACTCCGCGTTGCTGGTCGGCGCGGGCGTCTTCGGCGCGTACCTGCTCGGCGGTTCGTCGATCACGCTGTCGCTCTTCGCGGTGGCACTGGCCGGCACCGGCCTGCTGACCACGGTCGGCGTCATCGTCGCGATGGACACGTTCGGCCCGATCTCCGACAACGCGCAGGGCATCGCTGAGATGTCCGGTGACGTCGACGAGAAGGGTGCGCGGATCCTCACCGAGCTGGACGCCGTCGGCAACACCACGAAGGCGATCACCAAGGGCATCGCGATCGCAACGGCCGTGCTGGCCGCCACGGCGCTCTTCGGGTCGTACACGAACACGCTGGCCAGCTCGCTGGCCGACGCGGGCATCAAGGCCGCGGACGTGCAGAACCAGATCCTGAATCTGCTGAACATCTCCAACCCGCGCAACCTGGTCGGCCTGCTGATCGGCGCCGCGGTGGTGTTCCTCTTCTCCGGCCTGGCCATCAACGCCGTCTCGCGGTCCGCGGGCGCGGTCGTGATGGAGGTCCGCCGCCAGTTCCGCGACTTCCCGGGCATCATGGACCGCACCCAGCGGCCCGAGTACGGCCGGGTCGTCGACCTCTGCACCCGGGACGCGCAGCGTGAGCTGCTCACCCCGGGTCTGCTCGCCGTCCTGGCGCCGATCGCGGTCGGCTTCGGCCTGGGCGCCGGCGCGCTGGCCGCCTACCTGGCCGGTGCGATCGGCACGGGCACCCTGATGGCCGTCTTCCTGGCCAACTCGGGTGGCGCGTGGGACAACGCCAAGAAGCTGGTCGAGGACGGCGCCTACGGCGGCAAGGGCTCCGACGCGCACGCCGCGACGGTCATCGGGGACACGGTCGGCGACCCGTTCAAGGACACCGCCGGCCCGGCCATCAACCCGCTGCTGAAGGTGATGAACCTGGTGTCGCTGCTGATCGCCCCGGCGGTCGTCTCGCTGAGCATCGGCACCAGTTCGAACACCACGGTGCGGATCGTGCTCGCCCTGGTCGCGGCGGCGATCATCGCCGGTGCGGTCGTCTGGAGCAAGCGTAAGCCGATCTCGATGGGCGACGACGCTCCGGCCGCCAGCTCCACTGAGGAGAAGGTCAACGCCTGATCCACTGGTCAGTCAGCTGTGGGGGCATCCGGTCGATGATCGGATGCCCCGCAGCGCGCTGTGAACCTGTCGGACCCGGGCCGTAGTCTGCTCTGCATGCGCTCGGCCCGCACTGTCCAGCTCCTGATCTTTCTTGCCTTCATTGTCACTGTGAGTGGTTGTTCGGGGACGCCCAGCGCGCGCGCCTGGGCCGCGACCGTGTGCACGGTGCTCAGCCCGTGGCGTACCGAGATCGGCACCTTGACCACCCGGACCCAGCAACAGATGGCGGCCGCGACCACGCCGGCGCAGGCCAAGGAGAATCTGACGCGGTTGTTCGGCGGCGCCGAGCTGGCCAGCGAGAAGGCCCGGGCCGGCGTCGAAAAGGCCGGTGTGCCCGACGTCGACAACGGCAAGCAGGTTGCCACGGGTTTCATTGCATCACTCAGCGCAATGCGCGACGCCTACGGCCGGGCCAGGACCGGCATCGAGGCGCTGGACACCAGCCCGGCGAAGTCCTTCTATACCCAGGTGGCGACGGTCGTGCAGACCCTCGGCACCGAGTATGCGAAAAGCGATCTCGACACGACCGACCTGGCCTCGAAAGAGCTCAGCGAGGCGTTCGACGACCTCCCCGAATGCCGCTGATCGTGGGACGCTGCTGAGCATGTCCGAGACGGGCTGGCCGCTGATCCCGCGCGAGCTGCTGCCCGCGCCGGTCGAGGCCGCCCGCCGGGCGAAACGCCCACCCGCGTACGTCGACGGGGTTCGACAGTTGTCGATCTTCGGGGCGGAGACGACGGAGGCGTCGCCGGCCGACCTGGCCGGTCTGCTGGCCGGCCCCGGCCGGATCGGCCGGATGGGCGGCACGGCCCGCGTCTCGGTTGCCGTCGACGCCGCCTGGCGGGTGCACGTCCTGGTCGGCGAACTGGCGGCCCGCGGCCTGGTGGTCAGCTGGCTCCCCGTCGACCAAAACCAAGATCAAGACCAAAACCAAAACCACAGTCAAGATCAAAACCAACCCGATCTGGTACGCGAAACCGTGCCCGACAAAGGCAACGACCCGATCGGTGGGTCTTATGAAGTCCGGACATCGTACTCGAGCCGGTTGAACGGTCTTGCCCGTGCCTGGCCGCCGCCGGCCGGCCGGCTTTTTCTCAGCGGCCCGCGGCTACGGTTGTGGGTCGCGGCGGCCGGCCGGCCGGCGCCGGGCGGATACGCCCTGGGGATCGACCCTGTGGATAACCCGGAAATTGCCGACTCCGCGCTGGTCAGGGCCGGTCTGGCGGGCACGGTGTCGGATCAGGGCCGGTACTATGTGATCTCCGGCCGCAAACGCCTTCGGCGGCTCGCTGAGCTGGTCGGCGAGCGGCCCGCGGCAGCCCCGGAGCAGCTGTGGCCGTCGGGCGCGACTGCGTGATCTTCTCGGATTGTGTGCGGCACGACGCTATGTTGCCGGTGTACGGTGTCGCCGTCGGACGCATGCGGTGGCCGTACCGTTACCATCCGACTTCGTGCCGCCCGGGGAATGCCTCCGCGTCCGGCGCGTTACGTTGAACGTCGTGCCGCCATCGTCGGCCCGTCGAGCGAGTGAAGTATGGGAGTGCCGTGCCGAGCAAAGCCAGGACGACCCGTCTGGTCATCGTCGAGTCCCCGTCGAAGGCCAAGACGATCGCCGGTTACCTGGGGCCCGACTATTTCGTCGAGGCCTCCTTCGGTCATGTCCGCGATCTGCCGCGCAACGCGGCCGACGTCCCGGCCAAGTACAAGGGCGAGCCGTGGGCCCGGCTCGGCGTCGACGTCGACAACGGCTTCCACGCGCTCTACGTCGTCTCGGCCGACCGCAGGCAGCAGATCGCCAAGCTGACCAAGTTGTCCAAGGAAGTCGACGAGATCCTCCTCGCGACGGACGAGGACCGCGAGGGCGAGGCGATCGCCTGGCACCTGGTCGAGACGATCAAGCCCAAGGTTCCGATCAAGCGGATGGTCTTCCACGAGATCACCAAGGCGGCCATCCAGGCCGCGGTCGCCAACCCGCGGGAGATCGACCAGGATCTGGTCGACGCCCAGGAGGCCCGGCGCATCCTCGATCGCCTCTACGGCTACGAGGTCAGCCCGGTCCTGTGGAAGAAGGTGATGCCCCGCCTCTCCGCCGGGCGCGTGCAGTCGGTGGCGACGCGCATCGTGGTGGAACGCGAACGTCAGCGGATGGCGTTCCGGACGGCGGAGTACTGGGACATCAACGCCCTGCTGGCGGTGCGGAACGCGGGCAAGGACGGGCCGCAGACGTTCGCGGCGACCCTGATCGCGCTGGACGGCGACCGGATCGCCTCGGGCCGTGACTTCGAGCCGACGACCGGCCAGGTCAGGCCCGGTGCCGGCGTGGTACACCTGGACGGCGAGGGGGCCCGTGGGCTCGCGGCGCGTCTGGACGACCGTCCGTTCACGGTCACCCGGGTCGAGGAGAAGCCGTACCGCCGCCGGCCGTATCCGCCGTTCATCACCTCGACGCTGCAGCAGGAGGCCGCCCGGAAGATGCGCTTCTCCTCGGAGGATACGATGCGCACCGCCCAGCGGCTGTACGAGAACGGCTACATCACCTACATGCGGACCGACTCGGTGAACCTGTCCGAGACCGCGATCACCGCCGCCCGCCGCCAGATCGCCGAGCTGTACGGCGCGAACAACGTTCCGCCGCAGCCCCGCCGCTACACGGGCAAGGTCAAGAACGCCCAGGAGGCACACGAGGCTATCCGGCCGGCCGGCGACAACTTCCGCACCCCGGGCGAGGTCGCCAAGGAGCTGTCGGCCACCGAGTTCAAGCTCTATGAGCTGATCTGGCGGCGCACGGTCGCCTCGCAGATGACCGACGCGGTCGGCAACTCGATCTCGGTGCGGATCCGGGCGATCTCCACCGCGGGCGAAGAGGTCGACTTCGGCGCCTCCGGCAAGACGATCACCGACCCGGGCTTCCTGCGGGCGTACGTGGAATCCTCCGACGACGAGAACGCGGAGGCTGAGGACGCCGAGCGCCGGCTGCCGGCCCTGGTCAAGGACCAACCGCTGACCGCCGAGCAGCTTGAGGCGGTCGGCCACCACACCTCGCCACCCGCCCGGTACACGGAGGCGTCGCTGGTCAAGGCGCTGGAGGAGCTGGGCATCGGCCGCCCGTCGACGTACGAGTCGATCATGCGGACGATCCAGCAACGCGGATACGTGGGAAAGCGCGGCCAGGCGTTGGTGCCGTCGTTCATCGCGTTCGCGGTGATCGGGCTGCTGGAGCAGCACTACCCGCGGCTGGTCGACTACAACTTCACCGCGGCGATGGAGACCCAGCTCGACGACATCGCCGGTGGCGATCACGCGGCGCTGGACTTCCTCACGTCGTTCTACTTCGGCAGCGACCTGGCCGGTCACGACTCGGTCGCCAAGGCCGGCGGGCTGAAGAAGATGGTGACCGAGAATCTGAGCGCCATCGACGCCCGCTCGGTCAACTCGATTCCGCTGTTCGTCGACGACGACGGCCGTGGCGTGGTCGTCCGGGTCGGCCGCTTCGGGCCGTATCTGCAGCGCAGCCTGCCGTCGACGGACACGTCCGAGGACGCCACAGATGAGGGTCGCGTCTCGATCCCGGAGGGTGTCGCCCCCGACGAGCTGACCCCGGAGAAGGTCACCGAGCTGTTCCTGGGTGGCGGCGGCGAGCGCAGCCTGGGCGACGACCCCGCGACCGGCGAGTCGGTCCAGCTCAAGTCCGGCCGCTACGGCCCGTACGTGCAGAGCGGCGAGCGCAAGTCGTCCCTGCTCAAGTCGCAGACGCCCGACTCGCTGACGTTCGAGCAGGCGCTGCGGCTGCTGACCCTGCCGCGCGTGCTGGGCAAGGACCCCGAGGGCGCCGAGATCACCACCGCGAACGGCCAGTACGGGCCGTATGTGAAGCGTGGTGACGACTTCCGCTCGTTGGAGAGCGAGGAGAAGCTCTTCACGGTGACGCTGGACGAGGCGCTGGCCCTGCTGGCCGCGCCGAAGACCCGCCAGCGCCGCGCGGCCGCCCCGCCGCTGCGCGAGATGGGCCCCGACCCGGTCACCGAGAAGCCGATGGTGATCAAGGAGGGCCGCTTCGGGCCGTACGTGACCGACGGCGAGTTCAACGCGTCGCTGCGCCGCGGCCAGACGCCCGAGGAGCTGACCGTCGAGCAGGCCTCCGACATGCTCGCCGAGAAGCGAGCCAAGGGCCCGGCTCCGCGCAAGAAGGCGGCGGCCAAGAAGGCGCCCGCGAAGGCCGCGACCAAGGCCACCCCGGCGAAGAAGGCGAGCGCCACGAAGTCGACGACCGCCACGAAGAAGGCCACCCCGGCGAAAAAGGCGGCTCCAGCGAAGAAGGCGGCGGCACCGGCGAAAAGGGCAGCCAACGCCGCGAAGAAGGCCCCCGCCAAGCGGGTCAGCCAGGCGAAGGTGACTGCCTCCGCCGAGTAGACCCGCCTGTGGACAACCCTGTAGACAAGCGCTCTCAGGTGCCCAGCACCCGGTCCAGGTAGCCGTTGCTGAAGACCCGGGCCGGGTCCAGTGCGTTGCGGGCGGCGAGGAAGTCGTCGAAGTGCGGGTAGACCGGCCGCAGCGAGTCAGCGTCCCGGTAGTGCAGCTTGCCCCAGTGTGGCCGTCCGCCCAGTGGCGCGCAGACCGCCTCGAAGGCCCTGAAGTACGGCTCGTACGGGCTGCCCGAGAACTGGTGCACGGCGATGTAGGCGGACTCGCGGCCGTAGCCGTGCGACAGCCACACGTCGTCCGGGCCGGTGAAGCGCACCTCGACCGGGAACTGCACCTTGAACGGCAGCTCCTCGATGATCCGCGGCAGTGCCGACAGCGCCTCGGGCAGGGCCGCCCGGGGGACCTCGTATTCCATCTCGACGAAGTGGACGCGCCTCGCCGTACAGAAGACGCGGTCCGATCTGTCGGTGTAGGTCCGGGCGGTGAGGGCGCGGGCGGCGACCGCGCTGACCGTCGGGACCAGCGCCGGGAGGGCCCGGCCGAGCCGGCAGGCGCCCTTGAAGACCGTGTTCGGGAGGAACTCGTCGTCCAGCCAGCCCCGGAACGGCGACAGCGGGCGGTCCGAGACCGGCACGACGTCGTTGCGCTTGAGCTGCGCCCGTTCCGTGTACGGATACCAGTAGAACTCGACGTGGTCGTGGCCGGCGATCTGCTCGTCGAGCTGGGCCAGAACCTCGACCAGCGGCATCGGCCGTTCGTCGGCCAGCAGGGTGAACGCCGGCACGCAGCGCAGGGTCACCTCGACCATGATTCCCAGCGCACCGATCCCCAGCCGGGCCGCCGGGAACAGCGGCGACGACGAGTCGACGTGCCGGATCGCGCCCGTACCGGTGACCAGGGTGACCGCTTCGACGCAGGAGGCCAGTGTGGAGTGGGCCGCGCCGGTGCCGTGCGTGCCGGTCGAGATCGCCCCGGCCACAGTCTGCCGGTCGATGTCGCCCAGGTTGGGCATGGCCAGCCCGCGCTCGGCGAGCAGGGCGTTCAGCGCGTACATCGGCGTGCCGGCCCGGACCGTGACGAGGTTCCCGTCGATCCGGATCAGCCCGGCCAGCCGGTCCAGGTGCAGCCGCTGGTCGTCGGCGACGGCGATGGCGGTGAACGAGTGCCCGCTGCCGACCGCCTTCACCCGGCGTCCATTGTCGGCGGCGAGCTTGACGGCCGCCGAAACCTCCTCGACGCTGCCTGGAGTCAGGACGTCGACCGCAACGGCCTGATGATTGCCGCCCCAGTTCCGCCACGGTGGAGATTCGACGGGCGTCGTAATGTCATTTCCCACGGCAGTCATGTCCCTCCGACGGGCGGACAGTCGCACAAAACCGGGACGCCCGCGCACTTCTAGCGTCCCGTCGATGCTTCTCGCTCGTTGATCCGAGTAACGTTCGATTATCACTGCTGAGAGGGAGTGGCGACGCGTGTCGACACCAACCATCACCACCGGTCCGCTGCGGCGGGTCCCGGTGCAGGGCAGAAGCGTTGCCCGGGTCCAGCGCATGCTCGACGCCTGCGCAGAGCTGGTGGACGAGGTCGGGTATGAAGGCCTGACCACCACGCTGCTGGCTGAGCGCGCAGAGGTCGCCATCGGCTCGGTCTACCAGTTCTTCCCGGACAAGCGGGCCATCGTCCAGGCCCTTGCCATCCGAAACATGGATGCCTACCTGCAGTTCCTGTCCGCCCGTTTCGCCAACGAGACCTTCACCCACTGGTGGAACGGCGTGGACGCGGCGATCGACGCCTACATCACGATGCACCGCAGCGTGCCCGGCTTCCGGACGCTGCATTTCGGCGACGTGGTGGATGTGCACCTGCTCGACTCGGAACGTGACAACAACGCGGTCATCGCCGAACGCCTGGCCGAGCTGCTCGTCGAGCAGTTCCAGCTGATGGACCGGATGCGGCTGCGCTTCGCGCTGCAGATAGCGGTGGAAGCGGCCGATGCGCTGATCAAGC
This sequence comes from Actinoplanes sp., assembly GCA_032160305.1. GTDB lineage: Bacteria > Actinomycetota > Actinomycetes > Mycobacteriales > Micromonosporaceae > Actinoplanes. Next base: position 15,761 of record JAVHVY010000009.1, read on the forward strand.
TCGCCTTCCGGCGGGACCCGGTGGTCGGCGACGAGGCCGTGCTGATCGAAGCAAAAGCCCTGATCAGGGAATACCTGCACCGCCACGTGCCCGCCTGATCGCCGGTCAGCCGAGGAAGGCATGACCGTCCCCACGGTAGGTGGGGGCCGGCGTGGCCGTGTCGCCGTCGACGAGTTGCAGCTCGTTGACGTGCTCACACAGCTCGCCGGCCTTGGCGTGCCGGAACCACACCCGGTCCCCGGGCCGCAGAACGGCGGCGGCCGGGCCGATCAGGGGCGTCTGCACCTCACCGGCGCCCTCGTCGCCGCGAAACTTCAGGCCTTCGGGCAGCCACGGCGTCGGCTGGCGGGACTCGCCGGTCGGTCCGGAGGCGATCCAGCCGCCGCCGAGCACGGTCGCGATCTGCGGCGCGGGTCGGCGTACGACCGAGAGCGCGAAGAACGCCGCCGGGGTGGGCTGCCACGCGGTGTAGGCGTCGAAGAGGGTCGGGCCGTACAGGCCGGAGCCGGCGGCGATCTCGGTCACGGCCGGGTCGGCGCTGGTCAGAGCCATGCTTCCGGTGCCGCCGCCGTTGACGAACGCCAGGTCGGCCTGCTCGCGGACGGCGGCCACGGCGGCGCCCCGGCGTTCGAGCAGCTCGGCCAGCGAGCGCCGCTGCATCAGCCGGATCGCCCGGGCGCGTACGGCCTGCCGGGGTGGGGCGTCACCGACGCCGGCGATGTGCGCCTCGTAGGACATCATGCCGACCAGCCGGAAGCCGGGTCGGGCGACGATCCGCCGGGTCAGCGCCCCGGCCTGCCCGGCGGAGTGGATCGGTGAGCGGCGCACCCCGACGTGCACGGGGCCGGCCGGCCGCCAGGAGGCGTCCAGCTCCAGGCACAGCCGTACCGTCTCGCGGGTTTTCGGGGCCGCGACCTGGTCGATCAGATCGAGATGCGCGGGGTGATCGACCATCAGGGCGATGGCGTCGGCCAGCTCGGGGTCCTTGCACAACTCACCGATCGCGGTCCGATCCACACTCGGGTACGCGACCAGGACGTCGTCGGTGACTCCGGAGCGGACCAGCCAGATCGCCTCGGCGAGCGTGTAGGCCATCACGCCGTGCCAGCCGGGCCGGGCGAGCACCCGTTCGAGCAGGGCCCGGCAGCGTACCGACTTGCTCGCCACCCGGATCGGCTTGCCCGCGGACCGCTCGCTCAGCGCTGCGGCGTTGGCGTCGAATGCGGTCAGATCCACCGCCGCGATCGGGGTCTCGAGGTGCTGGGTGGCGAGGTCTAGGCGTTCGGAAAGGACACGGCGTTCGGGGTTCACGACAGCACGTTAGCGAAGTTGCGATCAATGCGAAACACCTTCATCTATGCGCCACCCGAACGTGCATACCGCGGGTGAGCAGCTCGGGCCGTTAGAGTGCTGCGGTAGTACGTCACGGGAGGTAAAGGCCATCGACACCGAAGCAGGGGCGGCGCGTAGCGATCCGGGGCCGGTCGATCTGTCCGGCGCCGCGGCACTGCGCTCGGTTCTGCGTATCCGGGCGTTCCGCAGGCTGTGGCTGGTGCTCGGGGCGGCCTCGTTCGGCGACTGGATCGGGCTGCTCGCGACGGGCATCTTCGCCTCAGCGCAGTTCCAGAGCAGCGCTGCCCAGGGCGCGGCCTTCGGCGGCACGATCGCCGTGCGGCTGCTGCCCGCGCTGCTGCTCGGCCCGATCGCGGGAGTCTTCGCCGACCGTTTCGACCGCCGCTACACGATGGTCATCACCGACCTGATCCGGTTCGTCTTCTACGGCTCGATCCCGCTGGTCGCGCTCTTCGGGGCGTCCGCCGCGGTCACGGTCACCTGGGCGACGATCGCCACCTTCGTCGGCGAGACGATCACCCTGATCTGGATCCCGGCCAAGGAAGCGGCCGTGCCCAACCTGATCCCGAAACAGCGGATCGAGATCTCCAACCAGTTGACCCTGGTCACCACGTACGGGATCACGCCGATCCTGGCCGCGCTCACGCTGTCCGCGCTGACCGCCGGGGTCCAGCAGTCGGGCGTCGTGCTGCCGTACTGGCTGCAACCGGTCGAGATCGCCCTCTATCTGAACGCGTTGTCCCGGCTCGCCACCGCCCTGGTCGTCTTCTTCGGCATCCGGGAGATCGGCGGCAAGACCCCGCAACGCGAGCAGGCCGCCCAGCAGAGCATGACCAAACAGTTCCTCGACGGCTGGCGCTACATCGGGCGTACGCCCCTGGTCCGGGGTCTGGTCCTGGGGATCTTCGGCGCTTTCGCGGCCGGCGGCATCGTGATCGGCACGGCCAAGACCTTCGCCACCTCGCTGGGCGCCGGTGAGGCGGCGTTCTACCTGCTCTTCGGCGTCATCTTCATCGGCTTGGCGATCGGCATCGGCCTCGGCCCGATGATCGTCCGGGACCTGTCCCGCAAACGCTGGTTCGGCATGAACATCGTGCTGGCCAGCGCGTCGGTGATGTTCCTCGGGTTGTCCCTCCACCTCTCGATGGCGCTGGTCGGGGCCCTGCTCGTCGGCGCCGGCGCCGGGATGGCGTTCCTGGCCGGCACGACGCTGCTCTACGGCGAGGTCGGCGACGAGGTCCGCGGCCGGGTCTTCGCGGTGGTGCAGATCGGCGTCCGGATGGTGCTGCTGCTGGCCATCACCCTCTCCGGCTTCCTGGTCGGGCTGGGCAGCTCGCGGCCGATCAGCGTCGGCAACCTGACCGTCGACGTCTCCTTCACCCGGGTCCTGCTGCTGGTCGCGGGCGGGATCGGGGTCTGGGTCGGGATCGGCTCGTACCGGCAGATGGACGACAAGCCCGGTGTGCCGGTACTGGCCGACCTGTGGGGCTCGATCCGCGGGCGGCCGCTGTCGGCGGCCGAACCGTTCCTGCGCCAGGGCGTCTTCGTGGTCTTCGAGGGTGGCGAGGGCGCCGGCAAGTCGACCCAGGTCAAGCAGCTGGCCGCGGCGCTGACGGCCGAGGGTCGCGACGTCGTCGTCACCCGCGAGCCCGGCGCGACGGACATCGGCGCGCGCATCCGCCGCCTGGTGCTCGACAAGGGTGCCGCGCCCGCACCCCGGGCCGAGGCCCTGCTGTACGCGGCGGACCGCGCCCACCACGTGGCCACGGTCGTGCGCCCGGCCCTGGCCCACGGCGCGGTCGTGATCAGCGACCGGTACATCGACTCGTCGCTGGCCTACCAGGGCGCCGGGCGGACCCTGCCGGTCTCGGAGATCTCCTGGCTGTCGTCCTGGGCCACCGGTGGCCTGAAACCCGACCTGGTCGTCCTGCTCGACGTCGACCCAGCGGTGGGCTTGGCCCGGGTGGACTCCCGGGGCGCCGGCACAGACCGCCTGGAAAGCGAGTCCCGGGCCTTCCACGACCGGGTCCGGTACGCGTTTCTCGACCTGGCCGCCGGCGACCCGAAGCGTTACCTGGTGCTCGACGCCGCCCGCCCGGCGACCGAGCTGAGCCGAGCCGTACGCGGCCGGGTCGACACGCTCTTCGCCGACGACTCGCACCCGGCCCCGGCCTCGACGCGGGTTCCGCCGGGCCCGGATCTGGACGCCCCCGACCTGTCCGAATCCCTCGACGAGGTGGCCGGGATCGTCGGCATCGACGACGAAGCTCCCGCATCCGGCCGGCGCCGCCCGGACCAGGCGAACTGACCGGACCGGGGTTCGGTTGATGTCGGACCCGCGGAATACCATCGCAGCGTGAGTCGGGCATGAGCGATGTGTTTGGAGATCTCGTCGGGCAGGACGAGGCGGTCGAGACGCTGCGGCGGGCGGCTGCTTCCGCCGCGCGGATCGTCGACGGGAGCGCCGCCGGCAACGGCGCGATGACGCATGCCTGGATCTTCACCGGGCCGCCCGGGTCCGGCCGGTCGGTCGCCGCGCGGGCCTTCGCGGCCGCGCTTGAGTGCGAGCGTGCCGGCGCCGGCTGCGGCGAGTGCCACGGCTGCCACACCGTGCTCGGCGGCACCCACGCCGACGTGCGGTTCGTCGTGCCCGAGGGGCTGTCGATCGGGGTCGGCGAGATGCGCGCGCTGGTGCTGCGGGCCGGCACGGCGCCGTCCGGCGGCCGCTGGCAGGCGGTCGTGATCTCCGACGCCGACCGGCTCACCGAGGCCGCCGGAAACGCGCTGCTCAAGGCCGTCGAGGAGCCGCCACCGCGGACGGTCTTCCTGCTCTGCACCCCCTCCACCCACCCGGACGACATCTCCGTGACGATCAGATCGCGCTGCCGGGTCGTGCCGCTGCGGCAGCCGTCCGCCGAGGCGGTCGCCGAGGTTCTGGTCCGGCGCGACGGCGTGCCGCCCGAGGTCGCCGCGTGGGCCGCGGCGGCCGCGCAGGGCCACGTCGGCCGGGCGAAGAGGCTGGCTCGCGACGCCGAGGCCCGCAGCCGGCGGGAGGCGGTGCTGGCGGTGCCGCGCCGGTTGACCGGCGTCGGCGCCTGCTTCGACGCGGCGTCCGCGCTGATCGCGGCCACCGAGGCGGAGTCCGGCGCCGCGTTCCAGGAGACCGACTCCGCCGAACGGGCGGCGCTCGAGCAGGCCCTGGGCGCGGGCGGCACTGGCCGGGGGGCCGCCGGAGCCGTGCGCGGCATGGCGGGCCAGATCAGGGATCTGGAGAAACGGCAGCGTTCCCGGGCCACCCGGTCGCAACGCGACGCGCTGGACCGGGCCCTGGTCGACCTGGCCGGTTTCTACCGCGACGTGCTGATCACCTCGCTGCGCGCCTCGGTCGCGGTCGTGCACACCGACACCGCGGCCCAGTCTGCCGCCGCCGCCGAGCGGTGGAGCCCGGAGAGCACGCTGCGCCGCATTGAGGCAGTGCTGGCCTGCCGCGACGCCATCGATCAGAACGTCAAACCCAGGATCGCCGTCGAAGCGATGATGGTGACCCTCTGGCGCGGCTGACGTTATCCACATCGGACGCGGGCCAGGGTCGCGTCAGCGTCGGGAGACCGGTACGGTTCGGTGCCTAGGGCAACGCTGGCGGTACTCCCGGTAAGGAGACCTGTGGATGGCCCGCGAGATCGACGAGGCATGGATCGACGAAGCCATCGATCGTTATCGTCGCGTCGACGTGCTGCGCGCCGAGTTCGACAAGGCGGTGGCGGGTCACGTCGTCTCCGTGCATTCACCTGACAACAGCGTCGAGGTTCTGGTCACTGCGGCGGGCGACATCACCGACGTGCGGATCCGGGGCAGCCTGCAGCACCGCTCTGCCGCCGAGCTGGCCCGGGAGGTGCAGGCAGTAGTGACCCGAGCGACCGAGGCGGCCCGCTGGGCCCGCGAAAAGCTGCACGCCGAGGTATTCGGCGGCTTCACCACCCTGGGAGAGAGCTGATGGAGCAGGTGGCCGAGAGCCTGCACGCGGCAGCCGACACGCTTGCCACAGTGGACCGGGCGCTGGCCGGGGTGAGCGTGCCGGCGGGCGCTTTCGCGGCCGACGACGCCGGCCTGCCCGGCCGGCTGGGCCGCGAGCTGCACGCGCACTGCTCGGCTGTGCTGACCGCCCGGGCCGAGGAGGCCGCGGCCACCGCAGCCCATCTCCGGGACCTGGCCGCGGCGCTCACCCAGACGACCAGCGCGTACGAGCAGACCGATCGGGAAGCAAGCACCCACATCGAACGAAGCTCGCGGTGACCGCGCCCAGCCGCCGCCCGGGGCGGGTGGCGTGATGGATCGGCTGGATCAGGCGTTGCAGTCGGCCGGGCCGCTGCTGCGGCGGGTCGACGAAGTCATCGCGACAGTCGGCGCGCCGCCCGACCACCGGGTGTGGGCGGAGCTCCGCCGGGTGCGCCTGTTGCCGACCGACGCGGTCCACGCCGTGGCGGCACTGCGACCGGCCGAGCTGACCGAGGTCGCCACCGAGTTGCGCGCCGACGCCCGCACCTACGCCGGGGTCGCCGCGGCGCTGCCCGGCCCGCAGGACTGGACCGGGGACGCCGCCGACTCGTACCACGCGGCCCGCAACCGCACGGCCGTCCACCTGGGCGGCGGCCCGGAAAGCCTCGAGGAACGCCTCGACGCGACCGCGGACCTGGTCGAAGCACTGCACGAGTGGATGGATCACACCCGCTGCGACCTGGCGGCGGCGCTGGCCGAGATCCTCACCTCGGCCCAGGCCCTCGACCTGCCGATCGAATCCGAGCCGGACCCGACTGCCGACCGGACGATCCTCGCGGCCGCCGACATCGCGGCCCGGCTCCTGCACGGGGTGGCGGAGAGCTACGCGACGGCGGCCGACCTCATCGAGGCCTCAGCCGAGCTGACCGGCGTGCGGTACCAACGCGCCTGACCCGCGCCGGTGAGCGTGCTGCGCACTCGTCGGAATCACGGGGATAACCGACCTGGGCGGCTCAAAAAGTGTATTTCCCCCACGTCGATTCGCGTCGTAGGGTGTGGGTCATGGGAATGCTGTGCGCCGTCAGCTTCAACCGGTACGGCCGCCTCTACTACCTGGACCCGGGCGAGTTCTCCCCCCAGGTCGCAGACCGGGTGCTGGTCGCCACCGACGACGGTCCCGAGGTGGCCGAGTGCGTCTGGGCGGCCCAGTGGGTCTCCGAGGACACCGACGGATTCCCCAAGGTCGCCGGCATCGCCGACGATCGGGATCTGCGCCGCGACGAGCTGCTGCGCAAGCGCAAGGCGGAGGCCAAGGTCGCCGCCAAGAAGCTGATCAAGGCCCACGAGCTGCCGATGAAGGTCGTCGCCGTCGATCATGTCCTGGAGCAGGGCGGTGCCGGGGGTGCCCGGACCACGATCTACTTCACCGCCCCGCACCGGGTCGATTTCCGTTCGCTCGTGCGTGACCTCGGCGCGACCCTGCACTGCCGGGTCGAGCTGCGGCAGCTGTCGGCGCGCGACTCGGCTCGGGTGCAGGGCGGCATCGGCTCCTGCGGCCGCGATCTGTGCTGCGCGACCTTCCTCACCGATTTCGAGCCGGTCACCATCCGGATGGCCAAGGATCAGGATCTGCCGCTCAACCCGTTGCGGATCTCCGGCGCGTGCGGGCGACTGATGTGCTGTCTGAAATACGAGCATCCCCTCTATCAAAAATTCCAGGCCACCGCGCCGGCTCTCGGCAGCCGCGTGACGACACCCGAGGGTGACGGCCGGGTGGTTGGCCACAGCGTCCCGAAGGACACGGTGGTCGTGCGGATGGACGCGGACGGCTCGCGCTGCTCGTGCAGCCGCGCGTCGGTATGCGGCCCGCGCCAGTCGCACGAGGAGCGCTACAACTGACGCGGCCACCCTCGGGCACCACGCGGCGAGCCCCGGCCGGCAGCGCGCCCGTCAGCCGGTCAGGCCCGGGCCGCCCGGGGGCCGGCGACCACGATCGGCTCCTCGATCAGGTGTACGGGCAGCGGCTCCTGCGGCTTGAGCCACGGCGCGGCCGGCGCGCCACCCGGATCGGCGACCCAGCGCCGGCAGATCCGGTCGACGCCGACCGGGTAGATCGTCAGCGTGCCGTCCGTGCTGATGTGCATGCGCAGGAAACTCTTCGCGTCCTCGATGCCCTGGCCGGCGAAGAGCTCGTTGACATTGACGTCGAAGAAGCTGGCGATCAGTAGATAGAGGGCGAGCAACTGGGTCGCCACGAAGCCGATGATCGGCCCGTAGACCACCGCCGCGACGACCAGCGGACCCGGCCACTCCCAGTCGTGCGGCGGCAGCCGCAGCCAGACCCAGGCGCCCCCGGCCGCCAACGCGATCTGGGCGAAACCGTGCACGATGCCGAGGACCCAGTGCCGGGTGTGCTTGTTCTCGTTCGACGTGGGTGGCTGGGCGAAGAGGATCGAACCGGTCATGATCAGCGTCAGCATCAGCAGCAGCGGGATGCTGAACAGCCGTTGCAGGACACCGCCGCTGCTGGCCGACCCGGCCATCGCCAGCATCGTCAGGGTCTGGATGATGCCGAGCATCGTGGCGAAGCCCGGATTGCGCCGCGGCACCCGGTAGAAGACCCCCCAGGCCATCCGCCGCGAGGCCGCCGCGTCCGGAAACCGGCTGACCAGGTCGTACGGCCGGGTACGGCTGGCGCTGCGGGTGAGCGTGGCCTCGGGCGGCACGGTCAGCCGCTCGGGGAGCTGATGGGTGCCGAGCAGGTAGGCGCCGCCGCCACCACAGGTGATCAGCTCGCGATCCTCGCCGGTGTACCGCGCGTAGTGGTGCAGGTCGCCGGAGACGAGCAGCCGGACATGAGCCCCGGTCGGCGCCAGGATGGTCCGGATGAAGTAGTCGACGGCGTCGTACGCCTCGGGTTTGTGGGCGGCCTTGACCCAGGTCGGCGACGGAGTCATCAGGATGATCCGATCCTGCGGGCCGACTGTCTTGGCGGCCCGCTCGAAGTACAGCAGCTGCGGATCGTCGATGTACGCCCCGACCTGCTCGTCGATCGCGAAGAGCCACCAGTCGGCCGGCAGCTTGACCGCGAAGTAGGACCGGTGCTGCTGGGTGCGCCAGGCGCCGAGGTGGCCGTCCTTGCGCCGCGCGAAAAGCCGCAGGAACGCGGTCAGCCCGTCATACCAGTCGTGGTTTCCCGGCAGGGCGAACAGGGTCGGGGTCGGCCCGTCCGGCGGCGGCTCGGGCAGCGCAGCCCGGTATGGACCCTTCGTGCGGTTTTCATAGCCGTCGCTCTTGGCCAGCGGATAGACCTGATCACCGCCCATCAACAGCACCTGGCCGCGCGGCAACACCCGTGCGCCGACGTCGAGCCGCGGCTGGGCGAGCAGGTAGGCGACGGAGTAGGTGGCGTGGAAACCGTCGCCCAGATCGGCCACATAATCCAGCCAGATCTCGCCGCCGGCGCCGGCCTGCTCGAAGACGTCACCGCTGAGCGCGTTCTGCAGCTCGCGCTTGTCCAGATAGGCGCCGAACAGGACGGCCAGCAGCGTCCGGAGTCCGGTGTTCAGCAGCAGCAACGGCGCGAGCCAGCCGACCGGGCGCTGCGGCGTGAAGCCGAGCTCCTGCGGATCCATGCTGGTCGGCCGCCGCAGCGTGACCGTCTCGGCCTCGACCGGCTTGGGTCCCTCTTGCGGGTGATCGTCAGGCACGGCTCGGAGCCTAGTCCGGAGGTATGACACCGGCCGTCCGGTTCCGGCCGGCGCGGGCCGAGAACCCTTTTCGGTCACCGCCCACCGATGCCGTAGACTCGTTCTCCGTTGCCGCCTTAGCTCAGTCGGCTAGAGCGACGCACTCGTAATGCGTAGGTCGACGGTTCGATTCCGTCAGGCGGCTCAGTATGAAACCCCAGGTCAGAGACCTGGGGTTTCGTCGTCTCGCGAGGGCCGCGTGACAGATTCCCTGTGATGACCACATCCGGCCGGGTCGACCGGCGTCATGGCGTTGCTGCGCGTCGGGGGTTGCGGCCAGATGTGTCCGGGTCTCGGCGTCGAAGCCGCCGCGCGGCAACCTACCGAGGCCACCGTGGCAACGCTACGGTCACGGTCGTACCCGTCCCATATTCGGAGTGCACCGCGACCGAGCCGTCGT
>JAVHVY010000020.1:0-19253 GCA_032160305.1 Actinoplanes sp.
AAGCCGATGAAGGGCGACTGGAACGGCGCCGGCGCGCACACCAACTTCTCCACCAAGGCGACGATGCAGGGCTACGACGCGATCGTCACCGCCTGCGAGGCGCTGGGCCGCAACGCCCTGGCGCACGTCGAGAACTACGGTGTGGGCATCAAGGACCGGCTCACCGGCGCACACGAGACCGCCGCGTGGGACACGTTCAGCTGGGGCGCGTCGGACCGTGGCGCTTCGGTGCGCATCCCGTGGGCCGTCGAGAAGGCCAAGAAGGGCTGGCTGGAGGACCGTCGCCCGAACGCGAACATGGACCCGTACCTGGTGTCGATGATGATCATCGAGACCTGCTGCGGCGCGCTCGCCGACGAGGCCGGCGCCTGAGTTTCCCTTAGGCAGCCTGAGTTTCTCTGGGAAGAACCGGACCCGCCAGTGGTGGGTCCGGTTCCTGCTGTGGTGGGAGCGGGGTCAGAACCGGGCGCTGGACAGCGGATCCGGCTCGTCGACCAGGTCGTGCAGGACGCTGAGCACGATCTCGGCGAGGTTGAGATCCATCGTCGCGTCGCCGGCCGCATCGGTCGAGATGAAGATCGACGTCATGCCCTTGGCACGCCAGGCCCGCTCGATCGCGGAGTGCGTGCCGCCGATCGCCTTGGCGGAGCCGACGATCTCGATGAGGTCCTGGTAGGCGGCGGAGTCCGGGGCGGCCTTGGCCACCTCCCGGATGTACCCGGTGCGCTTCTCGCCGTAGCCGCGGAGCAACGCGACCACCTTTTCCCGGACGACGGCCGGGTCGGTCAAGGCTTCGATGCGCGCCGCGCTCAGCCTGTCCAAGATCGAACGTGCTTCCTCGATTTCCCCCTCGAGGTCAGGGTTGAAGGTGATCGTCACGGTTGCCATAGCGCATTGATACGCCCCGTCTATAAAGACCGCAAGTACTATCTTTAAAGATTGATTGTATGACGCAGTTGTCGTATTAACGGTAATTTGCCGCCGTGTGGGCGGCGAGCTCCCGGACGACGTCGACGAAGAGGTCGATGTCGTCATCCGTGGTACGCCAGTTGACGATCGCCGGCCGCAGCGCGACCCGGCCGCCGTAGACGGTCGACCCGGCGAAGACCCGGCCGTCGGTCAGCAGCTCCGCGGCCACGGCCCGGTTCAGATCATCAAGATCCTTTTCTGGTACGCCGGGCGGCGCGACCCGGAAGCACACGATGCACAGACTGACCTCGGCCAGCAACTCGAGCTCGGGGGCATCGGTGACCAGCTGCCCCAGACGCCGGGCCAGATCCAGGTGCCGCTCCACCATCGCCCGGTAGCCAGACCGCCCGTACGCGCGGAGGCTTGCCCAGATCGGCAGCGAGCGGGCCCGGCGCGACGACTCGGGCCCCCACAGGCCGTAGCCGCCGCCCGGGTCCTGTGGGCCGGGCAGATAGGCCGCGCCGGGCATCCCGAAGGCCCGGCCCAGCCGGGCCGGCTCGCGGATCAGTGCGAAGCCGCTCTCGTAGGGCACGTTCAACCACTTGTGGCCGTCCGCGGCGATCGAATCGGCCCGCTCGATGCCCGCGACCAGATGGGCGGAGCGCGGCGACACCGCGGCGAAGAGCCCGAACGCGCCGTCGACGTGCAGCCAGGCGCCGTAGCGCGCGGCCAGCGCGGCCAGCTCGGCGATCGGGTCGAAGTCGCCCGCGTTGACCTCGCCCGCGTTGCCGATGATGACCGCCGGCGCGCCGCCCAGGGTGGACAGACGCTGTTCCAGCGCGGCCAGATCGCCCCGGCCGACGTCGTCGCCGGCGAAAACCTCGACCGCGGCGCGGCCGTGCCCGAGCATCTGCAGCGCCTTGCGGGCGCTGGCATGCACATAGCCGCCGGACAACACGGGCATCCGGGGGAGTCCGGCCAGTCCGTCGGTGACCGTGTCCGCGCCCTGACGCTCGCCCCACCACTGGGTGGCGCACCCGAGTGCGGTGAAGTTGGCGAAGGTGGCGCTGGCGACCAGCGCGCCACCCCAGCCGGCCGGCAGGCCGAACAGCTCGCGCAGCCACTGCAGGGCGACCGTCTCGGTCTCGTGCGCGAACGCCGAGGAGATCCGGGCGAAGCTGTTCTGATCGAGCAGCGACGCGGTCCAGTCGGCGGCCAGCGCGGCCGGGGTCGACCCGCCGGTGACGAAGTGGAAGAACCGCGGCCCGGACGAGGCCGTCCCGGCCGCGGTGCCGATCTCCAGCAGCCGCTGGACGGCCACGGCGGTGCCGGCGCCGTCCTCGGGCAGCGGGCCGTGCAGCCCGCTGAGCAGGCCGGCCGAGTCCCGGTCGACGACCGGGCGCTCGGCCAGCGAATCAAGGTAGGGACCCGCCGCCGCGCACACCTGGGCGAGGGCGTCGGCGGCGGCAGCCTTGTCGAGCAGCGGGTCGGCCATCCCCGCAGCCTGTCACAACAGGGCCGGCCCGTCAGGCCGCGACGTCGATGTAGACGCGGCCGTCCAACTCACCGATGTGGAAGCCGGCCTTGGCGTTCAGCCCCAGGGCGACGGAGACGTAGCCTTCGAAGTCGCCGGCGACCGCGTACGACTTGATCATGGGCAGGTTGATCGTGTGGGTGCCGGAGATCGTGGCGGCGCCGCCGCCGGTGTGCGCCTGCGCCGGATTGAAGACGATCAGCAGGAAGTATCTGCCCGGCACCGGGATCGGGTTGCCCGAGCCGTCCGCGACGACCTTCGGCACGTACTTCGCCGTGTAGCCGGGCACCGGTCCGGGGATGTCGAAGACGAACCGGTCGTAGCGTTCGTCGCGGTGGGCCGCGTACCGGACGCCGGTGACGACCGGGACCGGCGGCACCGCCGGGTGGTGCACGACCGTGACCGGGGTGGTCGGCCAGGCCGGGTGTGTGGTGGTGGCGGACACCGGGACGACCGCGACCGCCGGGGCCGGCGACGGGGTGGCGGTGGATTCGGCGGCTTTGCCGCCGCAGCCGGCCGCGAGAGCGGCGACTGCTGTGAAGGTGACGACGACGCGCAGGGCAGTGGATCTCATCATGGCCGGAGCCTCCGTTCGGAAGTCCCGGCAGGAAGCGGTCCGCCGGGCCTGGGCTCAGGGTAAGCCTGCCGGTACGGCGGGTAGTCCCGGCTTCGTGCCAGCTACGCCGCCGGAGCGGGGCGCGCGCTCGGCGCGGGCACCGTTTCCCGCGGAGGGGTGTCCTGCGGAGGAGTGTCCTGCGGAGGGGCGTCCTGCGGAGAGGCGTCCGGCGAAGGGGTGTCCTGCGCCGTGGTGACCGCTTCGGCTTCCTGCTCGCTCTCGTCGGCCGGGCGGGTGCCGGGCGGGTCGTCCTCCGGGGTCGGCTCGCCGCCGGGGTGACTGACCAGGTAGCGGATCGCGGTGTTGAGCACGGCCAGCAGCGGGACGGCGACCAGGCCGCCGACGATGCCCGCGACCACGACGCCGGTGGCGATGGCGAGGATCACCGCGAGCGGGTGCAGCGCGACCGCCCGGCCCATGATCAGCGGCTGCAGGACGTGCCCTTCGAGCTGCTGCACGGCGATGACCACGCCGAGGATGATCAGCGCGGTGATCGGACCCTGGGTGACCAGCGCGACCAGGATCGCCACCACGCCGGTGATGGTCGCGCCGATGACCGGGATGAACGCCCCGATGAAGACCAGCGCGGCCAGCGGCAGCACCAGCGGCACCCGCATCACCGCCAGGCCGATGCCGATGCCGATCGCGTCGACCAGTGCCACCAGCACGGTGGCCCGGACGTAGGAGACCAGGGTGTGCCAGGCGTAGTGACCGGCCCGGGCGGTCGGCACCCGGGCGGCACGGGGCAGCAGCCGGCACAGGAAGGACCAGATCTGCCCGCCGTCGCGCAGGAAGAAGAACAGGGTCAGCAGCACCAGGAAGAACCCGGCGGCGACCTCGCCGACCGTGGCCGCGGTGTTCAGCGCGCCTGAGGTGAGGGCGGCGCGGTTCGAGGTGATCGACTTCTGCAGGGACTCGATGTTGCTGTTGATCTGGGTCTGCGAAATGTGCAGCGGCCCGGCCGCCAGCCAGCTCTGCACCTCGTCGATACCGTTACTGACCTGCGAGGTCAGGTCACCGAGCTGGGAGATGAAGGTCTGCACGATCAGGCCCAGCCCGCCGAAGACCACGATCAGGCTGGTCACCAGGACCAGGGCCGCCGCGAGCGACTTGTTCACGCCGCGTCGGCGCAGCAGGGCCGCGACCGGCTGGAACAGCGCCGCCAGCAGCAACGCCACCACCACCGGGATGACCACGATCCGCAGCAGCGCGATGACCTGCAGCAGCACGTAGACCGCCACGATGAACAGGATCACCCGCCAGGCCCAGGCGGCGGCGATCCGGACCCCGCCGGGCAGGGCGTCGTCGGCGGTCGGAGTGCTCGCCACCATCATCACCGGCTCGCCGAGGTCGCCCGAGGGGACGTACGGCGGCGGCTGGCCGCGCCGTGCGGCGGACAGCCGGTTTTCGGCTCGTTGCCGGACTTCGTTGACCCAGGCCATGACGGGTGAACTCCTCGACGCGATGACGGGCCGGCTGACCGCCGGGGTACGAGCACGATACGCAGGCAGCGCGTTTACCCGACGCGGCGGTCGGCAAACGCCTCTGCGGCCCAGACTAGGGTCGCCCACCGAACGATGCGGACAATGTCGCCCCGTTCGTGCGGCCGCTGCGCTGGCGGGCCCGGGCGACCGGCTGCGGGAGAGCCGACGGTTGCTGCGGTTGGAAGATAGGTCTACATCCGAGCTAGGTGGCTGCCGGCTGCTCGGCGAACGTGGCTGGCGCCGGCGCTCCGGCCAGGACCACGGACGCGGCGGTCACCACGAGCAGGGCGGTGGCGAGCGGGATCGTCCAGCCGGGCCGTACGCCGTCGCCCAGCAAAGGGATCGAAACCACGGCCGGAACCACCACCTCCACCGCCCAGAGCAGGGCTGTCGCGGGGCCGACCGCGCCGCGTTCGAGGGCGGCGGCGTAGACGGCGGTGCCGGCGACTCCGGTGGCGACGACGACCCACGGCAGCGGCGCCAGCAGCGTGTGCCACAGCGGGCTGCGCACCTGCATCGCGCGGGCCGCCAGGGCGGTTCCGGAGAACGCCAGGCCGGCCAGCACCGCCAGCGTCGTCGCCGAGACCCGCCGCGGCACGGCCAGGGCCACGCCGGTCAGGGCGCAGACCAGCACTCCGCCGGCGGTGAGCAGTAGCGTGACCGAGCCGGTCAGCGCGGGGGCCGGTTGCTCGCGGCCGGCGACGCCGACGATCGCCAGGGCGGCGGCCAGCGCGCCGATCGCGGCCACGTCCCGGCCCCGCATCGTCGCCTTGAGCCAGACCCGCGCCAGCAGCACCGTAAACGCCAGCGCGCTGGCCAGGACGGCCTGCACCACGTACACGGGCAGGCTGCGCAGTGCCACCAGGGTCAGCACCCAGCAGACGCCGTCCACGGCCAGCCCGGCCAGGTAGTACGGCGATCGCGCCAGCGCTCGGGCGGTGCGGCGGCCCTGGGTGCCGGCGGACTGCAGCACCGAGCCGGCTCCGTAGCCGATGGCGGCGAGCAATGCGGCGACCAGGCTCATGCGTTCCTACTTCCGGGTGGCAGGGTGATCTCTAATGCGGCGACCAGGCTCATGCGTTCCAACTCCCGGGGTGGCAGGGTGATCCCTAGTGCGGCGACCAGGCTCATGCTTTCCCACTCCCGGGTGGCAGGGTGATCCCTCATGCGGCGACCAGGCTCATGCTTTCCCACTCCCGGGTGGCAGGGTGATCTGTCATGAAGATTCTGCTGCCTGACAGCATCGCCCTCGACGTCAGGCCGCCCGGCGGCGTCGAGGCGGTCCGTTATGCGGTCGCCGAGCCGGTTCCCGCGGAGCACGCCGACGCCGAGGCACTCGTCGTCTGGGGCAACCCCGCCGGCCAGGTGCGCGACGCCGCGCGACGGCTGACCCGGCTGCGCTGGGTGCAGACCCTCGCCGCCGGCCCGGACGTGGTGCTCGAGGCCGGTTTCGCGCCGGAGGTGATCGTCACCGCCGGCACCGGACTGCACGACGCCACCGTCGCCGAGCACGCTCTGGCGCTCACCCTGGCCGCCGCCCGCCGGCTCAACCTGCTGGTCCGCGCTCAGGTCGGGCGTCGCTGGGCGGGCGAGCTGGGCGGACCGCAGCCGGTGCGGGAGCCGGACAGCTTCCGGACGCTGCGCGGCGCGCGGGTGGCCGTCTGGGGCTTCGGCGGGATTGCGGCCACGCTGAGCCCCTACCTGGCCGCGCTCGGCGCCCAGGTCACCGGCGTCGCCCGCAGCGCGGGCCAACGGCACGGCTTTGCAGTGGTCACGCGGGACGACCTGCCCGCGTTGCTGCCCCGGACCGACGTGTTGATCATGATTCTGCCGGCCACCCCGCAGACCGCGTACGCCCTGAACGCCGATGTCCTGGCGCAACTCCCGGCACATGCGTGGCTGGTCAATGTCGGGCGCGGCAGCACGGTGGACGAGGCCGCCGTGCTCGCCGCGATCCGGGCCGGGCGGCTCGGCGGTGCGGCGCTGGACGTCTTCGAGTCCGAGCCGCTGCCGCCGGAGTCGGGCCTGTGGGACGAGCCCGCGGTGATCATCTCGCCGCACGCCGCGGGTGGCCGCCCGATCGACGCGGCCGAGCGGATCGCCGAGAATCTGGCCGCGCTGCTCGACGGCCGTCCGCTGGTCGGCGCGGTCGTCCGCTGAGCCGCGCGGCGCCCCGCCCGGGCCGGGATCTCCGTGCCGCCGGGCGGACCGCGGAGCGTCGGCGCGGACTACTCGACGGCTGTCCGCTGGTCGGCGCCCGCCGGCTGCTGAGCCGCGCGGCCCGGGCCGGGATCTCCGTGCGGCCGGGCGATCGGGTTACTCGACGGCTGTCCGCTGGTCGGTGCCGTCGGTCGCTGAGCTGCCCAGCTTCTGGGCCGAGAGCTGCACTCCGGCCGCGCGCAGCCGGCCGACCAGGGCGTCGCCGAGGCCGGTCGCCGGGGTGAGCACCCCGCCCGGGGACGGCGGCAGCGCGGCCCGGTCGTGCACCAGGGCGAGCGCCGACTCGCCGAACATCACCGCCGTCGCGGCGTACCCGGGGTCGCCCTTCGCCTTGACCCGGGCCTGGTAGCGGGCCCCCGTGGTGGTCGTGGTGTAGATGTCCATCGTGAAGTGGCCCTGCTCGCGGGCTTTCGCGTCGGGGCCGTCGCCCGGCTTGGGCAGCAACCGGTCGAGCACGAACCGGGTCGGCGGCAGGGACAGTCCGACGACCAGGGCGCCCAGCGCCAGCTTGGTGCCGGTGGCGAGCACCGGCGACAGCGGCGACGCGCCGACGCTCATCAGCTCGCGGTAGCGGAAACCCCGGCCGTATACCCATTCGCGCAGCGCGTTGCTGCGCCGGACCACCCGGGTGTTGTAGGAGGCCATCATGAACGGCGCCAGGGTGCCACGCAGCCGGGCGTCGACGGCCCGGCCGGGCAGCGTCAGCACGTCCTCCTGCCGGCCCAGGTCCGGTTCGCGGGCCCGGTCCGGGCTCAGCGAGTACGGACTCGCGGCGAGCCGGCGCAGTGCCGGGTCCTTCTTCGCGACGTCCAGCTGGTGGCGCAGCGAGTCGACGGTGCCGCCGCTGATGCCGCCGCGCATGCTGGTCACGACCAGCGTGGTGTCGGTCAGCTCGCCGGCGCCGTCGGCCTGCACCAGGGAGTGCAGGACGTGCACGCCGAGGTCGGAGGGGATCGAGTCGAAGCCGCAGGAGTGGACGATCCGGGCGCCGGTGGTGCGGGCCAGCTCGTCGTTCTCGTCGATGCTGGCCCGGGCGAAGAGCACCTCGCCGGTCAGGTCGACGTAGTCGGTGCCGGCCGCGGCGCAGGCGTGGGCCAGCACGCGGCCGTACTTGGCGTACGGGCCGACTGTGGTGAGGACCACACGGGTGGATTGGGCCAGTTCGGTGAGCCTGGGCTCGTCGGCGGCGTCGGCGACCACGATCGGCCAGTCGACGCCGAGCTCGGCGCGGGTCGCCTCGAGCCGGGCCGCGGACCGCCCGGCGAGCGCTATCCGAGTGCCCGCCGGGGCGTGTTTCGCCAGGTAGGCGGCGGTCAGGACGCCGACGAAGCCAGTCGCGCCGTAGACGATGATGTCGAGTTGCCGGTCGCCTTCGGTGCCTTGATCACTCATGAACGCCGATTCTGCCGCAGTGCGGGTGGATTCCGTCGGGTTGGCCCCTGCCGTTATGGTGCCAGGCGTGCTTTTCCGTAAACGCGCTCACGACGATCACCTGTTCACCAGTGTCGGCTCGTTGCTGATCTGCGGCCTGCTGGCCGGGGTGGTGGTGGCCGCCGCGTCGTTCCCGGCGGTGGCGGTGTCGGGTCTGGCCGCCAAGGCCGGGGCGGAAAACTTCTCGGCGCTGCCCACCGAGCTGCGGACGCAGACCTCGCCGCAGTTCAGCCGGATCTATGCCGCCGACGGCAAGACCCCGATCGCGGTGATGTACGACGAGCTGCGGATGGACGTGCCGATCAAGGACATCGCCGCTTCGATGCAGCAGGCCATCGTGGCCGCGGAGGACCGCAAGTTCTACCAGCACAACGGGGTCGACTTCAAGGGTGTCGCGCGGGCCTTCGTCAACAACAACCAGGGCGGCACCGACGGTCAGCAGGGTGCGTCGACGCTGACCATGCAGGTCGTGCGGATGTCGCTGGCCTACTCCGCGACCAGCCCACAAGAGGTCGTGGACGCGACGAAGAAGACCCCGGAGCGCAAGCTCACCGAGATGAAGTACGCGCTGGAGCTGGAGAAGCACCTCACCAAGGAGCAGATCCTCGAGCGCTATCTGAACACGGCCCCGTTCGGCAACGGCGCCTACGGCGTCTACGCGGCCAGCCAGGTCTACTTCAAGAAGACACCGAAGACGCTGACCGTCGCCGAGGCCGCCGAGCTGGCCAGTTTGGTGAAGGGCCCGACCCTGTTCGACCCGACCACCGCGAGCGGCCATGCGAAGATGCTCGACCGCCGCAAGTACGTGATCGACGGCATGGTCGCGCTGAAGTACATCACCGCCGAGGACGCCGCCAAGGCCGTGACCGTGAAGGTCCCCACCACCACCCGGCACGTCGGCAGGGGCTGCGCGGCGGTGGCGAAGAACGAGTGGGGCTTCTTCTGCGACTACTTCTACCGCTGGTGGCTGGACCAACCCGCGTTCGGCGAGAACCGCTACGACCGGGAGCGGCTGCTCAAGAGCGGCGGCTACGCCATCGTCACCTCGCTCGACCTGACCGCCCAGCACGCGGCACAGACCCGGATCAAGCAGCACCTGTCCAATTCCAGCCGGAACGCGCTGCTGTTGGCCGGGGTCGAGCCGAAGACCGGCCGGGTCCGCACCCTGGCCGCCAACCGCACGTTCAAGCTGCCCGACCCGGCGCACCCGAATCCGCTGTCCTCCGACCCGGTCCGGGCCGCCCAGGGTGTGCGCGGCACGTACCCGAACACCACCAACCCGATCATCACCGGCGGCGGCGACATCGGCGGCTACCAGGCCGGCTCGGTGTTCAAGATATTCACCATGGTCGCGGCGCTGGAGAACGGCTACGGCCTGGACTACACGATCGACGCCCCGGCCCGGTACATCTCCGGCTATCTCGACTCGGCGGCCGCACCCGAGTGCGGCGGGCACTACTGCCCGACGAACTCGTCGGCTGACGAGGCCGGCAAGTACAACATGTGGACGGGCTTCGGCAAGTCGGTCAACACGTACTTCGTTCCGCTGCAGGAGCGGGTCGGCGCGGAGAAGGTCGTCGACGTCGCCGAACGGTTCGGTGTGCAGTTCCGGCAGAAGGACGACGAGGAACGTGCCCAGAAGTACGCGCACGACTGGGGCGCGTTCACCCTGGGGGTCTCGGCTTCGACCCCGCTGGACATCGCCGACGCCTACGCGACGCTGGCCGGGGACGGGATGTACTGCACGCCCACCCCGGTGCAGTCGATCACGACTCACGACGGCAAGAAGCTGGACATCGGCAAGCCGCAATGCAAGCGCGCGACCAGCGTCGAGGTGGCCCGCAAGGCGCTCGACGCGGCCCGCTGCCCGGTCGGCGACCAGGCCCAGCTGGGCAGTTGCGCGGGCGCGACGGCCCAGGCGGCGCACGGCGCGGTCGGGCACCCGGTCTTCGGCAAGACCGGTACGACTGACTCCGAGAAGACCGCCGCCCTGGTGGTCGGCACCCAGTCGCTGGTCATCGCGGGGTATCTAGTCAATCCGGACTACGCGGGGCATCCCGACCACATGGATCACGGGATCGTCAACCCGGCGGTCTGGGAGACGTTGGCCGACTACATGCGCGACCGGCCGATCGAGGAGTTTCCCCAGCCCTCCTGACCCTCGTTTTTGTCGACGCCGGTAACGCCCGGCTGGGCTCCTTGGAGACCGCTGATCATCTAATTCCTATCGCAGTCGGGAGATCAGGTCGGCGGCCACGGTGCCGGGAGCCGGCATCGCCGCGATCTCCTTGCGCAGCCGCTCGGCTCGGGCGGCGTAGAACGGGTCGTCGAGCAGGTCCAGCGCGGCGTCCCGGACGGCCTGCGGTCCACGGTCGGCGAACGGCACGCATCGGGCCACCCCGGCGCGGGTCAGGCGTTCGGCGATGGAGAACTGGTCCGCCATCTGCGGCATCACCAGGTGTGGGCGGCCCGCCACCAGGGCGGCTGTCGAACTGGTCGCTCCGCTGTGGTGCACGAAGAGGTCGCAGCCCGGCAGCAGGTGGTGGTGCGGTACCCAGCCGACCCGCGTCGCGTTGGCCGGCAGGTCCGCGACGGCGTGCGCCCCGGCGCCGGAGACGATCACGTCGATCGCGAGGTCGCCGAGGCCGTGCAGCGCGGCGGTCAGCCCCTCGACGCCCTCCGGGATCGCCACGGTGCCCATCGACACGCACACCCGCGGGCGTTCCGGTGCGGCGAGCAGCCACTCCGGGGCGGTGCACGCGCCGTGGTAGGCCACCGGCCGCATCGCCAGGACACTGCCGAAGGTCGGGGCCGGCCGCATGCTCGGCGGGCTGGTGTCGATCGTGGCCATCGGCGGTTTCGGGGCCGGGCCGAGCCGGTCCAGGCGGTCGGCGACCCGGCTCAGCGCGTCCTGCACCACCTCGTCGGCCGGTTGCAGGCCGCCCTGATGCAGTACCCACGGCGTACCGGTCACGGTGGCGGCGAGCGGGCCGGCGAACGCTGCCGGCTCGGTGACGATCAGGTCGGGCTGCCAGGTCCGGACCAGGTCGACGAGCTCCGGCGTGGTGCGTTCGGCGATCGTCACGTACGCGTCGAGGTCGAGGCCGGCGCCGCCGATCGGCCGGCCCGCCGGCCGGCAGGACAAGACGGTGGTGTCGCCGCCGACCACGGCCGCGGTGAGCCCCGATCGGCGGATCAGCGGGGCCAGCACCCGCGGCGCCGCCACGATCACCTGATGGCCCTCCAGATGCAGGGCCCAGGCGAGTGGAACCATGGCGAAGAGGTGGCCGGGGGCCGGGTTGACAGAGCAGAGAATGCGCATCGGGGGTCCAGGATCACGGGGAGTTATGTTGATCCATTATGTCTATTTTGTCCGCTTAGCCGAGCGCGACACGGCGGCCACGGCGGTACCTACGCATGAAGGCACCCACGGGGTGTGGATGCCCTGATCCATCAGGTCGGTGTTCCACCTCGCCGGGTCGCGGTCGCGGAGTAGCGCGACCGCACCCCGGTGCGCGGCGGTGGGAGCCGCCGAACGTGCCCGCCCTCTGGCAGCGGATCCAACAGCGGCTGCCACCGCCGTGGCGCGGGTACGGTTCTTGGCTATGGGGCCGAGCCGCACCGTCGTCGGGGCGCAGGCGCGCGGGCGGTGGGCTCTCGTGCTCGCCGTCACCGTGCTGCTCTGTGCCGTGCCGGTCGCTCTGCAGCTGCGACCGGCGCGGGCCGCCGGCATCGCCCCGACCGCCCTGATGTCCCGGATCGCGGCTTCCCGCACGGTGCCGTATCAGGGCTATGCACAGAGCAGCGGCCTGCTGCCGCTGCCCGCGCTGCGCAACCTGGAACAGGTCGCCGCCCTGGTCAGCGGCACCACCGAGATGCGCACCTGGTATGCCACCAAGGACCGCTGGCGGGTCGACGTGATCAACGGCGGCTCGGAACGCGACCTCTACCAGACCCCGGCTTTCCAGTACGTCTGGGACTACGGCGACAACCAGCTCTCCCGGATCTCCGGCGACCAGCCGGTCCGGCTGCCCCGCGCGGCCGACCTGATCCCGCCGACGCTGGTGCACACGCTGATCGACCTGGCCGCGGGGGAGCGCGCCGAGCCGCTGGCCGGCAGACGGGTCGCCGGGATCGACGCGGCCGGGCTGCGGATCGTGCCGACCGGCGCCGAGACCACGGTCGCGCACATCGACCTCTGGGCCGACCCGGCCACCGGCCTGCCCGTGCAGGCCGAGATCACCGCTAAGGGCGGTCAGCGGCCGGTCTTCATGACCCGCTTCCTCGAGTTGCACTTCAGCACTCCGGGTCCGGCCGTGCTGAACCCGCCGGCGGCCCGGGACGCGATCGGCTACACCGAGACCGCGGCGCCCGACCTGCTCAGCGCGATCAACCGCCGCCGCTACGGTCAGCTCCCGGCGCAACTCGACGGGCTGCCGCGCCGCGACGGTGTCGCCCGGATCTCCGCGGTCGGCGTCTACGGCACCGGCCTGAACCAGCTCGTCGTGGTCGCGCTGCCGGGCCGGTTCGGATCGCAGGCGTACGACCAGATCGCCGCCTACGGCGCCGCGGTGCCCGTGCCGCGGGCCCAGGCGGCTCTGCTCGGCACCGGCCTGCTCAGCGTCCTGGTCGTCCGCGGAGAGCGCACTTTTCTGGTCGCCGGGCTGGTCCGGCCGGCCGTCCTGCAGCGGGTCGCCGCGGATCTCGCCGGAGCCGCCTCGTGATCACCACCCGGGGCCTGACCAAGACCTTCGGCAAGGTCGTCGCCGTCGACGACGTCGCCCTCGACGTCCGCGAAGGTGACCGCTACGGCCTGCTCGGCCCAAACGGCTCGGGCAAGACCACTCTCGTACGCATGCTGCTGGGTCTCGTCTTCGCCACCGAAGGCGAGATCGAGGTGCTCGGTGAGCCGGTGCCCAAGCGGGTCACAGCGGTGCTGCCGTCGATCGGCGCGCTGGTCGAAGGCCCGGGCATGTACCCGCACCTGTCCGGGCGCACCAACCTGGCCCTGTTCGACGCGGCCGGCCCCGGCGGCGACCGGCGCGACCGGCGCCGGCGGGTCGGCGAGGCGCTGGAACGGGTCGGGCTGGCCGGGATCGACCGGCGGCCGGTGCGGGCCTACTCGCTCGGCATGCGCCAGCGGCTCGGGCTGGCCAGCGCGCTGCTGCGGCAGCCCCGGCTGCTGATCCTGGACGAGCCGACGAACGGCCTCGACCCGCGTGGCATCCGGGAGATCCGCGACCTGCTCACCGAGCTGAACACGGCCGGCGCGACGGTCTTCCTCTCCAGCCACCTGCTCGGCGAGATCGAGGCGCTGTGCACCCGGGTCGGCGTGATGGATCGGGGCCGGCTGGTACTGCAGGACGACCTGGCGACGCTGCGCTCGCCGACCGGGCGGGTGCTGGTCGGCACCAGTGAACCGGAGCGGGTGGTGGCGCTACTGGACGGCCGGGTGGAGCACCGCGACGGCGAGCAGCTCACCGTCCGGCACGCCGACGCCGGCACGCTGAACGCCGAACTGGTCGCCGCCGGCATCCGGGTCAGCTCGATCGCCGGCGAGCGGCGCTCCCTCGAACAGGTCGTCCTGGACGCGACGACCACCAGCTCCGACCGGATCGAAGCGGCGTGATCGGCGTCGAGGTGGCGAAACTGTTCCGCCGCCCCCGGACGTACGCGATCACGCTCTTGCTCTGCCTGTTGCCGTTGATCGTGGCGATCTTCCTGGCGACCACCCGGATCCCGCCGCCGCCCGGGCAGGGCGGCGCGTTCCTGTCCGCGGTGCTGAGCAACGGCGCGCTCTACCCGGCCGCGGCGATGGCACTGGTGCTGCCGATCTTCCTGCCCGTGTCGGTGGCCGTGCTGGCCGGCGACTCGGTGGCCGGCGAGGCGTCCGCGGGTACCCTGCGCTACCTGCTGATCCGGCCGGTCGGGCGGACCCGGCTGCTGGTCGCCAAACTGGTATCGCTGATCGTCTTCGTCCTCTTCGCGATCGCCTCGGTGCTGGTCACCGCGTATCTGACCGGGTTGCTGCTGTTCGGGTCCAGCCGTCCGCCGGGGTGGCGCTGCCGGCCGACGTGACCTCGTTGTCCGGGGTGACGATCACCCCGGCCGGGCTGGCATTGCGGCTGCTCGGGACGGTCGCCTTCATCGTCGTGTCGATGCTCGGGGTGGCCTCGATCGCGCTGTTCCTGTCGACGGTGACCGACTCGGGGCTGGGCGCGGCGATGGGCGCCCTGGCGGTGCTGGTGACCAGTCAGGTGCTGGTCACCCTGGACGCCGCCACGTCGATCAGGCCGTACCTGCCGACCCGGTACTGGTTCGCGTGGATCGACTTCTTCCGCGAGCCGATCCTGTGGCGCGACATCGAACGCGGCCTCGGCCTGCAACTGGTCTACCTGGTCGTGCTGCTCGGCGCGGCGTGGGCCAACTTCATGACCAAGGACGTGGCGAACTAGCTCGGAAGCAGACCTACCTCCTCCCGATCCCTGCCGCCTCGCACAGCGCGGCGGCAGGGACTGAACAGCGCGGCGGCAGGGGTTGAACAGCGCGGCGGCAGGGACTGAACAGCGCGGCGGCGGGGACTAACCCGTCGGACAGCCCGTCGGCAGGCTCAGCGGCGGTGCCCCGAGCGCGGCCAGGACCAGGGCGGTCACGGCCGGATCCGTCGGCAGGTCGCTGTGCGACACCTGGGATTGCGGGCAGATGCTCTGCAGTTCCACATTCACCGCGCCGTCGAGTCGGGCCGAGTCCGGCGGTTGCACGGTCTCGTCGGTCGCCGTCCAGATCGACAGCCAGGGCAGCCCGGCCGGCAGAGCCTTGTCGGCGATGCCGTCCAACACGGAACTGCCCGGGGCGAGCTGACGGCAGGCCCGCGGGCAGGCGTCCGGGGTCAGGGCGGCGCCCACCGCGGCGATCTTCGCGCCGTGCAGGGGAGAGCCCAGCGTGACGATCCGGCGGGCCACCTCGGCGCCCCGGTGCCGCTCGACCCACAGCCGGGTCACCACGCCGCCGGCCGAATACCCGATCACGTCGACTGAGGGCACGCCGGCCTGCAACGCTCGGCGTACCGCGGTGTCCAGCGTGTCGGCCTGTTCCAGCAGGTCGCCGGTACCGCCGTCGGGCAGGGTGAGGACCTGGGCGGTGCGCCCGGCGGCGGTCAGCCGCCCGGCCAGGCGGGTCAGCGCGGTTTGGCTGCCGCCGTAGCCGGGCACGAGCAGCACCGTGCCGGGGACGGCCTGATCCGGGCGCGGCCCCGCATCCGCGGAGCTGCGCGCCAGCAGCCGGACGCCGACGACGACCAGCACCAGCACCACGATCGCGGCGACGGTGACCAGCAGGATCCGGCGGCGCGGCGACATCGATCCATCATGCCCGAGAGGATCCGACGGCCCGGACCGAACGCCCCGACCGCTGATGGCCGTGGCCGAGAAGATCTCGCCCGGGTATCCTCCCGGCGCGCCGGTGGTGGCGAGCCCGGCCGCGAAGGCACACAATCCGTCAGTGACGTTTCGTGGCTGGCCGAGCGAGGCCCTCGAGTTCTACGAGGGCCTGACCGCCGACAACTCCAAGACCTACTGGACCGGTCACAAGGAGTTCTACGACGCGCAGGTGTACGCGCCGATGGTGGAACTGCTCGCGGCGCTGGAGCCGGAATTCGGGGCGGGGCGGATCTTCCGTCCGTACCGGGACGTCCGGTTCAGCCGCGACAAGGCGCCGTACAAGACCCACCTCGGGGCCTGGCTGGAAGCCGGTGGCTACCTGCAGCTCTCCGCCGACGGGCTGGCCGCCGGCTGCGGGATGTACCAGATGGCGCCCGACCAGCTCGACCGCTACCGCCGCGCGGTCGCCGACGACCGGACCGGCGCGGAACTGACGACCCTCATCGCGGCCGTCGAGCAGGCCGGGCTCGGGGTGCACGGTCACGGCACGCTGAAGACCGCGCCGCGCGGATACCCGAAGGATCATCCCCGGCTGGACCTGCTGCGGCACAAGGGACTCACCACGTGGCGGGAGTGGACGCCGGCGCAGTGGCTCGGCACCGCCGCCGCGAAGAACCGGATCGTCGACTTCCTGCGCACCAGCCGTCCGCTGCGGCAGTGGCTGGACACCCACGTCGGCCCGTCGATGGCCGATCAGGGCTGATCGCGGCGCCTGGGCGCGGATCACCGGCCCGGTGTGACATCCTCACTGGCGATGCCGGGGCGCGCAGACCGGCTCTGCAGCTTGCACCCGGCGGTCACGGCCAGCACGATCAGGCCGCCCTCGATGGCGGCGGGCGGCCCGGCCAGGGCGGCGCCGGCCAGGATCGCGACGATCAGGCCGGCGGCGATCGACAGGATCGCCACCACCGGACGGGTCCACCAGTGCTGACGATCCCGGGCGAAACGGCGCGCCAGGCGTGGGTCGCTCTGCTGGAACCAGGCGTCGATCTCGGACAACCTCTGCCGTTCGACATCGTCGAGCATGGTCACCTGCCTCAGGGGAGCGCGTCCCCACATGATATTCCGTGTTCACCGGATCGGCACCACCGTCCCGAATCGGTGACAACGGCGTCGTGGCACTCCGGTAGCGGCTCGACCGTCGTCGCGTTCGGGCCCTCCACGTTGGGCGCGCGGTCGGTCAGGCCGGAGCAGTCGTCCGGCGAGCCGGGCGTCGGGTAGAGCGAGGAGCCGTAGCCGCCGCCGGTGACGGTGACGCCGCCGAACGGGCCAGGATGGACCGGCAGGGCACGACGATCGTGGCGGTGCCGTCGGGCATGGCTGGCAGGAGGGGCCCTGCCGTGCTCTACCTTCTCGCAACGGATGCTCCGTCGGCCTTCCAGGCTGATCTAGGTAGATTCCTGGGCGAGCCAGGTAGCGCTGAGCGGCGCGTACCCCGATGATAGCTAGGTGTCGGGTAGGCATAGACATCGTCTGCACCGCCGCACGGCCGCCGCCGCAGCCGCCGGGCTGGCGGTGTTAGTGGTTGCCGTCGGTCTGCGGTTCGGGCTGCCGATGCTCGCCGACGCGGGCTGCACAGGCCAGCTCAGGCTGACCGTCGCCGTCGCCGAGGACATCGCGCCCGTCGTGCGGCAGACCGCCCAGGCGTGGTCGGCGGGCGAGGCGGATCGCAAGGGCCTCTGCGTCACGGTCGCCATCACCGCGGCCGAGCCGTCCGATGTCGCCGCCGCCATCAGCCGCGAGCAGAAGGCGTCGCTCAGCGGGCTGGACACGGCCACCGGCACGGTCGCGGTCCCGGACGTCTGGATCGCCGACTCGTCCACCTGGCTGGTCCGGCTGCGGGCCGCGGTGCCCGGCCTGAGCGTCGCCCAAGAGGGTTCGATCGCGCTCAGCCCGGTGGTGCTGGCGATGCCCGCCCCGGTGGCCCAGAAGGCCGGCTGGCCGGACCGCGAACTCACCTACCGCGACCTGGTCCGCGAGGTCACCACCAGTACGACGCTGCGGTCCGGCATCGTCGAGCCGGCCCGCGACGCCGTCGGGCTGTCCGGCCTGCTCGCGCTGAACTCCACCGCGGGCTCCGCGCTGCCCGGCGTGCTGCACGCGCTGGCCACCGGCCGGTCCGCGTTGCGTGCCAACCTTCTCCAGGAGTTCCCGCAGGCGTCCGACGAGGCGTCGGTGGCCAGCGCGCTGGGCTTCGCCCCGCTGTCGGAGCAGGACGTCATCACCTACAACAACGCGTCGCCGTCGGTGCCGCTGGTGGCGGTCTACCCCAGCCCGGCGGCGCTGCCGCTGGACTATCCGTTCCTGGTGATGCCCGGCGCCGCGAGCGCTCAGGCGGCCGCCGCGGAGTCGCTCTACCACGCATTGCGCGGCAGCGCCGACAGCCTCAGCCGGGCGGGCTTCCGCAACGCGGACGGCAGCTCGGCGGCCTCGTTCAGCCGCCCGACCGGCGCGCCGGCCACGATTGCCACGCCCCAGCCCGGCAGGCAGCTCGTCGACGTGGTGGCGATCAACCGGGCGCTGGCCGGCTGGTCCGGGGTGGTCGCGCCGGCCCGGCTGCTGGCGGTGCTGGACGCGTCCAGGAGCATGACCGACCCGGTCGTACGCGGCGGCGGCGACAGCCGGATGGCGGTGACCCTGGCGGCGGCGCGCGGCGGGCTGGGCCTGTTCAGCGACGACTGGCAGGTCGGCATCTGGGAGTTCGACGGCGCCACCCACCGCCAGCTCGTACCGATCGGGCAGCTGATCAACAACCGGTCCGACGTGGCCCGCTCGTTGACCGGCATCGCCGCGCACGGCCCCGACACCGGCCTCTACCGCACGATCCTGGACGCCTACAAGGCCGTCCAGCAGGGCTGGCAGGCGGGCCGGGTCAACTCGGTCCTGGTGATGACCGACGGGGTGAACGCCGCGACGGGCGGCGACCTCACCCTGACCGACCTGCAGGCCCAGCTGACGGCGCTGAAGGACCCGGGCCGTCCGGTGCAGATCGTGATCGTCGGCGTGGGCGACGCGGTGGCCCGGGCACCCCTGGACGAGATCACCCGGACGGTCGGCGGCGGCGTCTTCGTGGCGACCGACCCGACCCAGGTGGTCGACGTCTTCTCCCGGGCGATCGCCCTGCGGGTGGCGGTCTCCCGCTGATCGCCGCTCGCCTCACTCAGCGGGGAGACCGTCATCCGGGCAGCAGACGCAGCGACCGGGCGGCGGCCACCGACCCGATCAGGGCGATCGCCTCCCGGCCCGGCATCGGCGGCAGTTGCCGGCCGTCGCGCAGCCGCAGCGCCACCGACCCGTGCCGCGCCTCCCGCTCGCCGATCACCGCCAGGTACGCAATCCTGCGCCCGGCCGCAGCCCGGATCCGCGCGCCGAGCGAGCCGTCGGCGTCGACCTGCGCCCGCAACCCCGCCTCGACCGCCGCCCGGACGAAGGCTGCCGCCGCGGCGTGCTGCTCGGCGCCGACCGGTACGGCGACGAGCTGCACCGGTGCGTACCAGACCGGGAAGGCTCCCGCGTGCACCTCGATCAGGTGCGCGAACAGCCGTTCCATCGAGCCGGCCAGGCTGCGGTGTACGAGCACCGGGCGGGCCTTCTGGCCGGCCGCGTCGGTGTAGGCCAGG
>JAVHVY010000035.1:0-17129 GCA_032160305.1 Actinoplanes sp.
GTCCGCGTCGACGTAGTTGTTGTAGGACATCTCGGTGCCGTGCAGTTGCTTCGCCTGCGCGAGGCCGGCGGGCGCGCTCGGATCGAGGTAGAGCGCGGCCTGCTGGTGCGGGTTCTCGCCGTAGCGCAGCGTGCTTTCCCGCTTGAGGGCCAGGCCGGTGAACTCGGGCCAGCCCGCCTCGCCGGCCAGCGTCGTGGCGGTCCAGTTGGCGACGGCGACGTCGTACTCCGCGATGTCCGCGAAGGCGCGAGCGGCGAGCAGCTTGCGCTGCGTCAGCGAGAAGCCGCCCTCCCGCACCGCCCGCAGAACCATTCCGTACGCCTCGACGGACGTGACAACCGCAACCGACGGGTGATTCTTGGCCGCGGCGCGGACCATCGCCGGCCCGCCGATGTCGATCTGTTCCACACACTCGTCGACACTCGCGCCGGAGGCGACCGTCGCCGAGAACGGATACAGATTGGACACCAGCAGGTCGAAAGGCTCGATCTCCAGCTCGGCCAGCTGCGCGGAGTGCGCGGGCAGCCGCAGGTCGGCCAGCAGCCCCGCGTGCACCGTCGGGTGCAGGGTCTTGACCCGCCCGTCCAGGCACTCCGGGAAGCCGGTCAGCTGCTCGACCTGGGTGACCGGCACCCCGGCCGCCTCGACCGTCTTGGCCGTCGAGCCGGTGGAGACGATCTGCACCCCGGCCGCGTGCAGCGCCTGCGCGAGCTCGACCAGCCCGGTCTTGTCGTAGACGCTCAGCAGCGCCCGCCGGATCGGCCGGCGGCCCTCGCTACTCATGCCGGCGCTGAGCTCGCTCATGGGATAGTGACCTTTCTGTCACGGATGGTCCAGCCCTCGCGGACCAGCCGGCCGATCTGCTCGACCAGTTGCGCGCGTTCGGCTTGCTTGATGCGCTCGGTGAGGGTGTCCTCGGTGTCGTCGTCCAGCACCGGGACGGCCACCTGGGCGACAATCGGCCCGGTGTCGACACCCGCGTCGACGAAGAACAAGGTCGCGCCGGCCAGCTTCACCCCGTAGGCCAGGGCGTCGCGGGGGCCGTGCATGCCCGGGAAGGACGGCAGCAGGGCATTGTGCGTATTCAGATAGCGGTCGCCGAAGGCCGCGAGGAAGCGGGCGCCGACGAGCTTGAGGAAGCCCGCCGAGATGACCAGGTCGGGCTTGTGCTCGGCGACGTGCGCGGTCAGCGCCGCATCCCAGTCGTCCCGGGTCGGGTAAGCCCGCACCGGATCGACGAAGGTCGACACGCCGGCGGCGACAGCCCGGTCGAGACCGGCGATGCCGTCGCGGTCCGCGCCGACGGCGACTACCTGGGCGCCGTACGCCGGGTCGGCGGTCGCGTCGAGCAGGGACTGCAGGTTGCTGCCGGAGCCGGAGACGAGGACGACCAGGCGGACGGGCGCGGGGTCAGTCACTTGAGCAGCCTACCGAAACAGCCGCCCCGGGAATCCCCCGGGCTGTCCCGCCAGTCGCCCCAGCAGGCGCGATACGGCCAACCGTTAGACTGCCGCTCTCTACCGTGATCGGTACGTGCCCCTCGCGGGCGACCGTCTGTGTGGTTTTAGGAGACGACACCTCATGCAGCCCGGCCAGGAAGACCCTTACCAGCAGCAGCCGCCCGGATTCACCCCGCCCGTCGATCCGTACCAGCCACCAGCAGCGCCGTCGTACCCGCCGCCGGGCTCGGGTGGGCCATCCTACCCGCCGCCGGGCTCGGGCGGGCCGTCCTACCCACCGCCGGGCTCGGGCGGGCCGTCCTACCCACCGCCCGGCTCGGGTGGGCCGGCGTTTCCGCCGCCGCAGCCCTACGGCGCTCAGCCGGACTACGGCAATCCGCCACCGTCGCCGTACGGTGCCCAGCCGCCCTATGGGGCGCAGTTCCCGGGTGGTCCGGCCGCCCCGCAGAACACCCAGGGCCTGATCGCGATGATCCTCGGCATCGTGGCGTTCCCGCTGCTCTGTTGCGCGGCCATCGGCCTGCCGGTCAGCATCGCGGCGATCGTGCTCGGAGTCCTGGGGTTGAACAAGGCCAAGGCCGGCGTGGCCACCAACCGGAGCCAGGCGCTGGCCGGCTTGATCTGCGGTGGCATCTGCGCCGTACTGGCCCTCGGCTTCATCGTCTACGGCATCATCCGCGGCAGCTCGAACTTCTCCACCTACAACAACCTCTGACCGAACCGCTGACAGTCCGATAGGGAAAACCCTCTCTCGGGTTTTGTGGCTAGCGGCCGTCCAGGGGACATCACGGCCGCTCCGGATCGGTTACGCTGCCGATCCCCACGCGATGGTCCGCGTGGTCATAAAATGCCACATCGCCCCCTCAGCGGGGATTTATCTGGAGGATTCAGTCGTGACGCCGCCACCGAACTACGGACCGCCCGCCGCCGCTCCCGGCAACGACAAAGTGACGCTCTGGGGCGTCCTCGGCATCGTCTTCGCCTTCTGCTGCTCGCCGCTAGGCATCGTCTTCGGCAT
The DNA here is from genome assembly GCA_032160305.1 of Actinoplanes sp. Taxonomy (GTDB): domain Bacteria; phylum Actinomycetota; class Actinomycetes; order Mycobacteriales; family Micromonosporaceae; genus Actinoplanes. The sequence goes on from JAVHVY010000035.1 coordinate 2,479, forward strand.
TCTGAGCCTGCTGGACGCCCGGAAGGTCGGAAAGCCCCCGACACTCGGCTACATCGCGATCGGCATCGGTGTGCTGGTCATCATCAGCAACATCATCGCGCTGTCGACCGGCGCCTACAGCGGCTTCTCGCAACGCTGACAACCGCTGACGCACCCGAAAAGGCGCGCTGCCCGTGCCGGCGCGCCTTTTCCGTGCCCGGATGTCCAGCCACCTTCGTACCTGACGTCCGATCGCACCCAGCCCAGACGTACACCTACCGCGCCCACCGGCCGACGTCCGCCAGTTTCGCAAGATCGTCAGTTTAGGCAACAGATCCGCTGTCGAAGGCCTGGACCACCCGGCGGGTAGCGTGCACCCGTGATGTCGAACGCACCCGCTGCCTCGTCGAGCCTGCCTGGCCGCCTGGGACGGGGCATACTGATCGCGGGTGCGTTCACCGTCTTCGGTTTCGGCGAGTTGTTCGACGTGATCACGTCGTGCGTCGACCAGACGTGTGCCGCCGGGCGCCCCGTGACGGGTCCTGCCCTGGTGCCGGTGATCGCGGGTGGGCTGGTGGTGGTGCTGGCGGCGGTGGCGGTACGGAGGCGCAGCGGACCGGCTGTGACCGTGGCCCTCGCATTGGCCGCCGCCGGTGTCGTGCTGGCGGTGTCGGTGGGTCTGTTCGCGCTGGCCGGCCATGCCCGGCCGGAGCCTCGGATTTCCGTTGCGGAGATTGCCGCCGCGCTGTTGCTCACGGGACTGACGGCCTACCGGTGTCGGGCTGGGGTTGCCCTGGCGGTCGCCGCGAGTACCGCCGTGGCGTTGTCCACCGGCGGCCTGCGTGTCCACAGCCTCGGATTCGGCGATGTCCGACAGGCGGTGTTCGTGATCGTGTGGCCGGTGGCAGCGGGCTGGTACCTGCGCTCGCGAACGCGGGATCAGGCGTGGCGGGTGGAGGCGGCGCGGCAGCAGGAGCGGCTGGCGTTGGCCCGCGATCTCCACGACGTGGTGGCTCATCACGTCACCGGGATGGTGGTGCAGGCTCAGGCGCTACAGCATGTGGCCCAAGGGAATCTGAGCGCGGTGCCACCGGCGCTGGGCGATATCGAGCAGGCGGGCGTTTCCGCGTTGGCCGCGATGCAGCGAATGGTGGGCGCAATGCGGGAGAGTCCTGATGCCGTTAGACGCCGTCCGGTGGAGCTGCGAGCCGACCTCGAGAAGTTGGTCGCTGAGGGTGGCGGGGGATTGCCCGTCCATCTCGATGTGGACGGCGAGGACAGCGTGGTGCCCCCTGAGATCGCGTCCTCGATGTTGCGAGTGGCTCAGGAGGCGGTGACCAACGCTCGCCGGTACGCGCGAGAGGCCACCCGCATCGACATCACCGTCCACGTCGGGGCGGATCGGCTGACGCTGACCGTACGCGATGACGGGCGCCCCGGCGCCGTTGCCGCCTTCCTCCAGGGTGGTGGCTACGGGCTGGCCGGGATGCGGGAACGGGTCGCATTGTTGGCCGGTACCTTCGACGCGGGCCCGGGCCCGGACGGGTGGCACGTGCGGGCGGTGATACCGCTGCCGGCGCGGACGACGGGACCGGGCCAGTGACGACTCGCGTGCTGCTGGCCGACGACCAGCCGATGGTCCGCGCCGGCTTCCGGATGATTTTGCAGGCCGAGCCGGACATCGATGTGGTGGCCGAGGTGGGCGACGGCGCGCAGGCCCTGCAGGCCGCCCGGGACCTGGCTCCGGACGTGTGCCTGCTCGACATCCAGATGCCGAAGGTAGACGGTCTGGAGGTGACCCGTCGGCTGGCGGGGCCACAGGTACCGAACCCGCTACGGGTTGTGGTGGTGACCACCTTTGATCTGGATGAGTACGTCTATGCCGCGTTGTCCGGCGGCGCCTGTGGCTTCCTGCTCAAGCACGCCGGGCCAACGCTGCTGATCGAAGCGGTCCGGGCGGCGGCGCGGGGCGACGGGTTGATCTCGCCCGAGATCACCCTGCGCCTACTGCGCCATTTCAGCAGACCCCGGCCCGACGCACCGGCGCAGCCGAGCGAACCACTCACCGCCCGGGAGGAGGACGTACTGCGCGCCGTCGCCCGTGGCCTTACCAACGCTGAGGTCGCCGCCGAACTGTTCGTCGCGTTGAGCACCGTCAAGACCCATCTCGGTTCGATCCACACCAAGCTCGGGGTACGCAATCGGGTCGAGGTCGCCACCTGGGCCTACCGAACCGGGCGGATGGACGGCTGACCGGCCGTACGCCAGACCGGTCAGGAGGTGCGCGGTGGGCAGTGGTAGGTGCGCCCGGCCAGGAACCACACGATGCTGCCGATCAGCGGCGCGGCCAGGATCAGGACTATCCACATCACCTTCATCCCCACGTTCTGCCCCGAAGTCAGCACGCTGATCAGGCCAGCCACGACCAACGGGAGGTAAGCCACCGCCAACGCGAGTACGACCAGCACCACGGTGCCGCCGAGGATTCCATGAATGAGGCTGGGCACTGTCGCGTGCACGAGAACCATCCTTTCGCCCCGGACTGTCGCCGGGGCAGTTGTTGTGATGCCTCGACGATCGCAGTTCGCCCCACCGTGACACTTCGGTCAACCGACTGGTCTTGCTGGTTGCTCCTCGGCCGGATGACCGACCACCGGCCACGGCGCTGCGGAGGTCCGGCGGCCGCCGCGCTTGACCAGCCCCGGATCCGGCGCGTCCGGCTCGGTCGATCGGTTGAAGCACAGCGGTGTCAAATCGGTCAGCCGGTCGAAGCGACGACGCCGGTACGGGCGGCATTGTCTCCGCATGACATTCAGCTTCAGACGAATCGGATTCGCCGCGACGGCCGCAGCGCTCGCTGCTGCCACCACGGTCGGCCTGGTAGGCACCGCGCACGCCGGCGAGCCGACGCCCGGTGGCGCCGGGATCGGCGACCAGCTGTTTCCGGCGCTCGGCAACGGTGGGTACGACGCCATAGCGTACGAGGTGAGCCTCGACTATCGGGCGGGCGTCACCACGATGGCCAGTTCGGTGATCATGCATGCCGTCGCCACCCAGACAATGTCCCAGTTCGACCTGGACTCGGTCGGTCAGTTGATCGCTGGCGTGAGCGTCAATGGGAAGCCGGCCCGCTTCGCGTTGCACGACGAAGAACTGGTGGTCACTCCACCGTCACCGCTGCCCGCGGGGCACCAGTTCACTGTGACCGTCCGCTACAGCGCCGATCGCAGCCAGGAACCCGCGTCGACCGCATGGCCGGACGTGAACCTCCCGGGCAACCACATCAAGTTCCACAACTGGATCAACACCTCCGACGGGTTCGCCCTGCTCGGCCAGCCCGACCGGGCCCACCTGTTCTTCCCCTGCAACGATCATCCGTCGGACAAGGCTCAGTTCACGTTCCAGATCACCGTGCCGCGGGGTTTGACGGCCATCGCGAACGGCAACCTTGTGGCCAGGGTCGAAGCCGGCGATCACAGCACATTCACCTACCGCACCGCCCAACCCATGGCAACGCAACTCAGCCAGATCGCCGTCGGCGCGTTCACCGTCGTCACCCAGCATGCGCCAAACGGCCCCATCCTCCGCAGCGCGGTCCCCGCCGACCGCGTCGCCGCGCTGCAGCCGGCCCTCGACCGCACCGCATCCCAGGTGACCTGGCTGCGCAACCAGCTCGGGCGAGCCTTCCCCTTCGACCAGTACGGCGTGCTCGCCGTCGACAACAACTACAACGGCGCCGCGCTGGAGACGCAAGGCTTGTCAACCTTCGGCGCGAAAGAGTTGGCCCTGCCCGAGCGCAACAGCGCCCCGGTCCAGATGCACGAGCTGGTGCACCAGTACTTCGGCGACGCCGTGTCCGTTCGCACCTTCAGCGACATCTGGCTCAGCGAGGGTCACGCCCTCTACTACCAGTCGCGGTACAGCGCCGACCGTGGTTGGACGTCCTTCGAAACGGCCATGCGGCAGGAGTACGAGGCAGATGCCGAGTCCCGTCAGGTGGAGGGGCCACCCGCAGCGCCTAAGAAGGCGATCAACGTATTCGGCACCGAGTCCTATGCCGGCGGCGGGCTCGCACTCTACGCATTCGAACAGACCGTCGGAGCGCAGACGTTCCGCGCCGTCGAGCAGACCTTCCTCGACCGTTATCAATCCCGATCCGCGAGCACCGAGGACTACATCAACGTGGCGAACGAGGTCACCGGACGCGACCTGACCGGCCTGTTCCGGGCCTGGCTGTACGGTGCCACCACGCCACCCATGGCCGGCCACCCGGACTGGAAGCCGGCACCAACCAGCCGATGAAAGTCCGCGGAGGCCGACGGCCCCGAAACGCGCGCCTCGCGACGGGCTTCAGGGGCGAGGCTTCAGGAGCAGGCTTCAGGAGCAGGCTTCAGGAGCAGGGTGGGCCCGACCGGAAGGATCGGGCGGCCGCCGCGCCGATGGTCGTCGAGACGCCGAGGACAGCGGTCGCCACCAGGGCCACCGGCCAGGCGCCAGGACCGATCTGGGCCAGCCGGCCGTCGCCGAGCGCTCCGCCGGACAGCCAGGCCAGCCCGCCGAGCACCACGCCGGCGACCGGTCCGGTGATCAATGCCGCGCCGATCAGCCGGGACCAGGGTGCCCGCGCCGGATGGTGCGGCGGCTCGCCGGGACGCGACCGGCCGCCCTGGACCGGGCGGTTCGGGGCGCCGTGGCCCCGGCCGCGGGACAGCCGGCGGGTCAGCAGCCAGCCGGACGCCATCCCGATCAGCACGGGCACCGCCAGCAGCGCCGCCCCGGTCGCTCCGACCGGACCGTTCGGCAGGCCGGCCACCAGCGGCAGCGTGGGCAGCGGGCCGACGGTCACCTCGGTGAGCCGGACCGCTGAGCCGGTGCCGAGCAGGAACCCCGGCCCCAGCAGGTAGGCGGCCGCCCAGATCGCCGCGTTCGCGGCGTAGGCCAGGCTGACCAGGGTGATGCCGGCCTGCCCGGCGGTACCGGTGCGGTAGGCGGCGATCATGTCGGCCGCCTGCCCGCCGCCGATCGCCACGGACAGGCCCGCGAAGGCCGCCCCGGCCGCGACCACCAGCACCGCGGCGACCAGGCCGGTGCGCAGCCCGTGCCGCAGCACGGGCGGGATCCGGCGTGCCACTATGACCAGCCCCTCGGTGCTGCGCAGCGAGCCGATCAGCGAGCCGAGCCCGCCGAGCACGAAGAAATTCAGCTCGGCGTGCCCGCTGGAGACGGCAGTGCCGCGGCCGTCGACGAACAGGGCGGCAAGCCCACCCAGGATCGCGTACGCGATCCCGATCGCCCCCGCGATCTTCAGTGCCGTGCGGAGTGAGCCGTTGTGCCGGGCCCCGATCGCCCGGGTCACGTGCAGGGCCGCCCGGTCGAGCCGCCACCCGACGAGCAGGGTGAGCAGCAGCGGCGCCAGCGCGAGCGGGCCGATCGAGGTGCCGATCGGCACACCGTGGCCGAGTAGCCAGGCGGCCAGCCCGGCGTGCAGTGCCCCGCCGAGCCCGCCGGCGCCTTCCAGCGTGCGGGCCAGGCCGATGACCGCCGTGACCGGCAGGTAGCACAGCAACGCGGCCCAGATCGTGGCGAAGACGGCGGCGACGGCCAGCGGCGCCCGTTTCCGAGTGTCGGCCGGTCGGCGCGGACCGGGCAGTCTGGCGGTCTTGCGCCGCGCGCGCGGCGCGGGGTCGATCCGAACCGTCTCGCTCCGGGCGGCGGCGACCCGCACCGTGGGCCGCTCCCCCGCGTCGACCCGCACTGGGGGCCGCTCCCCGACGCCGACCCGCACTGGGGGCCGCTCCCCGGCATCGACCCGCACTGGGGGCCGCTCCCCGACGCCGACCCGCACTGGGGACCGCTCCCCGGCATCGACCCGCACCGTGGGCCGCTCCCCGGCATCCAGCCGTACCGTCTCGCGGTCGTTCTCCGCGTCTTCGTCAGCCGTCGCGGTGCCGTCTCGCGAGCGCGGCGGCTCGGTGCGGCCGGCCGGTACCGCGGCCCGCCCGGTCGGTCCCGTCGACTCGCCATCCCAGGTCAGCGGGCCGGTGTCAGCGGCCTCGGTCGGCGCCTCCCACGCCCGCGGATCCAGATCATCGCCGTCCCAGGCAGCCCGATCCCGCGGCGACACCCGCCGGGAGGCGTCCCGGTCCACCTGATCCCCGTCGCGGCCCGCCGCCTCCCGCTCGAAGGCCGTCGGACCCTGGTCGCGGCCGGCCCGGTTCCGGTCGTGGGCCACCAGGTCGCGGCCCGGCTCGTCGCGGGCCACCAGGTCGCGGCCCCGCTCGTCGCGGGCCACCAGGTCCCGGCCCCGCTCGTCGCGGGCCACCAGGTCCCGGCTGCGGGTGTCCCGGGGCGCCACCTCGCGGCTCGACGTGGTACGGGTAGCCAGCTCGCGGCCGGGTGGCTTCCCGTCGCGGGCCGGTGGCACCGGGCCGGGCACTGCCGAACGAATCGCCCGGAGCACCGGCGTCCCGTCCGGCACAGCTGCCCGGATGGCCCGCACCTCACCCTTCGGCCGCAACGGTTGGGCCTCGGTCGCCGGCCGGTTACGGCTGGCGGTGTCGAGCGCGACGGCGTCAATCGGATCCAGGTCCAGGAGGACGCCGTCGAGCGGGTCCGCATCCGGCGGGTCCGCATCCGGCGGGTCCGGGTCGAGCGGGTCCGGGTCGAGCGGGTCCGGGTCGCGGACGCCACGACGGGCGGCCTCGGCGGTGTCGTGTTCGTCCCCCGAGCCGGCGGATCGACCGTCGCGACGGTCGGGTGTGGTCGGCATTGCCGACTACTTTTCCACGCCGGACGGCCTGCGGCGATACAGATACCACGGCGCGCCGCCGATCTCCTGCGCGGCGACGGGCTCGGACAGCGGCACGCCGCGGCCCGGACGTCGATCCTCCGGGCGGCGGCGCGCCGCTGGGCGTACCAAATCAGCTCATGACATCGCGCATGAGCCGCGCGGTCTCGCTCGGGGTCTTGCCGACCTTGACGCCGGCGGCCTCGAGGGCTTCCTTCTTCGCCTCGGCCGTGCCGGCCGAACCGGAGATGATCGCACCCGCGTGCCCCATGGTCTTGCCGACCGGGGCGGTGAAGCCGGCGATGTAGGCGACTACCGGCTTGGTCACGTTCGCCGTGATGAAGTCGGCTGCCCGTTCCTCGGCGTCGCCGCCGATCTCGCCGATCATCACGATCGCGTCGGTCTCCGGGTCGTCCTGGAACGCCCGCAGCGCGTCGATGTGGGTGGTGCCGATGATCGGGTCGCCGCCGATGCCGACGCAGGTCGAGAAGCCGATGTCCCGCAGCTCGTACATGAGCTGGTAGGTCAGCGTGCCGCTCTTGCTGACCAGGCCGACCCGCCCGGCCGGAGTGATGTCGGCCGGGATGATACCGGCGTTGGAGGCGCCCGGGGACGCGATGCCGGGGCAGTTCGGCCCGATGATCCGGGTCCGGTTGCCAGACGACAGGTTGTGCGCCCAGAAGGCGGCCGAATCCTGGACGGGGACGCCTTCGGTGATCACGACGGCGAGGCCGATGCCCGCGTCGATCGCCTCGACGACGGCCGCCTTGGTGAACTGCGGCGGCACGAAGATGACCGTAACGTCCGCGCCGGTCTCCTTCATCGCCTCGCCGACACCCGCGAAGACCGGCAGCGCGGTCCCATCGAAGTCGACCGTCGTGCCCGCCTTGCGGGGATTGACGCCGCCGACCAGGTTCGTGCCCGCGGCGAGCATCCGGCGGCCGTGCTTGCTGCCCTCGGAGCCGGTGATGCCCTGGACGATGACCTTGGAGTCCTTGGTGAGCCAGATAGCCATGTCGTCATTTCCCCGCTGCTGCGAGCTCGGCGGCGCGCTCGGCCGCTCCGTCCATCGTGTCCACCCGTTCGACGAGCGGGTTGTTCGCCCCGTCGAGGATCGCACGGCCGGCCTCGGCGTTGTTGCCGTCGAGCCGGACGACGAGCGGCTTGGTGACCGCCTCGCCACGCTCGCCGAGCAGGGCGAGCGCCTGGATGATGCCGTTGGCGACCTCGTCGCAGGCGGTGATGCCGCCGAAGACGTTTACGAAGACCGACTTCACCGCCGGGTCGCCGAGCACGATCTCCAGACCGTCCGCCATCACCTGGGCGCTGGCGCCGCCGCCGATGTCGAGGAAGTTGGCCGGCTTGACGCCGCCGTGCTCCTCGCCCGCGTAGGCGACCACGTCGAGGGTCGACATGACCAGGCCCGCGCCGTTGCCGATGATGCCGACCTCGCCGTCGAGCTTGACGTAGTTCAGGTTCTTCGCCTTGGCGGCCTGCTCCAGCGGGTCCACGGCGGACTGGTCGACCAGCGCCTCGTGGTCGGGGTGCCGGAACCCGGCGTTCTCATCCAGGGTGATCTTGGCGTCCAGCAGCAGTACCCGGCCGTCGCCCACCTTGGCCAGCGGGTTGACCTCGACCAGCGTGGCGTCCTCGGCCACGAAGGCCTGCCAGAGCTTGACCGCGATGTCGACGACGTGCTCGGCCACCTCGGCCGGGAACTTTGCGGCGGTCACGATCTCGCGCGCCTTCGCCTCGTCAACACCCTCGTTCGCGTCGATGGCGATCTTGGCGACCCGGTCCGGGTCGGTCTCGGCCACCGTCTCGATCTCCATGCCGCCGGCGACGCTGGCGATGCAGAGGAACGTGCGGCTCGACCGGTCGAGCAGGTAGGAGAAGTAGTACTCCGCCACGATGTCGGCGGTCTCGGCCAGCATCACCTGGTGCACGGTGTGACCCTTGATGTCCATGCCGAGGATGTCGGTCGCCCGGGCCTCGGCCTCGTCGGCGTCCTTCGCCAGCTTCACGCCGCCGGCCTTGCCGCGGCCGCCGACCTTGACCTGCGCCTTGACCACGACGCTGCCGCCGAGGCGTTCGGCGATCGCGCGGGCCTCCTGCGGGGTCTCGGCGACGCCGCCGCCCAGCACGGGCAGGCCGTGCCGTTCGAACAGGTCGCGCCCCTGATACTCGAACAGGTCCACGTGTCTCCTTTCGCTCGCGACGCCCTGCGCCGGCAAGGCGCACCGTTGCGTCCCGACCTGTTGTCCGCGGCGCGTCGACGCAGCGCCGCAAGCGTGAGAGAAATGTCCGGTTCCCGGACTTCGCCGGAAGCCTCATTCGCAGACTAGTCACCCGGACGGGCCGCCCGCCTGCGCGGGTGCGTGGTGTGCAAGACGGCACACCCGCACGGCCGGGCGACCCCGCGGAAAGTTCGCCGGGGCTGCGCGTAACTCGCCTGCGAGGGCGTCGTTGAGCCAGGTGTCGGAGCGCTGAGCAGGTTTCAGTACCGGCGGGAAGCGGCCGATGCCCTGTCGGTCGAGGGGTGGCGGCGGGGCATCGTGCATGAGAGGCCGGACGTGTGAGGGGTGCGTCCGGCCTCTCCCCCTGCCTGCGGCCGGCCGCTCGCCGGCCCGGGCCGCACGTCAGGCGACCGGCGTCGCGACATTGGCGCGCACCCATTCGATGATGGCCGCCGTCGTCGCGCCGGGGGTGAAAATCCTGGCCACGCCGAGCTTTTCCAATTCACCGATGTCGTCGGCCGGAATGATGCCGCCGCCGAATACCACGATGTCCACGGCGTCACGCTCCGCGAGCAGTTCCAATACGCGCCGGAACAGCGTCATGTGCGCGCCGGAGAGCACGCTCAGGCCGATGGCGTCGGCGTCCTCCTGGATCGCGGTCTCGACGATCTGCTCCGGCGTCTGGTGCAGACCGGTGTAGACGACCTCCATGCCCGCGTCCCGCAGCGCCCGGGCGACCACCTTCGCACCTCGGTCATGCCCGTCCAAACCGGGCTTCGCGACCACGACCCTGATCCGCTGAAGCATCTGGCAGCCCCTTCGTCGGCGCACTCCGAACGAACGGTAACCCGCCGCGATTGAACGTGGTAGCGAACCCTCCAGCACTACCGCCCGGCGTAGTAACAGCTCGGGGGCCGAAGGCAAGCATTTGAATACGTATTCCACATCACATAACTATCTGCGTTGCGTACAGTTACGCAGAGCCAACAACGAACAGTCTCAGAAAAGGTAACGAATTCGGGCAATCAGGGTCGAATGCTCACAGTGAACTGCCAGGGATTGGCGCTGCGACTTGTACCCGGCGTTGCGTTTCGTTACCGTAGCCCACGGCTGTCAACCGGTTATGGCCGAACTGGCAGCTCGGCAAGCATCCGTTCACCTGAGAGGGGTGGGCCGCGAGCCGCAGCAGTTGCCAACATCGGAGGGTTGTTCGTGCGCCAGCGCTTGTCGTCTGAGCCCGATCGCTATCGCGGCCGGCGCCGCGTCCCCACTCCTCCCCGCAGCCGGTACGCGATGGTCGGCGTCTCCGCCTTCGTCGGAGCCGGGGTCGTCGCCCTGGGCGCCGCGTCCAACCTGCCGGACGCGAAGGCAGTCAACCCGAAGGTTCTGGCCAACCTCCGCAACGCCTCGGCCGCCTCCAGCCAGCTGAACGAGCGCAACGTCGCCAACGACCGCGCCTCCCGTGGCGAAACCCGAACCGCCGTCACCTCGGCAGCCGTCCCCGAGGCAGCGAACGGCGACGTCTGTGTGCTGCCCCTCGATGAGTACACCTTCACCTCGGCGTACGGGATCCGCTTCGGCAAGCTGCACGCCGGCATCGACCTGGCCGCCCCGGACGGCACGCCGTACAAGTCGATGCACAGCGGTGTGGTCACCTCGGCCGGCTACAAAGGCGGCTACGGCTACGCCATCACGATCAGGAACCCGGACGGTGTCGAGTTCGTCTACGCCCACTCCCGGCGGCTGCTGGTCAAGGCGGGCGACACGGTCAAGGCCGGCCAGGTGATCGCCGAGGTCGGCATGTCGGGCTACTCGTACGGAACGCACCTGCACATCGAGGTGCACCTGGTCGACAACACGACGACCGACCCGATCGCGTACTTCCGGGATCACTGCGGCGTCGACATCAAGCTGCAGGTCGAGTCGTACGCGGGCCTCGCCGCCGCCTCCTGAGCAACCCCCGCCGCTTCCCTGAGCAACACCCGCACCGCGGCCGGTTGCAAATCGGTCAGCGCTGCCGCTTCCCTCTCACGATCCGTCTCCACCAGCCGACAGGCCAGGTGACGAGGTCATCGGATCCGGGGAGAGTCAGCAGATCGTGCAGCATCGAGCCCAGCACCATGCAGGTGGCCGGCATCGCCGCACACACGAGCCGCACTATCCGGCTGTCCTGACCGCCCGCGGCCGGCACGCGATCCGCACCGCCGCCATGATCGCCGGAGCCTGCGTGATCGGCGTCTCCGCCGCCGGCCAGGCCCGGGCCGCGACCCTCACCGCACCGATGCCCGAGGCCACCACCGGCACGCCGGCCGGACCGGCCACGCCATCCTCAGCCACCACCGGCACGCCGGCCGCACCGGCTTCGTCATCCTCGGCCACCACCGGCACGCCGGCTTCGTCGTCCTCGGCCACCACCGGCACGCCGGCTTCGTCATCCTCGGCCACCACCGGCACTGCCGCTTCGTCGTCCTCGGCCACCGCCGCCGACTCGGTCGTCATCCCGCCCCGGCTCGCGACCGGCACCCTCTCCTGGGTGGCGCCGGCCCGCAAGGGCCGCCCGGTCGCCGCCGGCGCCGCGTCGGTCAACGCGCAGTGGGTGAACCCGCTGCCGGCGGGCGTGGTGACATCGTGTTTCGGCGAGCGCTGGGGCCGGTTGCACGCCGGCGTCGACCTGGCCACCGCTGAGGGAACCCCGATCCTGGCCGCCGGCGCGGGTGTGATCGTCACGGCGGGCCCGGCAGAGGGCTACGGCAACGCCGTCCTGATCGACCACGGCGACGGCTTCCTCACCCACTACGGCCACCTGTCGGTGATCACCGTCCGGGTGGGACAGCACGTCAGAACGGGCGAGCAGATCGGCAACGAGGGCTCCACCGGCCACTCGACCGGCCCGCACCTGCACTTCGAGGTGCACCAGGGCCACTACAAGAACCCGATCGAGCCGACCGGGTGGATGCACCGGCACGGCGTCGACATCCCCGGCTGCGTCCTCCTGTAGGTTCTCATCGCCGATGACGGATTCTCACGATCTTGGCGGGCGAGCTGGCGGATCCGCCATGATCACGAGAATAGATGGGCGTTGTTGTCCGGTCTCGCTGGAGTTGGCGGATTCTCAGGCTCCGCGCAGCTGTCGCCACGGGCGGACGCCGATCCGCTCGCCGTCCGACGTGACCACGGAGTAAACAGCAGGTAGCGCACCCGAACGGGCCCCTCAGCTACCCGATGCCGACCGGCAACCAGAGGGAATGGGACCGTTCTTCGATCGTAGTGAGGCTGTACGTTCGAGGCATGGTGGCGTCCTATGTGGTCCGGGCTGCCCACGCATTTGATGGCGAGCGTTTTCTTCCGGGTGGGGCGCAGGTCCAGGTCGATGGCGGTCGGATCGTCGCGGTTCGACCGGCGGATGCGCCGGTTCCCGACGGCCTGCAGGTGGTCGGCCGTGTCGATGCGACGGTTCTGCCCGGGCTGATCGATACCCACGTGCATCTGGTGGCTGGTGACGAGCCGAATGCCCTGGCGTTGGATGCGGGACGCTCCGCCGTGCAGCGTGAGCAGGTCATTCGCCGGTCCTTGGTGGCGCAGGTCGGTGCTGGTGTGACGACGGTGCGGGATCTGGGCGACAACCGGTTCGTCGTGGTGCAGCGGACGGTACGCGATGACGAGCCGTCGGTTGTCGGGGCGGGTCCGCCGATCACGTCGGTGAATGGGCACTGCTGCGTGCTCGGTGGACAGGCGAGCGGCAGCAGCGCGTTGCGGTCGGCGGTCGCCGAACGGCACGACCGTGGCGCCAAGGTCATAAAGATGGTTGTCAGCGGTGGCGCGATGACAGCCGGTTCGGACCTGCTGCGACTGCAGTTCGATGTGGCTGATGTCCGGGTCGTGGTGGACGAGGCTCACCGTCGCGGGCTGCCGGTCACCGCGCATGCCCACCCGGTGGTCGCGGTCGAGGTGTGCCTGGCCGCCGGCGTCGACGGCATCGAGCACTGCACCTGCCTGACCCCGACGGGGATCCACACTCCGGACTCCGTGGTTGCCGGGCTGGCCGCGTGCAGGGTTCAGGTGTGCCCGACGTTCGGTCGGATGCCCGCACTGCCACCGTCGCCGGAGGCGGTCGAGGTCATGCGGCGCACGGGCATGACGTTGGAGGCCCGCTTCGCCCAGGTTGGCCGGCTGCATGCCGCCGGGGTGCCGTTGCTGGCCGGTTCGGACGCCGGTATTCACCCGGGCAAACCGCACGGTGTGCTCGCCTATGCGGTTGAGGAGTTGGTCCGGTCCGGCCTGCCGGTCGACGCGGCGCTGCGAGCGGCGACATCCGGGGCCGCCGAGGCGTGCGGGCTGGCCGCCACGGTCGGCAGGCTGCGGCCGGGTATGGTGGCTGACCTGGTCGTCGTCGATGGCGACGTGGCCCGTGACGTGCTCGCCCTGACCCGCGTGCGTGACGTGGTCCTGCGCGGACGACCGGTCATCGTCAACGACGCCGGGCCACGATCACCGAGTTGACCACCTCGCCGAAGGGATGCAGGACGACGTCGACGACCAGCCCGGCATCGTGCACGTCTCCAAGGTCAACCGTCGGGTAGAGGAGCGTCCGCAACCGGTCCGCGGTACGGATGAGCACGTATGTTCCCGGTTCGATCGACGTACCGATGGCCCGTAACGCGTCCTGCTTCTCCGCGCGTGTCGTACCCACCAGGGCTGCGACGATGACGACGTCGCAGCCGGCGGTGACGCGCGCCATGTCCGACGCCGACGCCGCGTCGGACACGACCACCTTGATCTGTTGCGGTGCGGCGAGCCGCTCGACAAGCCGGCGGGAGAGTTTCACGGCTTCGACGTCGCGATCCACAACCGTGGTGTGGGCTTTCGTCGCCCGGCTGAGCAGCAGGGCGCTCAGCGGTAACGGGCCACCGCCGATGAAACAGACTCCGCGGGTGGCCTGCAGCCGATGACCGGCTCCCGCCAGGGCGTGCAGTTCCAGCCGCGCCAACTGCTCGTAGTTGCCGAGGTAGGGAAACGCGGCCGCCTCGGCGTGCGGGTCGGCGGCGGTGAGCACCTGGTGCGCCCACGCATTCTCCAGCAGCGACTCGCCCTGCGCGCACAGCCGGATCAGGTCCGATCGCACCCGGATGATCCGCGGATCCGCCAGGACCGGCACGACGTCCGCCGCGTCGGCGTGCACGCAGACCCGCACCAAGTCGGTGAACAGTGCGTTGACCACGGGTGACGGGGCGCGACTGGGCTGGGCACGCAGTTGTTCATACAGGCTGACGATGTGACCGGCCGGGCTGACATCCTGCACGGATGCAGCGGCCACGCTCAGCATTGCGCTGCCCGAAGCAACGCGTCGGCGTCGATCTCGAAGTGCACCGTATTGAACGGATCCGGCCGTTCGTCGTAGATCTCGCGCGTCGGCAGGGACCGCCAGAACGCCTCCGCGCCCGAGACGCTCGCGTCGGTGTGCAGGTACACCCGGCGATAGCCGCCAGGGCCGACACTCCAGGCCACCGAGCGTTCGGCAAGGGCCCGACCGACGCCACGGCGCCGCGCGCGGGCAACCACCCACACGCGGACCAGCTGACACACGTCGGGCTGGTTGTACTGCCGGGCGAGCCAGTCCGGATTCGGAGGACTCGCCAACCGGCACGGCC
>JAVHVY010000046.1:0-11162 GCA_032160305.1 Actinoplanes sp.
TCTAATGGGGCTCGCCGGGCCCGCGGGGCCAGTCCGCAGGGCCGGCCGGCGGGCCACCGCATCGGGCCGGCCGGCGGGGCCACCCCGCGGGGCCGGCCGGCGGGGTCAGTCCGTTGAGCCGGCCGGCGGGTCAGTCCGTTGAGCCGGCCCGCGGGGCCACCCCAGGGATCAGACGCGGGGCCGCACCCCGGGATCAGAACGGCAGCGGGCGCTCGTGTTCCTCGCCCTGGAACGTGCCGATCTCGCGCAGGGCGTGCATCTTGTCCCGCCCACGCTCGATCGACGCCAGCGCCCGGGTGAGGAACTGCTCGAAATTGGCCAGCGCGGTGTCGACGTAGTCGTCGACCTCCTCGCGCAGCCGCTGCGCCTCCGAGCGCGCCTCGGCGACGATCCGGGCGCCCTCGTGCTCGGCCGAGACCGTGATCTCGTTGACCGAGACCAGCCGGGCGTGCTCGGTCTCACCCTCGCCGACGATCCGGTCGGCCTCGCGCCGGCCGGCATCGATGATCTTGTCGCGTTCCTCCAGCAGGGCGGCCGCCCGACGCAGGTCGCCCGGCAGCTCGGCCCGCAACTCGTCGAGGATCGAGACCATCTCGTTGCGGTCGAACATGAAGTTGGTGCGGGACATCGGTACAGACCGGGCCTGCTCCACCAGAGAAATGATCTCGTCGATGCGGTCGAGCGGATCCACGGGCGCCTCACTCCTGTCGTATCTGCTGCTTGATGCCGGTACCCATGATGAGCCCGGAGGGGGTCCGCCCGCTCGACCGCCATCGGCGCGTCGGACCCGTGTCAGTTCTGCCGAAGCCGTGTCACCAGGCGCTCGCCGACGAAGTCGGGAACGTACGAGGAGGCGTCTCCGCCCCACTTCACGACGTCTTTGACGAGACTGGAGGAGAGAAACGAATAGAGCGGGTTGGTAGGCATGAAGAGCGTCTCGACACCGGACAGGCCGATGTTCATCTGCGCCATCTGCAACTCGTAGTCGAAATCACTCACCGCGCGCAAGCCCTTGATGACAACTGCCGCCCGCTGGGTTCGGCAGAAATCGACCAGCAACCCGTGGAACGACTCGACCCGCACGTTGCCGTACTTCGCCGTAGCCTGGCGCAGCATCTCGATGCGCTCGTCGACGGTGAACAGGCCCGACTTCGAGTTGTTGATCAGCACACCGACGATGACCTCGTCGAAGAGCCGGCTGGCCCGCCCGACGATGTCCAGGTGTCCGTTGGTGACCGGGTCGAAGGAGCCGGGGCAGACGGCGCGTCTCATGATCGGCGACCGTACCAAAGAGTGGTCTCGCCGTAACGCTTACTCCGGTCGGCTGTGATGCCCTCGACCCAGCTCAGCGGCGTGCCCCGGACCGCCGTACGAGTGGAACGCTCGAGAACCAGCACGGCGTTCTCGGCCAGCCAGCCGTTGCCGATCAGCGCGCGCTGCACCTCGGCCAGCGCCGCGTCGCCCAGCACGTACGGCGGGTCGGCGAAGACGACGTCGAACGGGCCCCCCTCGGGCGGGCCGGACAGCACCGCCTCGACCCGACCGGCGACCAGCCGGGCGGCGGCGCCGGCCTTGAGCTGGGCAATGTTCTCCCGAATCGTCCGGGCGGCCTTCGGGTCCGACTCGACGAGCAGGGTGACGGCGGCGCCCCGGGAGAGCGCCTCCAGCCCGACCGCCCCGGAACCAGCGTAAAGATCGGCGAATCGGGCACCCTCCACATCGGTCATCGTCGCCAGCGTGCTGAAGAACGCCTCGCGCACCCGGTCCGACGTCGGCCGGGTCAGCGAACCGGCCGGGGCGGCCAGCCGGCGCCCGCCGTGCACTCCGGCGATGATCCTAGTCATGAGCCCTTCCGAAGGAAGCGAAATAGCACACGATGACGCTACTGCACCAGCCCGTCCGGCCTCTTCGGAGTGAATTCTGGCCTACCCGAAACTACCCTGCGCATCGACAGAAACGCGCTTAGTAGAACTAAGATCACGGATCAGTATCAACGCCCTCGGTGTGTCCTGAGAGATTCCATAGATTCATCGGCTTGGCTATGGTCAGCGAGCTGTGTCGACGGTACGCCTGCGACACGACGATGCGGGGAGGCATCGTCTGCGGCTGTCGTGTAGCCACCCTCGACAGTCACCCCTCCTTGCGTCGTACCCCTTGTCCCCATCACAGGAGTACGCGTGAAGCTGTTCAAGTCCCCGCTGCGACGTAGCATGGCCGTTCTCGCCGGTGCGTTCCTCGGCATGGCCGGAGCTGTGGCAATCGCCGCGCCCGCCAGCGCCCACTCCCCTTCCGTCACTGGCACGGCTACTTGTGTCGACGCCGCCACCGGCGACTGGACCATCGACTGGAAGGTCGGCAACGACCACGAGTTGCGCGCCTTTGTGCGGGACATTCAGCTAGACCCGCAACTCGAACTGACAGGCAAGCTGAGCGAGCCCTACCACATCGTGCCACGGCACTCGGCAGATCGATTCCCGGCGCTTCAGGTGCCGGGCTCCACCGAGGTGACCGACCCCGCCACGACCTCGGTCACGATGAAGGTCTGGCTGGTCTGGACGGACAGGTACACCAACATCGACCCGGCCCAGGCGACGGTGAGCCGCCCGCAGGAGTGCACTCCGCCGACCACGACGCCACCGACCACGCCGCCCACCACGACGCCTACCACGACGCCGACAACGCCGCCCACCACGACGCCGCCCACCACGACTCCGACGACTCCCCCAGTCTCCGGTGAGGCGACGCCGATCCTCGAGATGGACTGCACCACGCTGACCCTCGGCTTGGACAACCCCGTCGACGGCAAGGCGATCACCCTGCACTACAAGACGAGCAAGGGTGAAGAGCGCGACACGACGATCAACCCGGGCGAAAAGAAGACCGATACCTTCAGCGCCACCCCGGGCTTCACTGTGACCGTCAGTGCGCCTGAGCTCGACAACACAACCGAGACCATCACGTACAAGCAGCCCGCCCACTGCTCGACCGGCGGTGGCGGCCTGCCCGTCACCGGTGCCGCTGCCGGTGGCATCGCCGGCGGGGCTGCGGTCCTGCTCGCGATCGGTGGGCTCCTGTTCTACCTGGCCCGCCGTCGCAAGGTGAAGTTCACCGCCTGATAGCGAAGCCAAGAACGGGCACGTCGACCAGAACCTCAGTCGACGTGCCCGTTCTTGATGGTTGACGCAGCACCCGTTGGGCCGAGGCAAGGTCACCTCCACGAGCGGGCGTGAGCGTGCCAGGGGCGCTGTTTGCCGGCCAATGGTAGTGTGCCGACCTGATCGTGAGCCTGCGTTGCCAGCCCGCCGAGCAGGGTGATCCATGTCTCACGGTGCACCCCCCTCTCACTCCGAACCGTCCCTTGGGACATGAAGCGACTTCGTTCGAGGACCAGGTGGAACCGCGTCGGTCTCGTCGCCGCGGCCGGTTTGACTCTGGTCGCGTCGACGGGTTGCGTGTCGACCCCGACATCGCAACAAGCCTCTCCTCCGTCCGCCGGGCCGAGGTCCTACCAGCTCGACGGCGACGGCACCACCGGCGCCGTCAATTCCTATCCGCAGGCGACCCGCGAAACGGTGTGGGTGGACATCAGGTGGACATCGGCTTGGATCAGGACGGCGACGGCGTCAACGATCGGGTGGCCGCGGACATCATCCGCCCGAGCGAACCTGCCACGCGGCATCTGCGCATTCCCGCAATCATCGACGCTAGCGGCTACTACTACAACCAGGGTCGCGGCAACGAGCACCAGACCAAGAAACTGGATGCGAGCGGGAAACCAACCCTCTTCCCACTCTTTCTCGACAACTATTTCGTACCCCGCGGGTACGCCGTCATTGTGGTCGACCTGGCCGGCACGGGCCGTTCCACGGGATGCGCCGACTTCATGGGACCGTCCGAGCGAGCGTCGTCGACCCGTGTGATCGACTGGCTCAACGGCCATGCCCCGGGCTACACCAGCCCGAAGGGTGACACACGCCAACTCGGCACATGGTCCGACGGCATCGCCGGGATGATTGGCAAGTCCTGGGACGGCACCACGGCGTACGAAGCCGCTGTCTCCGGCGTGCAGGGCTTACGAGCCGCCGTCGCCGAATCGGGAGTGACCTCGGCCTACACCGCCCTCCAAGGCGATACCGGTACCGACGTCCAACTGCCGACCACCGCCGACTATCTCGTCGCCACTCGTGTCCAGAACGACGCCGCCCGTGCGAATCCCCATTGCCAATCATTGCTGAAGACAATCCGCGCCGACGAACCGGCGAACGGCAACTACACCCGGGCCTGGGCCGCCCGGAACCTCACCACCGAGGCCGGCCGGGTCACCGCGGCCATGCTCATGATTCAGGGCCAGATCGACTCAACTGTCACGCCGCGCAACGTCGGCGCCTTCTGGTCGGCGCTGCCCGCCTCCACCCCGAAGAAGCTGTGGCTGTCGATGGCCGGGCACGTCGACCCGTTCGATTTCCGCCGCACCGCCTGGGTCGATACCGTACACCGCTGGTTCGACCGCTACCTTTACGGCATCGACAACCACATCGCCGACCAACCGGCGGTCAGCGTCGAACGCACCCCCGACCATTGGGCCGATCAAACACGGTTCCCCGCACTCCCGGCAACGCCGGCCACCCTGTACGCCGCACCCGGCAACAAGCTGTCACCGCGGGCGAACACCGACCACACGGTCCACTTCGACGCAGCTCAAGAAACATCGTTCCGCAGCGAACAAGCACCAGCCGAGAATCACCTGTCCGGCACCGCCTCAGCGACGGTCACCGTCACCGCGCTGACCGGTGCCGACGCCACAATCAGCGTCCGCGTCGAGGACGACGGCCCAGCCGTGGTGCGTGGTCAACCCGGTGACGACGGAATCGTAACGTCCACGACTGAACGCGACTGTTTCGGCGGGCACACCAAGATCGACACTGGCTGCTTCCTTCGGACCACACCGACAACGCAACACGTCGAAGCTTCTGTGCTCGGCTCGGGCGTACGCGACCTTAGCCATGCCGACTCCATCGAGCGCGCCGATGTCGTCCGGCCCGGCCAGACCTACACCTTGACAGTTCCGCTCTGGACCGTCGACCACATCGTTCCGGCCGGTCATCGCTTCAAGCTCATCATCACGTCGTCGCAACCGGGCAAGCTCCACCTCACCGGAACGTCTGTCACTCTGCCCTCCGTGGGCGATCACCGTTCCTAAACACTGAGCGGGAGTGAGTCCCGGGCAGTGCGCGCACCCCGAACGGTGTTGGGTGCGCTGGTCGCCCGCTTTCGGCCCGTGACTGGTGACACACCTGTAGGGCGTGGTCCGGTGTCGCGGCGGCGGGGTTCCGCACGCCCGGTGGCGTCCTGTCCGGCCTGGACGTTCCGATGCCCGGCACCATCGCTCTGGTGGCGTGGGGGCGGTGACGGCCGACGCCGGGCGCGATGCCCCTGGGCGCGTCGTGCGATCACGATGCTCGCGGCATCGTGACGTGTCGTGTTGCGAGTCGGCGTGCTCAGCGGCTTGCGCCAGTGCTCGGCGCCCCACCGGGAGGTATAGGCCGGATCGACCGCGACCACGGTGATGCCGGCCTCAGCGGCCATCGAGACCAGCCGGGAGCGCAGCCGGGTGGTCGGGAAGCGGGAGATCAGCCGCCGGAACCGCTTCTTACGGCCGTGTTTCTCGCGGGTCTTGATGTCGGCGAAGTCGAGGTCTTCGACCGCGATGGCGGCCACACCAGTCTGCCGGGTCCAGTACAGCAACCTGGTCAGGGCGTGCCTGATCTGGGCGTCGCGGTGGCCGGTGTCGCCGGTCAGCTCGTAGAAGAAGCGGCGCGGTTCGCCGACCGGGTTGCCGTGCGGGTCGAGCCGCCACGCCGCCAGGTGATCGTCGTTAGTGTCCACACCGATACACCCAGCCGCCAGCGCGGCGTCCAGCGGCACCGTGACGGTGTCTTTACGCTGCCAGGCGGCGGTGACGTACCAGCGGTCCCGGACGGGGTCGCGGCTGATGGTGTACGCGACCGCGACGTTGGTCTCGATCCGGTCGCGCCACTGATCGCCGCGGTGCGGGAACGCTACGGTGCAGGCCAGCGTGTACCGGCCGGGCGAGGCGTTCGCTAGGTACGCCAGCGGCGCCGGCAGTTTGATCGACACCTGGCCGGTGGGTGTGATCCGGATCGTTTCGTTGCCGTAGCGCTTGCCGGACTCGCCGTCGGTGGGCAGGAACATGCGGGCCGCGTCCCATTTCTGCCGCCACTGCTGCGCGGTGAGCCCAGCCTTGTCCAGGTGGTGGCGGGTGTTCGCGAGCCGTTTGCCGCCGCGAACCACTCGCACCCGGCCGGCCTGCCAGTCCTCGACCGCAGCCTGGTGGCGGTGCTCCAGCGCGGCGAGGCGGCGGGACTTGGCGTGCCACTGCTGACGGGACCGGTACCCGCCCGGTTCGCCGCGGCTACCCTTCTGCCCGATCGCAAGAGCCAGCCGGGTACGCAGCGTGGCCATCCCCGCGTCCAGGTTCTGGATGTGCGCGGCGAGGCCACGGCGGGCCAGCGCCCACTGGTCGTGGCTGGATTTGGTGATGGCGCCGGCCCACCGCGACGAGGACACCGCGGTGAGTTCACGTTTGCGGGCCGCCCAGGTGTCCTTGTCGTGAGCCAGGCAGTCGCGGCTGCGAACCGCCAGATCCCGTGCGGCCAGGGAGCCTAGGTGGGTACCGACCTGGCGTAGCACGTCGGCGTCGGCGTCGCAGACGCGCAGCCGGTCCCGGATCGCCACCCCGCACGGGCCGGGTGCCACGAACGGGGCGGCGATAGCGCGCAGCGGTTTCTTCTCAGCCATCGCCGGCCGCCGCCTCCAGTGCCTTCTGCGCACGGTTGCGGGCCGAGCGCCGCCCGTACCGGTGGGCGCAGAACGAGGTCAGCATCTCCACCATGTCGCGGACCAGGTCGTCATCGACCTCACCGGCGTCCAGGACCACCAGGCGCCGACCCGCGGCGCTCAGAGCCGCCTCGACCAGTTCGGTGTTCATCCGGCCGAGGCGCTCGCGGTGTTCCACCACCACGACACTGACCTCGGGGTCGGCCAGTAACCGCCGGGCCCTGGCCCGGGCGCCGTTCATCCCCGACCCGACCTCGGTCTCCACCCGCACCACCCGCAGACCGGCCTGCACCGCCCACGTGGACAACCGGGCCACCTGCCGTTGCAGGTCCGACTTCTGCTCGTGCGAGGAAACCCGGGCGTACAAACCGACACCTGCGGCCGGGTCCGGGCCGGCAGCCGCCGCGTCCACGTTCACCAGGATGGTGCGCGGCCCGACCCGAGTCGCCGGCACCGGCAGCGTGCCCTCACGAAACCAGCGATAGGCGGTATGCGGATGCACGCCCTGCGCTTTCGCCCACTCCGTAAGATTCACAACCGAGAAACTACCACCAACTTACGCACACTCATAGGCGCTAAAACTAACCTACATCATGAACTGCATCACCCCCTTCGCCGTGAAGTGATCTCGGGACTGTGCCACGTTGTTGTTCTGGCCCGATCGCTGCATCCCGTCCGGAGTGCTGTCACCGGCTGCCTCGCCAAGAGCTTGTGGTCTGCCCTGTGGACAGCCGTGAACCAGTGGAGAAATCCCAGGCAGGCGGGTCGAGCCGGTCAGCGGCCCGCTCAGTGGAATAGGCCGTCCGGGCCGGGTAGGTAGTCGGTGACAGACCGCACCGCGGCGACCGGGATCGGCCCGTATACATGCGGGAACTGCCTGCCGTCGGGGTGCGGCGGATCGCCGTCCTCCCAGACGGGCCGGGCCGCCAACCGGGACTCGTCGATCTCCAGCAGGACCAGATCGGTCCGGCCCCGAGCCAGCAGGTTCGCCGGCTCATGCACCTGGTCCCGAGGCGAGCAGTGGATGAAACCCTGCGCCGCCAGCGACTCCGCGGCATAGCGGCCGGACCGCTGCGCCGCGGCCCAGTCTGCCCGGGGACAGAAGTGGTAGATCACGGTCAGCCCTTCTCGAGGTATATAGATCACCGTCAGCCCTTCTCGAGGTATTCGGCGCGTTCCTCGTCGACCAGCGCGGCCACCGAGGCGGCCAAGGCGGGATATTTCGTCAGCTCGGTGTCGTCCGCGACCAGTTTCAACGCCTCGGCCCGCGCCTCGGTGATCAGTTTGGCGTCGCGGAGCAGGGAGAGCAGGCGCAGGTGGGAGTGCCTACCAGATTGGGAGGCGCCGAGGACGTCGCCTTCGCGGCGCTGCTCCAGGTCGATCTCCGACAGCTTGAAGCCGTCCGTTGTGGAGGCGACCGCGTCCAGGCGTTCGCGGGCCGCCGAGCCCTCGACCGCCTCGGTGACCAGCAGGCAGATGCCGCCCGCCGCGCCCCGGCCGACCCGGCCGCGCAGCTGGTGCAGCTGGGAGACGCCGAAGCGGTCCGCGTCCATGATGATCATGGCGGTCGCGTTGGGGACGTCGACGCCGACCTCGATCACCGTCGTGGCGACCAGGACGTCGAGGTCGCCGGCCGAGAAGCCGCGCATCACCGCGTCCTTCTCGTCGGCCGGCAGCCGGCCGTGCAGGATGCCGATCCGCAGACCCGCCAGCGGGCCCTCCATCAGCAACGGCGCCACCTCGGTCACCGCCAGCGGCGGGCGCCGGGCCGGTTCGTTGTCGCCGGGCGGCTCCTCGTCCTCGTCGCCGGTCGCCTGGCCGATCCGCGGGCACACCACGTACGCCTGGTGGCCGGCCTGGACCTCCTCGCGCAGCCGCCGCCAGGCCCGGTCCAGGAAGGCCGGCTTCTCGGCGGCCGGGACCACGTGCGAGGCGATCGGCGAGCGGCCGCGCGGCAGTTGGGACAGCGTCGAGATCTCCAGGTCGCCGTAGACGGTCATCGCGACCGTGCGCGGGATCGGCGTGGCGGTCATCACCAGCACGTGTGGCGGCTGGGCCGCCTTCGCGCGCAGGGCGTCCCGCTGCTCGACGCCGAACCGGTGCTGCTCGTCGACCACGACCAGGCCCAGATCCTTGAAGTCGACCCCCTCGTAGAGCAGGGCGTGGGTACCGATCACGATGCCGGCCACGCCGTCCGCGACTCTCGCCAGGGCGGCCCGGCGGGCGGCCGCACCCAGCGACCCGGTGAGCAGGGCCAGCCCGGTGCCCGCCGGATCGCCGTCCAGCTCGCCGGCCCGGCCCAGGGCGCCGAGCTGCGCGCCGATGCTGCGGAAATGCTGCGTCGCCAGCACCTCGGTCGGGGCGAGCAGGGCCGCCTGTCCGCCGGCGTCCACGACCTGCAGCATCGCCCGTACCGAAACGAGGGTTTTGCCGGAACCGACCTCGCCCTGCAGCAGGCGATGCATCGGATGACCGCGGCCGAGATCGGCCGCGATCTCCTCGCCCACCTCGCGCTGCCCCTCGGTCAGCTCGTAGGGCAGCGCCGCGTCGAAGGCGGCGAGAATCCCGGCCTCGGCGCGGGGCCGGGCCCGTGCCGGCGACGCGGCCGAGCGGGCCCGACGCTGCACAAGCGTCAGCTGTACGGCGAATGCCTCGTCCCACTTGAGCCGGTACCTGGCCCGGTACAGCTCCTCCTTGGAGCTCGGCCGGTGGATCTCGCGTAGGGCCCGCCCGATGCCGATCAGGTTGCGGTTGGCACGCACCGAGCCGGGCAGCGGATCGGCCGGCGGCTCGAAGGTGTCCAGCAGCGTCCGCATGCACGTGGCAATCACCCAGGTCGGCACCGCCTGTGCGGCCGGATAGACGGGGATCAGGGCGCCCGCGAACTCCTCGATCTCCTCGGCCGCCTCGTCCTGAGAAGCGTCCGCCCGGAGCAGCTGATAGGCGGGGCCGTTCAGCTGCCGAGTGCCCCGGAACTCGGTCACCTTGCCGGCGAAGAGCCCCCACCGGCCCGTGCGCAGCTCCCGCTCACGCCACGCCTGGTTGAAGAACGTACAGGTCAACGTGGCCCCAGAGCCGTCGCCGAGAGTGATCTCGAGCATCGAGCCCCGGCGCTGGCGCATCGGGCGCACCGTCGTGCCCTGCACCTGGGCCAACAACGTGACCTGCTCGCCCACTTCGAGGCGGCGCAGGTCGGTGTGCTCGCCGCGCTCGTCGTAACGCCGCGGGAAGTGGTAGATCAGGTCGCCTGCGGTGTGCAGGTCGAGATGCTGGGCCAGCGCCTTGGCCGTCTTCACCCCGAGCACCTTCGTCAGCGGGGTGCCGGTCGTGGCCGCGGTGGCGGTGGTCGCGTCGGTCATTCCACTCCAACCAGCAGGTCGGTCATTCCACTCCAACCAGCAGAAGGTAACGGGGCTGGCCGCCCGCATAACAGTGCAGCTCGACGAACGGCCAGGTCTGGCTCACGTGCGCGCGCAGATCCTCCGCCAGCCCCGGCGGAGCGGCGGCGCCGAGCACCAGCGTGACCAGCTCGCCGCCGCCACCGAGCATCCGGTCGAGCAGCCGGCGGCAGAGCAGCGCGACGTCGTCGCCGATGACCAGCACCTCACCGTCGACCAGTCCGAGCAGGTCACCGGGCTCGCAGCGGCCGGCGACGGTGAACGCGGCGCGACCGGCGACGTGGACCTCGCCGTACCGGCAGGCGCCGGCCGCCTCGGCCATCGCGATCACGTCCTCGTCGAAGGCCCGCTGCTCGTCCCGGACGGCCAGCGCGGCGAGGGCCTGCACCGGCGACCGGGTCGGCACCACGCTGACCCGCAGCCCGGCGGCGGCAGCCTCGCGAGCGGCGGAGCCGGCCACGGCGTGTGTGGCGGCGTCGTTGGGCAGCAGGACGACGTGCCCGGCCCCGGTCGCGGCGACGGCGGCCAGCATCTCGGCGGTGGACGGATTGCGGCCCACGACCATGGCGCCCTCCGCGGTGAAGAGCGCGGTCAGCCCGGCTCCGTCAGCGACCACGACGGCGGCGCGGTCAGTGGCGGGCGGCACGCCGTGGGTCCGGCCCTCCAGCGTGGTGACCGAGATCCGGTACGGGCGGCCGGCCACGACCCCGGCCTCGATGGCCGGCCCGACCTGCGTCACCTCGACGTGCACGTGGACATTCCACACCTCGTCCGTCCCGCCGCCCCCGGCGCCCACGACGACCAGCGACTCACCGAGCCCGTCCAGGGTCGTGCGGAGCCGCCCAACCGCCGAGGGCGGGGCCGCGAGCAGGTACTGAACCTCGTACCCGAGGTCGGCCTCGCCCG
>JAVHVY010000121.1:0-20048 GCA_032160305.1 Actinoplanes sp.
ATCGCCCCACCGGCCGGCAACGCCTGCATCAACCGGCCCCGCGCCGCCACCAACGCACACGCGTCCGCCAGCGACAAGATGCCGGCCACGTGGGCGGCCGCCACCTCACCGATGGAATGACCCACCAGGAAGTCCGGGCGCACACCCCACGATTCGAGCAGCCGGAACAACGCCACCTCGACCGCGAACAGGCCGGCCTGCGCATGCACCGTCTGATTCAGCAGATCGGCGTCCGCACCCCACACCGCCGACAGGTCCAGCAGCGCACCGATCTCGTCGTACGCCGCGGCGAACACCGGGTACCGCTCGTACAGCTCACGGCCCATGCCGAGCCGTTGGGCACCCTGACCGGTGAACACGTACGCGAGCCTGCCGCCGACCGCCGCGCCACCGCGGATCACCGGCTCGGTCCGATCAAGCACCGTCCCGTACGGGTGCCGCGCCCGCGTGGTGAGCAGCGAGAACGCGACGTCCCGACGGGACAGGCCCGGATGGGCCGCAAGATGAGCGGTGAGCCGGCCGGCCTGGTCGCGCAGTGCCGCCTCGCCCCGGGCGGACAGATAGAACGGCACCGGGCGGTCCGTGCCGGCCGCCTCGTCGACCGCGGCGGGCGGCTCCTCGGCGGTGGGCGCCGCCTCCTCGAGGATCACGTGCGCGTTGGTGCCGCTGATGCCGAACGAGGACACCCCGGCCCGGCGGACCCGCTCGCCTCCGCCCGGCCACGGCCGGCCCTCGGTGAGCAGCTCGACCGATCCCGCCGACCAGTCGACGTAGGTCGAGGGACGGTCGATGTGCAGAGTCCTGGGCAGCATCCCGTGGCGCATCGCGAGGACCATCTTGATGACCCCGGCGACCCCGGCGGCGGCCTGGGCGTGGCCGATGTTCGACTTGATCGAGCCGAGCAGCAGCGGCATCGCCCGGTCCTGCCCATAGGTGGCCAGCAACGCCTGCGCCTCGATCGGGTCACCCAGCGTCGTCCCGGTCCCGTGCGCCTCGACCACGTCGACGTCCGCGGGTGCCACCTGGGCGTCCGCGAGCGCGGCCCGGACGACGCGCTGCTGCGCCGGGCCGTTCGGCGCGGTCAGGCCGTTGCTGGCGCCGTCGGAGTTGACCGCGCTCCCGCGGACCACGGCGAGGACCGGGTGGCCGTTGCGCCGGGCGTCGGACAGCCGTTCCAGCAGCAGCAGTCCCGCACCCTCCGACCACGCCGCGCCGTCCGCCGAGTCGGCGAACGACTTGCAGCGGCCGTCGGGGGAAACGCCGCGCAGCCGCGAGAATTCCACGAAGGACCGCGGGGTCGCCATCACCGCGACCCCGCCGGCCAGTGCGAGGCTGGATTCGCCGGCCCGCAGCGATCGGCAGGCCAGGTGCAGCGCGACGAGCGAGGAGGAACAGGCGGTGTCTACGGTCATCGCCGGGCCCTCGAAGCCGAACGCGTACGAGATCCGGCCCGCGATCGCGCTGCCCGCCGTGCCGATGCCGAGCAGACCTTCCAGATCGCCCGCCCCGGCCACGCCGGCCAGGTAGTCGTGGTACATCGCGCCGGCGAACACCCCGGTACGCGAACCGCGCAGCGTCCCCGGATCGATCCGCGCCTGCTCGAACGCCTCCCAGGCGCTCTCCAGCAGGAGCCGTTGCTGCGGATCGGTGGCCAGCGCCTCACGCTCGGATACGTCGAAGAAGCCGGCGTCGAAGTCGCCCGCGTCGTGCAGGAAGCCGCCCTCGCGCGCGTAGCTCGTACCCCGATGGTCGGGGTCCGGGTCGAAGAGTTCGTCCAGATTCCAGCCGCGGTCGGTGGGGAAGCCGCCGATCGCGTCCGTTTCACCGGCGACGAGGTCCCATAGCGCCTCCGGGGACTCCACCCCGCCCGGCATCCGGCAGGCCATCGCGATGATCGCGATCGGTTCCGCCGGCCCGGCCGGCGGCGGCTCGGCCGGGTCCGGCATGGTCTGGTCGGTCTGGTCCGACAGGTGCCGCGCGAGCTCGACCGGGGTCGGGTAGTCGAAGGCCACGCCGGCCGCGAGCGGCCGCCCGATCCGCTCGGCCAGCAGGTTACGCAGCCGGATCGTACGCACGGAGTCGAGGCCGTGACCCCGGAACGTCTCCGCCGGCCCGATCAGGTCGGCGCCGTCGCGGCCGAGCACCTCGGCGACGCACGCGCCGATCAGGTCCAGCGCCGCTCCGAAGGCGATCGCCGCGCCGGACTCCGCGACTTCAGTGGCGTCCCGCAGCAGCTCCTCCAGAGCCCGGCGGTGCAGCTTGCGGGCCGGGGTCAGCGGCAACTCAGGCAGGAACACCAGCTCCAGCGGGATCTTGTAGTCGGAGACACCGCGCTCCAGCAGGAACTCGGTGACCCGGCTCAGCGTCACGGCCTCGCGGGCCTGCTCGGTCACCACCAGGCAGGGGATCTCGCCGAGACGCGGGTCCGGCTTCGCCGCGACCGCGAGCGGGCCGATACCCGGCAGCTCGGCGAGGACACCCTGGACCTCGGTGGCGTTGAACTTGCGGCCGCCCACGTTGATCAGCTCCGCGGATCGGCCGTGGAACGCGACCAGACCGTCGGCGCCGAGGCTGGCCCGGTCTCCGGTACGCAGCCAGCCGTCCCCAGTCACCGCGGCACGGGTCAGTTCCGGTTCACGGAAGTAGCCGCGGAACATGCTGGGACTGCGGTACTGCAGATCGCCGGGCTCGTCGTACCGGCACTCGCCGCCGTCCTCGCCGATCACCCGGACCTCGGCGCCGACGGTTGGACGTCCCACGCTGCGAGCGGCCACGTCGGCGAGGTCGTCGGCGCTGGTCCGCGTGCCGGTGCCCAGTTCCGACATGCCCCACACCACGACCAGCCGGGTATCGAGGGCGGCGCGTACCCGATCCACCGCGGCGGACGGCAGGGCCGCGCCCGCGGTGCGCACCTCGTACGGCCGGAACCCCGCGGACTGCCCGCTCTCCTGAAGTTTCGCCACCAGATCGTAGAGCTGGGTCGGTACGGCGAAGACCACGCTCGGCTGGGCCACGCGCGCCACCTTCAGGAACCGCTCGGCGTCCCATGTCGTCAGCACCGCCTGTCGGCAGCTCGTGAACAGCGCCGTGTGCATCGCCTGCAGACCGAACAGGTGGGTCAGCGGGCAGGCGATGACGACCGCGTCCGCGAACGCGCGGCGTGCCTCCTCGGCGACGTGCGCGGTGTTGGACAGCAGCCCGTCGTGGGTGTGCACACAGATTTTGGGCCGCGCGGAGGTGGTGCCGGACGACGGCAGCAGCGCCAGCGGCATGTCGGGCCGGACGTCCACCGGCAGCGGTTCGTACTCGACCCAGGTGTCCAGCAGCGCGTTCAGCGAGCGGGCGCCCGGCTCGACTTCGTCGCCGGCGACCAGCACGGCCCGCAGCGACGGCACGGCCGCCAGCAGGCTCTCGGGCGTCTGCGGATCGGTGCCGCGCATCGCGGCCGGCGCCAGCACCAGCACCGCCGGATCTACCCGGTGCAGCAGCGCGAGCACGTCGGCGCTGCCGTGGCCCAGGTGCACCGGCATCATCACCGCGCCGGCCGCGGCCACCGCCAGATGCAGGGTTTCGTACTCCCAGCTGTTCCCGAGCTGGATCGCCACCACGTCACCGGGCTCGACACCGAGGTCCTGCAGACCGCGGGTGATCGCGTCCACGTCCGACTTCCACTCGCGCCAGGTCCGCGTCCGGGGGCCGTCGGTGATGGCGACGGCGTCCGGCCGGGCGTCGACCGCGGCGCCGAAGACCGCGGGCAGTGTGTATCCGCCGAGCCGTGTTTCGGAGTGCCCGCGGGGGTCAATTGCGTAGTCGCTGTCGAGGACTGCCACGTCCACTCCTGCATTTCGTTGTGAAAGATCAATCGTCGAGGGTGATTGCCTGTGCCGGGCAGTGCCGGTCCGCCTGACTCACCTCGTCCTCGTAGTCGTCGTCCGGATTCGGCACCAGCAGCCGGACGAGTCCATCCTCGTCCTGGTCGAAGATGTCCGGCGCGGAGAGGACGCATTGGCCGGCACCGATGCAACGGTGCCTGTCCACGCTGATCTGCATGTCGGGCTCCCCGGGGAGAACTGATTTCCACGATCATTCTGTCGTGGCGTACGGCCAGGAAATCCTTAGACCGGCGGCGCGCGGTGACCGCCGGCCGAGGTCTGTCGCGGTGACCCGAAACCCCGCCCCGCGGGCACGGCCTGAGTCACGAAGTGTCGTCGTATTAGGCGCTGGCCAGGCCGGCAGTGGGGAAAGGCATATTCGCCCGGCGCCGGGACCGCTTCTCGTAGTACACGTTCCACACGATAAGCCCCACCGTGACCGAGATCGACTGTGTCGCCGAAATGCCGACCGCCTGTTCGATGGGCAACCTGAAGATGATCGGTATCTGCACGAGTCCCTCGCCGACGAGTCCGAATCCCCAGACGAGCGACGCCACGCGATGACAGTGGCGCGCGTAGTCGCTATTTTCGTACTCGATTCCCATCTGCTCTGCCTTGTCCGGGTTGAGGGCCTGAGCTCCGGAAAGGCTGAGTGGACGGCCCACCGCGACACTGACCAGGTAGGTGAGGCCGCACACCATCGTCGTCAGGCATCCCTTCAGGACCAGGAACCGAGGATCGTGGCTGACGAAGGCCAGCGTCAGCGACATGCTGAAGGATATGAGCATCATCGTGGAGAACATGCTCCACTTGCGGTGGCGGACGGCCATGATCAGCAGTCGCACGCCGGCGGCGAGGGTCGCGGAGAGAAGTGCGACCCAGTTCGAGGCTCCGAGGAAATGCAACGTGTAGAAGGTGGCCAGCGGCGTACCTATTTCGGCGGCAGCGGTTCGAAATCTGGTGAGTTTGGTGAACGCGAGTCTCATTGACCTAACTTTCCGTCGGCGATCCAATGAAATGGTGGGCAGATGCTCGGCGCCTGCCCTGTACGTTCTGCGTCACCGCCTTCCGCCTGCGGCTTCCTGGCACGAATGCCGAGCTCGTCGTGTCGCACGAGATTGTGGGGAACAAGGTAGTCGCGTCAGGCTTAGGAACTGTCCTAGTGTCTTAGGCCATTGATTACCTACCAATATTGGTCAGCACTCCAACGGCACCGGTCAGCTCACGAAGCTCCGATGGAGCACTAGGGAATTCCCGGATCACGGTGCCGAAGACTGAGGACATCGGAATGTCGCCGGACGCGACGCCATGCCCGCTGAGCCGAACTCTCGACAAGCTGCGTCAAGGAGCCCAGATGACCGTCGCCGAAGAGCTGCCCACCCTGCGGTACGAGCATCCCAGCATCGGGCGGCTCAGCCCGCAGCTGCGGAGTCTGCGGGAGCGCGGGCCGGTCACCAAGGTACGCACCCCGGCCGGCTCCGAGGCCTGGCTGGTGACGCGCTATGCGGAGATGAAGCAGCTGCTCCTCGACGACCGGCTCATCCGCACCCATCCGAACCCGGCCGAGGGACCGCGGTACGCGGACAACCCGCTGCTCGACATCATGATGGCCCGCGGCAAGCCGGCCGACTTCCAAGCCGACCACGCGCGCGACCGCGGAGCGCTCAACCCGCTGTTCTCGGCCCGCCGGATGATGCGGCTGCAGCCCGCGATGGAGCAGCACGTCGAGGACGCATTGGACAAGATCGTCACTGTCGGCCCGCCGGTGGACCTGCACGCCGAGTTCTCCGAACCGGTCACCTTCCAGGTGCTCTACCACCTGCTCGGCATTCCGGCCGGCGAGACGCATCAGTACCTTGAGCTGTACCGGCAGGTGGCCGACCTGGTGGACCGCCAGAACGCCGACCGGGGCCTGCGGGAGCTGTTCGACTACCTGCACGACCTGGTGGCCCGCAAGCGGGCCGATCCGGACGACAACGTCATCTCCGCGCTGGCCGAGCTCGGCGTCCCGGATCAGGGCATCGCCGGCCTGGTGCTGATGCTGTCCGGCGGCCACGGCACCACGTCCAGCAACATCAACATGGGCATCCTGCTGTTCGCCGCGAACCCGGACCAGCGCCGGCGCCTGATCGACGACCCTTCGCTGATGCCGACCGCGGTCGAGGAGGTCGTGCGAATGGCCAAGACCGGAGAGTCGTTC
Organism: Actinoplanes sp.; assembly: GCA_032160305.1. Lineage (GTDB taxonomy): Bacteria > Actinomycetota > Actinomycetes > Mycobacteriales > Micromonosporaceae > Actinoplanes. The sequence goes on from JAVHVY010000121.1 coordinate 6,073, forward strand.
GTACCCCGGTACACCCACTACGACATCGAGATCGGCGGGGTGACCATCAAGGGTGGCGACCTCGTACTCACCGATCACACCCTGGCCAACTACGACGATCTCGTCTTCGCGGACGCGGAGACCTTCGACGTCGGCCGGCACCCCAACCCGCACCTCGGCTTCAGCTGGGGCAGCTGGCACTGCATCGGCACATCGCTGGCCCGGATCGAGCTGGAGACGGCGTTCTCCGGGATCCTGCGGCGCCTGCCCGAGTTGTACCTGACCGTCCCGCTGGAGCAGATCAAGGCCGGCGGCCACCGGCTCGCCTCCGGCGTGGAGGAGATGCCGGTCACCTGGTAGCACCCGCCCGACGTATCCCTGGAGAGAGGGTATTGCCCGTGGACTCGCCTGAGCGTCCGATCCTGTTCGCCGGCCTGCCCGAGAGTGGCCTGCTCAACCCGCTGCTCGTGCTCGCCGGCGAGTTCGCCCGCCGCGGGGTGGAGAACCTGTGGTTCGCCACCGACGAGAACCGCCGCGGCCACGTCGCCGGCCTCGCCGACCGCAGCGCCGTCTCGTTCGCCTCGCTCGGCGACGTGGTGCCCGAGCTGTCCGCGGTGACCTGGGCCGACGACGTCCGCTCTGGGTGGACTGCTACGACCAGGCGGTGCGGGCCGAGGATCTCGGCTTCGGCCTGCGCCTGGACAAGCCCCGCGCGATCGACCCCGACGACGTGGTCGACAAGCTCACCCGGGTGCTCGAGGAGCCGTCGTTCACCGAGCGGGCGCAGCGGATGAGTGCGCTGCAGCGCGCGGCCGACCTGATCCTCGAACTACCCGCGTTGCGATACGAAGGGGAGCGAGGACTCCATGTCGTATGAGTACCCGATCTCCAGGCCCTCGCTCGACGGGCGGGAGCTGGAATACGTCACCAGCACACCCCACACCGGGCTGACCGCGACCGACCGGGACTTCATCGTCGGCACAGTCCGCGAGTTCTACGAGGTCTGAGGAGAAGCATGCCGAGCACGACCACCGATCCGGCGATCATTCCCTTCCCGCTGCGCCAGGCGGGCGAGTCCTACCCGCCGCCGCAGTACGACGGCCTGCGGCAGGAGAGCGGGCTGGTGCAGTCGTACCTGGCCGACGGCCGCAAGATCTGGCTGGTGACCCGGCACGCGGACGTCCGCGAGGTGCTGACCAGCCGCAAGATCAGCTCGAACCCGTCGCACGAGGGTTTCCCGTACGTCGGCCCGGCGATGGGTGTGCCCAAGCAGGAGGAGATCCCGGGCTGGTTCGTCGGGCTCGACCCGCCGGAACACGACCGGTTCCGCAAGGCGCTCATTCCGGAGTTCACCGTACGCCGCATCCGCGAGATGAAACCGGCCATCCAGCAGGTGGTGGACAGCTGCATCGACGCCTTGCTGGCCGCCGGCACCTCGTGCGACCTGATCGCCGACTTCGCGCTGCCCATCCCGTCGCTGGTCATCTCGTCGCTGCTCGGGGTGCCCCCGGTCGACCGGGACTTCTTCGAGAGTCGCACCCGCACACTGATCTCGATCCGCGCCACCACCGAGCAGCAGCGTACGAAGGCCGCGACCGAGCTGCTGCGCTACATCAACCGGCTGATCGGCATCAAGCAGCGATGGCCGGGTGACGACCTGACCACCCGGCTTCTCAGCAACGGCGTGCTCAGCGCGCAGGAGCTGTCCGGCGTGCTGATGCTGCTGCTCATCGCCGGCCACGAGACCACCGCGAACAACATCGGCCTGGGCGTGACCACGCTGCTGATGAACCCGCAGTGGCAGGGCGATGCCCGGGCCATCGAGGAGGTGCTGCGCTACCACTCCGTGGCCGACCTGGTCTGCCTGCGCGTCGCGATCTCCGACGTGGAGATCTCCGGCCAGCTGATCAAGGCCGGCGATGGGATCGTGCCGCTGATCGCCGCGGCCAACTACGACGAGTCGGTGTTCGAGTGCCCGCACGCGTTCAACCCGGAACGCACGGACCGGCAGCACGTGGCATTCGGTTATGGAGTTCACCAGTGCCTCGGCCAGAACCTGGTCCGGATGGAGATGGAGGTGGCGTTCCGCACGCTGTTCGAGCGGATCCCGACGCTGGAACTGGCGGCGCCGCCGGCCGAGCTCTCCTTCAAGTACGACGGTGTGCTGTTCGGTCTGCACGAGTTGCCGGTCCGTTGGCAAGCCACATCGACAGAGAATTGACATCCGTACGCCAGCGTTCCAACGACCTGGTGCGCACCAGTCGATGGTGGATTTTTCCAGGTGAGGCCGGCGGTCCTGGCTGATGCGAGGTGGCGACGGCGTCGATGATCTCGGGGAATGGTTCGCGGCGGCCGGTGCGGCGTTGCAGTGTCCCGGCGCCAGTTGTCGGCTGCTCCCGGCCGGGTGTCGTATTGTCGGACGGTGCCCGATTCCGTAACGAGCCGCGGTAGCGCGGCTGCCAGGCGTGCCGCCGCTGGTCCGCCACGCAAGAACGCCGGCGGACAGCCGCTCAGGACGAAGGCCGAGAAGCGGGCTGAGGCCAAGGCCGCCAAAGCACGCGCCCGGGCGATCCAGAAGCGCCGCCAGGTGTTGGCGGTCGGCGGCGCCGCGGTGGTCGTGCTGGCTCTCGTCGTCGGGCTGATCGTGTGGGTCGGCCACTCGTCGTCGCACCCGAGCGCTGCCGCCGCGAGTGCGGCTGCCGGCCCCAACCCCAGCGCGGCCGAGTCGAGCGCGGCGTTTCCGCCGGTGCCCACGGGCGCCGACCCGGCCCTGAGTAAGAAGCCGGCCGTGACCGCGGGCACCGGCGCCGTCAGCAAACTCAACACGACGACCCTCATCCGGGGCACGGGTGCGGCGGTCCAGTCGGGTCAGACGATCAACGTGAACTACGTCGGCGTGACCTACGCCGACGGCAAGGAGTTCGACTCGTCCTGGAGCCGCTCGAAGGCGTTCAGCTTCCAGGTCGGGGCCGGCCACGTCATCAAGGGCTGGGACCAGGGGCTGATCGGGGTCAAGGTGGGCAGCCGGGTTCAGCTCGACATCCCGGCCGCCCTGGCGTACGGCGACAATCCGAGCGGCGGACGACCGGCCGGTGCGCTGCGGTTCGTCGTCGATGTCCTGTCCGCATCCTGACCGCACCTCGTGTGTGTTGAAAGCCGACACTCGATTTCTGTTTGTGAGTCTGGCTCGGCCGGCGGAAGCATGTGAGTCCTCGGCCGTGGGGACCGCTGGAGCACGGCTACATCGCTGAAGGACGACCACGATGATCCAGGTGCATGCACGTCTGGTGGCCAGTGTCGCGGTGCCGTACGCGCGCCAGTTGGTCAATGGTTGGGGGAAGGCGTATCGGGTCGGCGGTACGGTGGTGGTCGGCATCGTCGTGGGCGACGATCTCGTTGCCCATCGGCTGGACGCGCTGCTGGCTGGGGAGGTCCGACCGGCCACCCGGTTCCCCGTACCGGCGGACAGTTTCCCGCACGGCGCGATGGTGGCACCGGACCTGTCCGGGGCGGTGTTTCCCATGTCTGGCGGGTCGAGCGGGGTATGCCGGGTCGACTCGGCCGGCGCCCTGCGGTGGCGCTGGCGGTACTCGTACTGCGATGGGGATGCCCTGGTTTCGTCCGACGGCCGGTGGGTGTGGACGGTGGTCGCCGACGGCGCCGACGGCGCGGTCGAGGGACCGGTGTCGGTGGTCGTGCTCGACGCCGCCAACGGTCGGGAGTCGGGGCGGATAGCCGTGCCAGACGCCACCCTGCGCCAGGACCAGCTCATCGCGCACCCGGGTGGCCGGCAGGTGGCGGTGGTCGGCGCGAGGGAGGGCGAGGAAGGGCCATACTGGTCGACCGCCTACTGGGTCCGCCCACAACCCGGCGTGGGCCTGCAGCTGCGGCAGTACCCGTCGGGCAGCGAGGCGATCACCGGCTTCGACCCGTGCGGAACCGTGGTGGCAATGACCGACGTGTACGCCAAATACGTCCGGCTACGCCGGTTCGACTCCGGCGCGCCGCTGCTGACAGTCCGGGCCGGGACCGCCACCGAGTTCGCCGCGTACACCGGATTCCTGGACTCCACCACGATGCTGGCCTCCAGCGGTACCGGCCAGAACGACGCGGAACACTGGCTGCTGGACACCTCGCACGACGGCAGCGGGCCCGCCGAAGACAACCTCGGCGGCCCACGTACCCACCCGGTGCGCTACCCGCCCGTCGGACCGCAGCACCCGCTTCCCCACCTATGGGCGCTCGGCGACGGCACCTGGCTCACCGCGGACCCCGGCACCCTGTACCGATGGACCACCGCCGCCGGCTGAGTCGGGGCGACGCCCACAGACTTGTCACGTCAGGCTAGTCACTTGTCATCGTCAGCATGTGAACGCGCTGTCATCGGCACGTCCGTGAACTGGCCCGCCGTGACGCTGCGTAGCGCCCGGAGCGGCAGATCAGTCTATGTGATCGTGTGGTGGGATTCGCATTCGGTGTTGGGAATGCGACGCATGCCAGCCCCTTTCCCGAACGTTCGGTGATCGCATCTCGGCACGGGTTCGACTTAGCCGTCCATGATGGACTTTGGCAGACCCGAACACTGATCAGGTAATGCGGACCGGGCCGGGATGCGGGACAATTGTTCCCATGGGGCAGCCCGGGTTATTCTCACGGTCGCAATCGGCTACGATGCGGGACCGAACCAAATTGCGAAACTATTCCCCCGAAGCTGACAAGTTTCGTCGTGACCATAAACGCCACCGCGATTGGGGGCTGACTCAACGCCACGCCCGGCGCCTGCGCCAGATCCGTGATCGGTCTGACTGCTCCCGCACACCGAGCACAGCCGGGAACCCCCGGCCGAGCACAGCCGGGAACCCCCGGCCGAGCACAGCGGGGGACCCCCGGCCCGACCAGGCCCGGCATCCATCAGGGCCGCTCGGTGATGGCCCACTGCAGCCCGAACAGATTGACCTAACAGCCCCAACCCCGCGCCCGAGCCGACGTGAACAGCCGACAAACACGGGCCCGACCCGACGTGAGCAGCCGACAAACACGGGCTCAGATCAGACTGGCGCGTCCAGCCCGAGTCCCGCACGAGTTCACGGGACCCCAGTTCAGGCGACCGGGCCCGGCCACCCGGATCCTGCTGGGCAGTATCAACCCGACCCGCGCAGCAAACGGACAGCACCGGCCCGTCGGGCAGCACCACCCCCAAACTGCCGAGATACGCCACCCCCAGCCTGTCGGCCGACGACACGCCGCGCCGTCCGGCACGGATCGGCCCGTGCCGACGAGAAGCGCTGCTCCCGCCCCACCGAGAAGGAATCGCCGTTACCCGGGCATTGCCAGCGAATTCCAGCCGGGGTATCGAGCCGACATCATTTCACCAGCAACGGTCACCCTTCTTCGACGCCAGGAACAATATAACGAGCGGGCGCCGCCTCGAGTCCGTACGAAACGGTCCGCTGCCGCACGGACAGAATGCCGTACCGGCGAGCAATCGCTCGGTTCCCAGACGCTTGCGAACCAGGACCGACGTCTCGACGAATGGTCCGTCCATGCCAGACGCCGTGCTCTCATCAGCACGTTACAGCGGCAGCCGCTGCTGCATGTCGTAACGTTGTGTTAGTGGATCGTGGGTAGTTCTGGGTGTCGTTACTGCTCGGGCCGCACGGTCCGCCGCCGGTGGCGCCGGGCATGGTTGCTGCCGCGCCCGGCTGAGGGCATCGACTCGGCGTAGCGCGTCGGGTAGCCGGTACGGGCCGGCCATTCGGCTGACCAGCGCCGCCGCGTGCTCGATCGGAAGGCCGGCAGCCGTGACGTACAGCGGTCGGGTCGCCGCGCCTCGGCGAACCGCGATCGCGTGGCTGGCCGTGTGGAACGCCGTTTTGGCCACACCGATGACCGGGACATGGATCTGTGCGTGCAGATGCGCGCCGAGCCCCGCCCTGCCATCCGGGTCCAGGTCGACGTAGCCATCGATGACGACCAGCGCCAACTCGCCGGGCTCGCCCAGAACGGCGCTGACCGCGGGCAGCTCACGGGCGAAGAACTCGCCCGGGCGGTACTCCGCGACCTCCGGCAACCAGCAGACACGGTCCTCAACGAGCGTGTCGAACCGTGGGCCCTCGGCGACCACGAGGGCTGCACGCGCACCGCCACTCGCCGGGTAGTACACATCCACCGCGGCGTACCGCGTCCGCTCGGGTACCGTCACGCTGCCTCTCCCCGCCGCCATCGCAATCATGCTAGACGCGCCACTCTGCGTAGCGCGCGGATCGCGGCATGAGAATGCGCCGTGAGACGGCTCTCGACTGGCATCCGATTCCGATGGCGAAGGCGCTATTCGATGGACGCCAAGCGCAGGGCGTTGTCGAGCTGGCGAAGCTTCTCCGGCGACAGGACACCGATCCGTCCGATGAGATAGTCCGGGGTCAGCGCAAGAAGCCAGGTGCAAAAGACCCGGCCGTCACGCGGAAGCGCGACCCGAACGACCCCGGACAAGAGAACGACTGGCTCCTGGTCCTCCAAGCGCGCCCACCAGACCTCCCCGCGCTTCAAACCGGCCCTCCTAGCCCCTGGGCCAGCCAGCATCACGGTCACCGTTCCCGGACGAGAAGGCCGACGACGATCACCGAGCCGGCTGACTGCTCTACTGCGGTCGGTGGCGTGGAAAGATGATCTCATGGAATCTCGCCCGCGCATCCACTTCGTGGAGCTTCACGACCTCGCCCACACACCGGCTTTCCTGCGCCTCCTGCACACCGAAGGCATCGCCTTCATGTACCGGCTCACCAACGCTGCGCAGGAATATGCGCGCGTGCTCACACGTGCGTTGGGTCAGGACAGTGCCGGCGCGGAAACGACCCAGCCGCGGATCATCATCGACCTGTGTGCGGGATCAGGTGGGCCGATGCCGCTCGTTCAACGAGTGCTGCACGAGGAGGGCCTGCACACCAACATCACGTTGACGGACCTGGTGCCGAACCTGCACGCGTTCCAGCGGATCAAGGATGAAAGCAGAGCCACCTCGGCCGACGATTGCTGCGATCTCGACTTCACCGTCGAGTCCGTCGACGCGACTGATTGCCGGGTGCCGGGGATGCGGACGATATTCGGCGCCTTCCACCACTTTCCGCCCGCGCTCGCCCGGCGCGTCCTGCAGAACGCCGTGGACACCCGGTCGTCGATCGTCATCGTCGACAGCAGGCGATCGTACTTTCACGTCCTGGGTGTTCCGTGGCTGACGACATTGTTTGTCCTGCTGTCGGCGCCCTTCAACCTCGGCACCTCCGTGCCGCGCTATGTGCTGCGTCTGCTGCTGACCTATCTCGTTCCGGTGTTGCCGTTCATGATGTTCTGGGACAGCACCGTGTCATTCCTGCGCATGTACAGCCCGGCCGAGCTGCGCGGTCTGATCGGACACCTCGACAATGGCCAGTCGTTCACCTGGACCATCGACGTCGAGGCCGGCCGGACCGGAACGCAGTTCTGCATCGGCACACCCAAGCCCTGACCCGCGGTGATCAATCCCCTGCGACGTTTCGCCGGTCAGGGGCCGAAGAGGTGGCTCAGGGCGGTGCGGGCCGACGTCGAGGTCCGGGCCAGCCCGGCGAGGACCCCGGCCAGGGCGACCAGCCATTCGTCGACCCCGACCGTACGGCGTTTGATCGTCACGCCGCGGACCACCTGGCGGATCTCGCCCGTCACGCCGTGCCGTTCCTGGCGTAGTTCGAGCTGCTCGTCGGGGGTCATGATCAGGAGGGACACCGGTGTGCCCGCGCGGCCGGACATCCGGTCGGTCATCGTGCGCTTGTGCTCGACCGTGACCATTCCGGGGGGCAGGGCGTCACCCAGCACCGAGGTCAGCACCCGGGTGTACGACTCGATGTCCGCCTGGTCCGACCGCAGCGCCGCCGCGATCAGGTGCAGGTCGCCCATCGGGCCCAGGTCGCCCATTGGGCCCAGGTCGCCCATTGGGCCCAGGTCGCCCATCGGATCTGGGGAGTTCATCGGATCTGGGGAGTCCGTCGGGCCCCGTGAGTCGCTCATCGGTCGGTCAGGGGCAGGACCAGCTGGGGCTTGGCGATCACGTGGTCGGGGCGCAGCGGGCGCACCGCCGTCCCGATCGCGAAGAACTCCGTGGTGTGCCCGCCCCAGCGGTGCGACTCCGACAGCATCTGTACGCCGACGATCCCTTCGGCGCCGAGCTGTTCCGCCTCCGTCTGCATCCGGCTCATCGCCAGTTCCCGCGCGTCGTACAGCGCCTCGGTGTACTGCGGGATCTCCACGTTCTGGCCCACGTTGCCGACCACCTGCCAGAACTTCTGGTGGGCGATGTGGTAGACGCAGGTGCCCATCGTCATGCCGAGCGGGGCGTAACCGGCCTGGATCAGCGTCCAGAAATCCTGCCCGGACAAGTCCGAGGTGAACGGCTTGTTCTGGTTGTTGCGCCAGCTGAAGCCGTCCGGCGTGCGGGCGTGGATCTCGTCGCCCTTGACCGCGGTGCCGATCGCGATGAACTCGGCCAGGTCGTTGCCGAATTCCTTGAACTCGATCTCCAGGCGTACGCCGACAATGCCGTCCGCGCCGAGCGCGGCCGCCTCCGCCTCCATCCGGCTCATCGCCAGCTCGCGGGCGTGGTACATGGCCTGGGAGAGTTGCTCCAGCTCGCGGTTCTGGCTCCACCGGCCCATCTGGATGCCGACGTGGTAGATGCTGGATCCGAGCACCAGTCCCAGCGGGCGGAAGCCGGCCTCGCGCACCAGCAGGAACTCGTTGACGCTCAGGTCCGAGGTGAACAGGCTGGTCGGCTGGCCGGGACGCATCTGCGCCAGCCGGCGCATCGCATCGTCGGGGACACCGATCGCGCCCGGGGTTTCGATGGTCAACGTGAGCTCCGTAGCGGCAGGTAGGTGAGGCTGGTGGTGGGCGGCTGGGCCGAGGTGTGGAAGCGGGCGATGGCATTGCCGGTGATCACGCACTCGGCGACGTGGTCGATGTGGTTCTCGCCGGCCTCGTATTCCCAGACGTGCTGCCGGATGCCGGTGAGTAGAGCCGAGTCGCCGCCGATCCGGGCGGCCAGTGCGGCGAACTCGCGGCGGGCGTCGTGCCGGACGTGGTTGATCAGCTCGGTGTAGCCGGACACCTCGGTGTTGCCGGCGAAGACGCCGATCTGCGAGCGGGTGCGCCAGTCGTCGTGCCGGATCGCGACGGAGATCCCGTACGCGATTCCGGCCGGCACCCAGCCCGCCGTGAGCAGCTTGGCCACGTCTTGCCCGCTCAGGTCGGTGGTGAACGGGCGGCCCGGCCGCTCGGCGCCCCGGGACCGTACGGCGGTGCCGAGCGCCATGAACTCGCGCTTGGTGCCGTCGATGCGCGACTCGGTCAGTTGCACGCCGACCACCCCGTCCGCTCCGAGCGCCGTGGCCTCCTGCAGCAGCCGGTCCAGCGCCGTGTTGCGGCCGGTCTTGAGCGCCGCGACATACGGCGCGTAGCCGCGCCACCGGGTGTGTCCGCCGCTGGTCATCGTGCCCGGCCCGAAGATGCCGGCGCCGAGCCCCGGATACCAGCCGCAGCCGCCGAAGCCGGTCCAACCGATCTGCATGACCGTCGTGCCGAGCACCTCGCCGACCACCTCGAAGCCGGCGGACTGCAACCCGACTGCCCCGGCGGTGGGCAGCAGCGAGGTGCGCACTCCGTCGGCCGCGGCCCGCGCGATCCGCGCCTGGGCGACCGGCGGCAGCCCCCTGCCGTCCCAGGCGTTGTCTGTCACGAAGTCATTTGTACTCCGCGATCCTGGGTGTAGCGGGCGCCGGGGCCGGCTCCACCACAGGGCCGGCCCGGCGCCGGTGAAAGCCAGCAGGACGCCGGCGAGGACGAACCAGACCGTGATCTCGACGTTCTGCTTGTGCCGGCCGATCTCGCGGGGCAGATCCTTGAGCACGCCGCTGAGCTGGTCGGCGTCCTGGGCCGGAAGGTGACGGCGGAAACACCTCGATACAGGCGGGGCAAACTGGCCGGCCTGATGCGTACGCCGGCCCTGTTGGACGGTCGGCACTGCCTGGACGCCGCCCGGATGACCCGGTTCGGCTACCGCTACCTGTCCGTCAGCGGCTGAGCGCCACCAGGCCCGGCTGAACGTCCGGCAGTGGTCGCCCGGAACCGTTTCCGGTTCGAGTGGACCATATCGATATTCACCATCTTCACTCGAAACCTTGACGTTACCTGAGCAACGTTGTTGAAATGTGTTTGCTCATGGCGGTCCGCGAGCGCTTTTGCGGAAGCGCGGATGGTCGCTGCCCCATGCGGAAAGGATCTTCGTCTTGATGCTCCGACGACGGCGGGCACTGACCCTGGCCGCCGCTTCCCTGTTGACCCTCGGCGTCGCCGGACCGGCCGCCGCGGTCCCGCCGCGCGACGCGGCTCCGGCCTGGCACGTGGGCATCCCCCCGCTGGCCACCCCGTGGACGAACCAGGTCGGCCCGGACAACGCCCTGCCCGAATACCCGCGCCCGCAGCTCACCCGGAGCAGCTGGCAGAACCTCAACGGCGTGTGGGAGTTCGCCAGGGCCGACACCGGCCGGGCCGTCCCCACCGGACAGTCGCTGGGCGAGCGCGTCCTGGTGCCCTACCCGATCGAGTCGGCGCTCAGCGGCATCCAGCGCCACGAGGACCGGATGTGGTACCGGCGCACCTTTGCCGTGCCCACCACCTGGAAGGTCGGCAAGGGCAAGCGCCTGCAGCTGCACTTCGGCGCCGTCGACTACGACGCCACGGTCTACGTCAACGGCACTCAGGTGGCCACCCATCGCGGCGGCTACGACGGCTTCGACATCGACGTCACCGACGCGCTCAAGAGAACCGGCCCGCAGGAGCTGATCGTCTGGGCCGAGGATCTCACCGACGCCACCGGCCAGCCGATCGGCAAGCAGCGCAGGAACAGCGATCACGGCATCTTCTACCAGGGCAGCTCCGGCATCTGGCGGACGGTGTGGATGGAGCCGGTGGCGGCCTCCAGCATCAGCGACCTGAAGCTGACCCCGGACGTCGCGGGCCGGGTGCTCAAGCTGACCGCGAACACCGTGCGCGGCGACGGCCTGAAGGTCCGAGCCGTGGTCCGTGACAAGGGCAGGGTGGTCAGCACGACCACCGGCACCGCGGGCGCCGAGATCAAGCTCGCGGTCCCGAACGCGAAGCTCTGGTCACCCGACTCGCCGTTTCTCTATGACCTGCAGGTCACCCTGCTCAACGGCGTCCGGCCGGTCGACTCCGTCGGCTCGTACTTCGGCATGCGCCAGATCGGCGTGCGCAAGGGCGCCGACGGCAAGAACCGGATCGCCCTGAACGGCCAGATCCTGTTCAACATGGCCAACCTCGACCAGGGCTTCTGGCCGGACGGCCTGAACACCGCGCCGACCGACTCGGCCCTGAAATGGGACCTGCAGCAGGACAAGACGATGGGCTTCAACACCGTGCGCAAGCACATCAAAGTGGAGCCCGACCGCTGGTACTACTGGGCCGACAAGCTCGGCCTGCTGGTCTGGCAGGACATGCCGGCCACCAACACCTCGCCGATGCCGGTGGACTGGCGCGACCAGTTCCAGTCCGAGCTGCACGAGATGGTCCGCGAGCACCAGAGCTTCACCTCCGTCGTGGCCTGGGTGCCGTTCAACGAGGGTTGGGGGGAGTGGGACCGCACCGCGACCGGCCAGATCGCCGACTCGGTCAAGGCCCAGGACCCGAGCCGCCTGGTGAACGCGCACAGCGGCGTGAACTGCTGCAACTCGCACGGTGACTCCGGCCGCGGCGACGTCATCGACCACCACCAGTACCTCGGTCCGGCGAGCCCGGCTCCCGACGCGACCCGGGTGGCGATCGACGGCGAGCACGGCGGCTTCGGCCTCAAGGTCTCCAACCACATGTGGTTCGGCGACGGCGGCGCCTACGAGATGGAGCCGGACTCGGCGACCCTGACGGCGAAGTACGTGGCCAACCAGCAGGACGTGATCAGGTCCGCGCAGTCCTGCGGGATCAGCGCCGCCATCTACACCCAGCTGACCGACGTGGAGGGTGAGCTCAACGGCTTCTTCACGTACGACCGGCAGGTGACCAAGATGGACCTCAACCAGGTCAAGGCGATCAACCAGAAGATCATCGCCCAGGCGGACGGCTCGGCCACCAACACCCCGCAGCCGCCGCCGGGCACACCCGGTCTGACCGGCGTGAGCTTCTATCCGCTCGACGGCACGGCGACCGACGAGGCCGGCGACCACGACGGCACGCTGGTCGGCGGGGCGGCGTTCGTCGACGCCCACAACGGCCAGGGCGTGTCCGTGAACGGCTCGACGCAGTTCATCGACACCGGCGCACCGATCCTGAACACGGCGTCGGACTACTCGGCATCGGCCTGGGTCAAGCTCGACAAGGCCGACGGCGCGTTCCAGACCGTGATCAGCCAGGACGGGCCCGGTAACTCGGACTTCTTCCTGCAGTACTCGGGCGCGGACCAGCGCTGGGCGATGAGCTTCGCCGGCACCCGGGCGCTCGGCCCGAGCAAGCCGGAGGTCGGCCGCTGGTACCACCTGGTCGGCGTCCGCGACTCGGTCAAGGGCGAGCTGCGACTCTACGTGGACGGCCAGCTGGCCGGTACGACGAGCGCGTGCCTCACGCAGGCCGCCCCGACCGGCAACACGGTGATCGGCCGCGGCAAGTACGGCGGCAACCCGGTCGACTATCTGGACGGAACGGTCGACCAGGTGCACCTCTTCGATCGCGCCCTGTCGGCAACCGAGATCATGGCCCTGTACGACTCGGGCACCTGATCCAGCGACAACGGGCCCCGCACGCCGGTGCGGGGCCTGTTGTCGTGCGCGTAGTCCCGCTCGCAACCCGGCCTCGGCTGATCGCCGCCGGGTACCAGGTCGGCGCGATCCACGGCCGGTTGCTGACCGCGTGGTCGGCCGCCGGGTGGCGGTACCGCTGATCGTCAACGGCTTCCTCGACAGCGAGGGCAAACCGGGCACCCTGACCGCCTCGGCCTACCGGCCGGCGCTGTTCACCATGGTCGCGGTCCTGGCCGTCGGCTTCGTCGCCAACCTGCTGATCCGGGCGGTCCCGGAACGCTTCCACGAACCGAGCGCCACCACGGCCCCGCACGACAAGGAGGAAGCCGCACGACCCGCGTCGCATTTCCTGGCTGATTGTGTCGCGATCCTGCTCGGTTACGGCGTGATCGACACTGTGATAACGGCGGCGAAGCTCTTCCGGTAGGGGGTTCGGGGAGCCGGACAGACTCGGTCGGGCGGCCTACGTGCCGCACGGCGAGCCGGAATGACCAGGGCATTCTCGCGATGCCCGGGTCCGCCGGAGCGATCTGCGGCTTGCCGAGCGTCAGACCCCTCGTCGTGGTCCGGCCGGCAGCGGCGACTTGCCCGTCTGTACCCGTCTGGCTGGCGAAAGATTGCAGAATTGTTACCAAGTGATTGCCATGGGAGCGCTCCCATGGAATGCTCACCCGGCGGGCGGCCACTGACAGTCCTCGACCCCCCCAGGCCATACCCCTTCCGTCCCGCCTGGTCTGGCGCCGGTCTTTCGCGGAGGAGTCCTCCACACTATGAGATCCGTACCCCTGACCAGGCGCTCTCGCCTGATGCGCGGCCTCACCGCCGCGGCGGCCACGTTGATCACCGGTTTCGGTGTCGCTGCCGTGGCCACCCAGGCAGGTGCCACCACGGCGCCCAGCACCCTGGCGGCCAGCGCCGCGACGGAGCCCCCCGCCGACCCGCCCACGGCCACCCCGTCGGCCACCCCGACGGCCACGCCGACGGGCACCTCGACGGCGGGCCCACCCCCCGCGGGCCTGGCCGACAATCCGTACGTGGGAGCCAAGGGTTATGTGAATTCGGACTGGAGCAAGAAGGCCGCGGCGGAGCCCGGTGGCAGCAAGGTCTCGAGTAACCCGACGGCGGTGTGGCTGGATCGGATTGCGGCGATCGCCGGTACCAGTACCA
>JAVHVY010000053.1:0-15268 GCA_032160305.1 Actinoplanes sp.
GGTCCCGGCCACTGAGGTCCCGGCCACTGAGGTCCCGGCCACTGAGGTCCCGGCCACTGAGATCCCGGCCACTGCTCCACGGGCCGCTGAGCCGAGGACTTCTAAAGCGCCGAGGACTTCCAAAGCACCGAAAACCTCTAAGGCACCGAAGACTTCTAAAGCCTCGCCCGCCCGGCCGAAGGCCGCTCCGGCCGCGGTTGCGCAAGCCCTGGACGCTCAGCCGCAGACCACTCAGCCGCAGGCCGCTCAAGCCTTGGCGGCACAAACCCTCGCGGCGACGGCATCTCATGCCGGTGAGCCGGTTCAGGCCCCGCCGGATGTCCCGGTGACGGAGCCCAGCGCCCCGTCCGCGCCTGGTGCTGATGCACCATCTGCGCCAGGCGTTGGTGCACCGCGCCGTGCCAAGGCGCCACGGCCGAGCAAAGCCACGGCCAGCTCGGCCGGGACCAGCTCGGCCGGGACCAGCTCGACCGGGACCAGCTCGACCGGGGCCACGGCCAGTTCGGCCACGGCCACGGCCAGGGCCGGAGCCGGAGCTGGGTCGAAGCAGGCCTCGGCTGGCGGGAGCGTGGCTGCCACACCGGCACCGCGCAAGACCCGGGCGCCGCGGCCGACTACCGCTTCGTCCCGACCGGCCGCGGCGTCGCCGGGCGACGACAGCGACCAGACGTCGCCCAACGGCAAGGCCCGCGTGCGCAAGGCCCGGGCAGCGCGGCCGGCAGCGTCGGCCGTCGAAGAGTCCCCTGCCTCGCCCGGCACGACTGGCGCGGCCGACCAGGCCTTGTCACCAGCCGAGCCGGCCCAAACCGGCGCGACAGCCGCCCAGCGCAAGCCCCGGACCCGGCGAGCAGCCTCCGGTGCCGCGGGAGCCGCACCGGCCGGGCCCGCCACTGGCAGCAGCGACCAGGCGGCTCCCGCCAACCCGGCCACCAGCCCAGCCACCCCCCGCCGAGCCCGCGCAGCACGGCCGACGAAACCAGCCACCAGATCAGCCGCAGCGCCGCCGGCCGCGGGAGAGCAGTCACCAACAACCCGTACTACCACGCCGAGGAGCTGACCGTCGGTGTGTCCGATGCGTACGGCACGGTCGTGGGCAGCGGCACCGCCACGTGCACTCTCATCGACGGCTCGCTGACGCCTGCGGCCAATCCTGCCTGACTCGGCTCTGCCTGCCTGCCTGACTCGGCTCTGCCTGACTCGGCCGAAGCACGAAGCGGCCTCCGTCAAAGTTCAGTGCCTGTCGTGCGCGTCGCTCAGGTTCTCGCCGCCGTCGCGCCGCCGTCGCTTTCGGCGGTCAGCGGCCGGGCGCCACCCTCCGGCGGCCCCGCGATCGACTGCCCGGCCGCGGCCAGCTCCGGGAACTTCAGGTCGAAGGCCGGGCGCTCGGAACGGATTCGCGGCATCCGGTCGAAGTTGCGCAGCGGCGGCGGGCAGGAGGTCGCCCACTCGAGCGAGTTGCCGTGTCCCCACGGGTCGTCGACGGTCACCGGCTCGCCGACCTTGTACGACTTCCAGCAGTTGTAGAGGAACGGCAGTGTCGACAGGCCGAGCACGAACGACCCGAGAGTCGAGAACGTGTTCAGGAAGGTGAAACCGTCGCTGGGCAGATAGTCCGCATACCGCCGGGGCATGCCCTCGGTGCCGAGCCAGTGCTGGACCAGGAACGTCGAGTGGAAGCCGATGAACGTGAGCCAGAAGTGGACCTTGCCGAGCCGGTCGTCGAGCATCCGGCCGAACATCTTCGGGAACCAGAAGTAGACGCCGGCGAACACCGCGAACACGATCGTGCCGAACAGCACATAGTGGAAGTGCGCGATGACGAAGTACGAGTCCGAGACGTGGAAGTCGATCGGCGGGGCGGCCAGCAGAACGCCGGACAGACCACCGAAGAGGAAGGTCACGAGGAAGCCGATCGCGAACAGCATCGGCGTCTCGAAACTGATCTGGCCGCGCCACATCGTGCCGATCCAGACGAAGAACTTCATGCCCGTCGGGACCGCGATGAGGAAGCTCAGGAAGCTGAAGAACGGCAGCAGCACCTGGCCGGTGACGAACATGTGGTGCGCCCACACCGACATCGACAGTGCGCCGATCAGCAGGGTCGCGCCGACCAGGCCCTTGTAGCCGAACAACGGCTTGCGGCTGAAAACCGGGATGACCTCGGTGATGATGCCGAAGAACGGCAGCGCCACGATGTACACCTCCGGGTGGCCGAAGAACCAGAAGAGGTGCTGCCACAGCATGGGGCCGCCGGTATTCACGTCGAAGACGTGCGCGCCGAGGATCCGGTCCGCCGCCAGTGCGAACAGCGCCGCCGCCAGGAACGGGAAGACCATCACCATCAGCAGGCTGGTGACCAGGATGTTCCAGGTGAAGATCGGCATCCGGAACATGGTCATGCCGGGCGCTCGCAGCGTCAGGATCGTGGTGATCATGTTGACGCCGCCGAGGATGGTGCCGAGGCCGGAGATCGCCAGCCCGACGACCCACATGTTGCCGCCGATGCCCGGCGAGTGCAGCGAGTTGCTCAGCGGGGTGTAGGCGAACCAGCCGAAGTCGGCCGCACCGCCAGGTGTGATGAAGCCGGCCACCGCGATCGTGCCGCCGAACAGATACAGCCAGTAGGCGAAGGCGTTGAGCCGCGGGAACGCGACGTCGGGCGCGCCGATCTGGAGCGGGACGATGTAGTTCGCGAAGGCGAAGACGATCGGGGTCGCGAAGAACAGCAGCATGATCGTGCCGTGCATCGTGAACAGCTGGTTGTACTGCTCCGGCGACAGGAACTGCATCCCCGGCCGGGCCAGCTCGGCGCGCATGAGCAGCGCCATCAGGCCACCCAGCAGGAAGAACACGAACGACGTGATCAGGTACATAATCCCGATCTGCTTCGCGTCCGTCGTCCGCAGGATCCGCGCGAGCGCCGAACCTTTGACCTGCCGCCGGACCGGATATGGCCGCGTCACGATCGGCCTAGGCGCAACGGTCGTCACGGATAGCCTCCGGTGTCTCGTTTGTCCCAGTTGATGCGCCCGAATGGAAAGGCGTACCTCGCACGCAGAATAGTCCCCCGCCGGCCCCCGACGAGGGCGGGGTGGCCTGTCGACAGCCCCGCCATTACAGCGGCGGAACCAGCCCGCTGTACTGCTCGGTGAAGATCCGTTGTCCCCGCCTGCGCAGCATAGGGTCGCGCAGCGCGGCCGGGACATCGCGGGTCCGGTCCTGCTCGCGGGTCCGCTCGCGCACCTGCGCGCACCGGGGCCGGCGCCGATTTTCGTAGGCGACGAGCGCGGCCGGGACGTCGTCGGGCGTGGCCCGCAGCACCTCGCCGAGCACCACCGCATCCTCGAAGGCCATCGCGGCGCCCTGGGCGAGCGTCGGCGCGGTGGCATGCGCGGCATCGCCGACCAGCAGCACCGGCCCCGCCGACCACGTGTCGAGCACGACCTCGTCGGTGCGCGCCACCTGCACCTTCTGCATCGCGGCCAGGATCGCCGGAACCGGGCCGCCGAAGAATCCGAACAGCTCTCGCACCCGCGCGACTGGATCAGGCGGATTCGGCAGGTTCGTGGTCTCGTCGGCGTGGCAGTAGAGGCGCCGGCCACCCATCGGCATCACGACGAACGACGACTTGCGACCCAGCAGAGCCGTCCAGTCATTGACCTGCGGCCCGCCGCTGACCACGCTGCGATAGACGATCTGCCCGGTCGGGGTGGCCGCCCCGCCGAGCCCGGCCTCGGCCCGCACCGTCGAACGCCGCCCGTCGGCCCCGATCACCAGGTCGTACTCGGCGACCGCACCGCTACTGAACTCCACCTTCGCGGCGCCGTCGACGATCTGCAGGCCGGTCACGGCCGTGTCGTAGCGGACCTCGCCGCCGACGCCGGTGAGCAGCACCTGTTGCAGATCGGCCCGGGACATCGCCCGCGACTCGCCGACGCCGGCCCAGAGCGCGGCCAGATCCACCTCGAACATCGCCGCACCGGCCGTGTCGAGGAAGATCTGCCGGAAGATCAGATCGCCGAACGGCCGCAGCGGCGCGTCCAGCCCCAGCGCCCGCAGCGCGCGGGCCGCGTTGCCGGGCAGGAAGATGCCGGCGGCGGGGGACATCGTGGCGGGCAACTCCTCGACCACGTCCGGACGGAATCCGGCGACCCGCAGGCCCCGAGCCGCAGCCAGCCCGGCGATGCCGGCACCGACGACGAGGATGCGCAACGTCATCGCAGCAACGCCTCCGTGGGGGGATGGACACGTGTCGGAGCCAAGACACTACCCGGCGCTACCGGAGGGCGGAACCCACGATCAAGGTCGCGTCCGATTTGTTCAAGACACCGGCCGCCGGCGGCTCGTAGCGTTACGGGCACCAGGCGACCACCTGCGGCGGGGCCGCTGGCCACTCCTCATACCTGAGGAAGACCCTGGCACAGGGGTACGACACGTTCGCCGAATGACAGCGGTGTAGTTCCCGGCGGATAATGGCGACATGACCGACCGGCTGGACGAGTACCGCCGCAAGCGCGACCCCGCGCGCACGCCGGAACCGGTCCCGCGCGACCGGCCGTCCCCGTCGGCCGGCGGCCGCTTCGTGATCCAGCAGCACCACGCCCGCAGCCTGCACTGGGACGTCCGCCTCGAACGCGACGGCGTGCTCGTCTCGTTCGCCGTGCCGCGTGGCCTGCCTCGCGACCGCAACCGCAACAACCTGGCCAAACACACCGAGGACCACCCACTGGAGTATCTGGACTTCGCGGGCGAGATCCCGGCCGGCGAGTACGGCGGCGGCCAGATGAAGATCCACGACACCGGCACCTACCAGACGGACAAATGGCGCGACGACGAGATCGGCGTCACCTTCCACGGCGACCGTACGACCGGCCGATATGTCTTCTTCCAGACCGGCGGCAACGACTGGATGGTCCGCCGGATGGACCCGCCCGAGCCGGGCTGGGAGACCATGCCGGAATCTGTCGACCCGATGCTCGCCACCCAGGCCACCGAGCTGCCGTCGGACGACACGGACTGGGGCTACGAGATGACCTGGTCCGGCCGTCGCACCCTGGCCTACGTCTCCGGCGGCCGCATCCGCCTGACCACCGGCGGGGACGACGTGACCGCCTGGTATCCGGAGATCCGCCCGCTCGGCGCGGCCCTCGCCCCGATCGAGGCGGTCCTGGACGGCGAGATCGTCGCCTTCGACGGCACCACCGTCTCGCCCGAACTCCTGGAGCGCCGCACCGCACCGCGAGACCCCGCTGCCGCGCGCCGAGCCGCCGAGCGCACCCCGATCCAATTCCTGGCGTACGACCTGCTGTGGCTGGAGGGACACGCCACGCTGGAAATGGTCCGCTACGCCGAACGCCGCGAACTCCTGGACGGCCTGTCCGTAGCCGGCGACCACTGGCAGACCCCGCCCTACTTCCCGGGCGGCGGCGAATTCGCCCTCGAGGCAGCCGCCGCCCAGTCCCTGCCCGGCATCACCGCCAAACGCCTGGACTCGCCCTACCTGCCCGGCCGCCGCAGCCGCCTGTGGCGCACGATCAGAACCCGGGCGTAGCCGCGACTGATCAGGTAAAGGACCCGAAGTCAGTCAGGCGATGGGTCAGACCCCGGAGGGAGGTGCTCATCAACATCATCTCCGTCAGGCGACGAAGCGGGTGCGACGGCGCCAGGCCATCGCGAAGCCCGTGCCGCCCGCGGCCAGCAGACGCCGGGCAGCCGGATAGAACATCGATCGATCCCGATGCGGTACGAGCTGCCGCAGCGCAGAGTGGTCAAGTCGATGGTGCGCGACCCGGCCGGAACGCACTGTCCGTCCGTAGCTATGGATCGAGAAGGCGTTGCCTTGGGCGATGGCTGCGCCACCCGATCATGGGTGAGAGGCAGGCGGCGCAATGGAAGGATCTATCAAGAGATGCTCCACCAGTCCCCCGCTCCGACCCATGCTGTGGATCCTGAGATGTCTGCTGAACTGTGGAACTCCGCCGTGTCCGTCCTGGACGCCAACTGGGCCGGCGACCACATGCTTCCCGCCCGTCGGTTGTACCCCCATCAGTGGAGCTGGGACGCGGCCTTCATCGCCGTCGGACTGGCGTACACCAACCCCACCCGGGCCTGGCGGGACCTGCGACACCTGTTCGAGGCGCAGTGGCCGGACGGCCGGGTTCCGCACATCGTCTTCGACCCGAGCACGGCCGACGGCGACTACTTTCCGGGTCCCGCGTTCTGGGCGGTGCCGGCCTACCACGCGCGCCCGGCCCGGGGCAGCACGGCGCTGGTCCAGCCACCGGTGCACGCGCTCGCGGCGTGGGAGGTGTACCGGCACGCCACCGCGCACGGGGCGGCGTGCGCCCAGGACGCCGGCGTGGAGCTGGCGTGGTTCTACCCGCGGCTGGTCAAGCAGCAGGAGTATCTGCTCGGCCGGCGCGACGCGGGCGGGGACGGGCTGGCCAGCATCGTGCACCCGTGGGAGTCGGGCCTCGACAACAGCCCGTCCTGGGACGCGGCGCTGGCCGCGGTGCCGGCCGACCTGGGCCTGCTGCGGCGACACAAGCGGCGTGACCTGGAGGTGGCTGACGCGGCGCACCGGCCGACGGACGTCGACTACGCCCGCTACCTGGGGCTGGTGCTGAACTACCGGGCCGGCGGGTACGACGACACCGATCTGGCGCAGCGGCACGACTTCGTGGTCGAATGCCCGTCGTTCAACGCGATCCTGGCGTCGGCCGAGCTGGCGCTGGCGCAGATCGCCGTCGTGGTGGGCGCCGACCCGCAGCCGCACCGGGACCGGGCGCAGGCGATCACCGACGCGATCGTCGAGCACCTCTACGACCCGGCGACCCGCACCTTCCACTCCCGGGACGTGCGCACCCGCCGGCTCAGCCCGGCCCGCTGCGTGAACGGCCTGCTCCCGCTGATGCTGCCCGGACTGCCCGCCGAGCAGGCGGCCGCGATCATGGCCGAGGCCACGTCGACCCGGTTCGGCCTGCCGGAACAGACCGGCCTGCCGGTGCCGAGCTACGACCGCACGGCACCCGATTTCGACGCGCTGCGCTACTGGCGCGGGCCGATCTGGATCAACATCAACTGGCTCCTGCGCCGGGGCATGCTGCTGCACGGCTACCGGGGCGAGGCCGAGGATCTGCGCACGGCGATGGTGCGGCTGATCGTCCAGGCGGGGCACTTCGAATACTTCCACCCGGTCACCGGCGAGGGGATCGGGGCGGCCGCGTTCAGCTGGACGGCCGCGTTGTCGCTCGACCTGCTGGCCGACCGGTCGATCCCGGCGTACGCCAGAGCGGCCTGAGCTGGGCAAGCACGGACGCCGCGCCGGAAATCGGCGCGGTGTCCCAGCGATCTGCTAAAGCTTTTCGGAGGCGATCAGCGTGTCCCGGCCGTGGCCGGTGTGCACGACGGTGGCCGTGGGCAGCGCGAAGAGCTTCGCCCGGATGGAGGCGACGATCGTGTCGTAATCGCTGAACGAGCGCCCGGTCGCGCCCGGTCCGCCGAAGAACAGCGTGTCGCCGGTGAAGACGCAGCCCAGGTCGGGGGCGTAGAGGCAGACCGCGCCGGGGGTGTGGCCGGGGGTGTGCAGCACCCGCAGCGGGCCGATGCGCTGGCCGTCGGCGAGCGGCTGCGGCATCGGCTGCTCGGGGTGTACCAGCTCCCAGAGCGGCTTGTCGGCCGGGTGCAGATGGATCGGCGCACCGGTCTCGGCGGACAGCTCCGGCGCCACCCGGCAGTGATCGTCATGCGCGTGGGTGAGGACGATGGCGGTGACCGTGCGGCCCCCGACGATCGTCAGGATTCCGGCTACGGAATGCGGCGCGTCGATGACGATGCACGCGTCGTCGTCCCCGACCACCCAGACGTTGTTGTCCACATCGAAGGTCTGGCCGTCCAGCGAGAAGGTCCCCGACGTCACCCCGTGGTCGACCCGCATCAGAAGACCACCACGGAACGCAGTACGCCGCCGGTGTGCATCTTCCTGAACGCCGCCTCGACGTCGCCGAGCCCGATCTCCTCGGACACGAAGGCGTCCAGGTCGAGCCTTCCCTGCCGGTAGAGGTCGGTCAGCATCGGGAGGTCGCGGGTCGGCAGGCAGTCGCCGTACCAGCTCGACTTGAGCGCGCCGCCGCGGCCGAAGACGTCCAGCAACGGCAGCTCGATAGTCATCTCCGGTGTCGGCACCCCGACCAGCACGACCGTGCCGGCCAGGTCGCGGGCGTAGAAGGCCTGCTTGTAGGTCTCCGGGCGGCCGACCGCATCGACCACCACGTCCGCGCCGTTGCCGCCGGTCAGGTCCTGAACCGCCTTGACCACGTCGACGCCGCGGGCGTTGATCGTGTGGGTGGCGCCGAACGTGCTGGCCCACTCCAGCTTCTGGTCGTCAGTGTCGATCGCGATGATCGTGCTCGCGCCGGCCAGGGCCGAGCCGACCACCGCGCCGTCGCCGACCCCGCCACAGCCGATCACCGCGACCGAGTCGCCGCGGGTCACCCCGCCGGTGTTGATCGCTGCCCCGATGCCGGCCATCACACCGCAGCCGAGCAGGCCGACCGCCGCCGGCCGGGCCGCCGGGTCGACCTTGGTGCACTGGCCGGCGTGCACGAGCGTCTTCTCGATGAACGCGCCGATACCCAGCGCCGTTGACAGCTCGGTGCCGTCCTCGAGGGTCATCCTTTGGCTCGCGTTGTGCGTGTTGAAGCAGTACCACGGCTTGCCCTTGCGGCAGGCCCGGCAGTCACCGCAGACCGCCCGCCAGTTGAGCACCACGAAATCGCCCGGGACCACGTCGGTGACGCCGTCGCCGACCGACTCCACGATCCCGGCGGCCTCGTGGCCGAGCAGGAACGGGAAATCGTCGTTGATGCCACCTTCGCGGTAGTGCAGGTCGGTGTGGCAGACGCCGCACGCCTGAATCGTGACCACGACCTCAGCCGGGCCGGGATCGGGAACGATGATCGTGGTCACCTCGACCGGGGCGCCCTTCGCGCGGGCGATGACTCCGTTGACTCGCTGGCTCATGACCTCACCTTCTCACTTGCCGCTGCGCAGGTGGACGGCAAGGACTCTGTTGGTTGACTCGTTGTGATCGTCGCGGAGAGCCGGCATCGAGCTTCCGTTATGTCCTATGTGGAGGATTGTGTCGGGATGTCGTCGACGCCGTGGCTCGTCTGCCATGCCGGGGAGATTGGTTGCTGATCCCGCCCGGTCCGCCGCGGCGGAACGGGCGGAACGGGCGGTAAACGGCACGGGTTTCCGGACATTCGGGCAGGGCCGATCGACTTGCGCGAACCCCTTCAGTACGCTCCCGATGACTTTCCACCTGACACAGCGCCGGAGCCGGCTGGCTGGGGGGCCTCGGCCGGCTCCGGCGCTGTGTTCTTTGGCTCCCGACCGCGGCGCGTTCCTAACCGCGGCGCGTTCCTAACCGCGGCGCGTTCCTAACCGCGGCGGGAAGCGCGACGGGGGCGGCGCGGTGGGGCGAGAGCGTCCAACGGTTCCGGGCGGCCGATCAGATAGCCCTGGACGTAGTCGACGCCGAATTCGCGCAGCAGTCGCAGCGTCGGCTCGTCCTGGACGAACTCGGCCACCGTGTGGATGCCGTAGGCCTGGCAGACCTGCACCAGCGAGCGCACCAGCACCTGGTCCTGCGGGTTGGCGACCAGGTCGACCACGTAGTCGCCGTCGATCTTGACCAGGTCGATCGGGAAGAGCCGCAGGTAGCGGAAGGACGCATAACCCGAGCCGAAGTCGTCCAGGGCCAGCTCGCAGCCCAGGTCCCGGACCCGGTCGGCGAAGCGACGGGCCTCGCTGAGGTTGCCGATCAGCGCCGTCTCGGTGATCTCGAAGGTCAGCTGTTCCGGGTTGACCCCGTACCGCTGGATCAGCGCCTCCATCTCGGCGGTCAGCCGCGGGTCGCCCACCGACCGGCCGGACAGGTTGATCTGCAGGCTGAGGTCGGTGCGGTCGGCGGCCAGCTGCATCGCACGCTCGACCACCCACAGGTCGATGTCGTAGACGGCGTCGAGGCGTTCCGCGGTGTCGAGCACCTGGATCGGCGACTGCGGGCCGCCGGCCTCATCCATCACCCGCAGCAGCAGTTCGTGCCGGGTCACCGTGTTCGACTGCAGCTCGACGATCGGCTGCGCGAAGAGGGTGAACTGCTCGGTGTCGAGGGCGTCGGCGATCCGGTGCCGATACGAGCTCTGCCGATCGGGTACGGGTACCGGCAGGGCGACCAGGGTCAGCGGCCGGTCGTCAGCGCGGCCCCGGCGCCAGGCGTGTTCCGCGTCGATCAGCAGGTCGTGACTGCCCGCCTCGGCGCCGACCTGGAACCGCACCAGTCCCGCCCAGGCCCGCGCCCGCAACCAGGCCTCCGGCAGCACGAACGGGTGCGCGACCAGAGCCTCGACGAACAGCGCCGCCTGCTGCCGCGCCATCGCCCAGGACGTGCCGGCGAGGAGCACGCCGATCTCGTTCGGGCCGACCCGGCCGAGCTGGTCGGCCGGCCGGACCACCCCTTCGAGCAGCCGGGCGGCCCGGTGCAGCAGGTCGGCGCTGCGTTCCGGATGGATCGCCTCGCCACCGGCCCGCTCGGGCTCGATCCGCAGCACCAGCACGGCCCCGCCGCCGCGGCGCAGCGCCCGGTCCACTTCGTCGGCGAACCTGTCCCGGGTGAGCAACTCCGTGGTGGGATCGCGTTCGACCAGCGAGGCGAGCACCGTGTCGCTGCGCCGGGCCAGCCGGTCCACCTCGCGCCGGGCCCGCTCGCGCGCCGACACGTCCTGAACCGCGCCGCGGACACCCTGGACCCGGCCGTCCGGTCTGTGCATCTGTTCGAGAAGGCAGTCGACGTCGAACCAGCCGCCGTCGGCCCGCATCAGCCGGAGCGTCACCGGCACCGGCTCGCTGCTGCTCAATGTGCGGGTGATCGCGCCGAGCGCGCGGGCGTGGTCGTCGCGGTGCACGTACCGCATCAGAACCTGCCGGCTGTGCTCGTCGTCGGTCGGGGGCCGGCCCAGCATCGCGCCGAGCCCCGCCGACCAGACGATCTTGTCGCCGCCGGCCGCGTACGTGAACCAGGCCTGCTGCGCCACCGGCGCCTCGACCGCAGGCCGGGGCTCGGCGAGCACCTCGGGCTCGGCGGCCAGCCGCGGGCGCCGGGAGAGCCGCTGCCGCAGCGCGCGCGGACGCGGAAAGCGCTCGTCGGATGCCGTCATCGCGCCGCGCCCCCTCTCGCATTGTGTGCGGTGCCCCTGCCTATTACGACCCGTGATGGATCGCGGTATCAGCCCAGGCCGGACCCAATGTTTTCGCAAACCACTCAACAAATCGAGGATCGGCCCGTTCTAGGCCGATCGGGGCACCTATTGCAACCGATCGGCTGACCAGTTCGCTGCGGAGCGCGGCCAGTTGATCACGATCCGATCCATGACGGACAGTTACTACTCGTGCCGACCTTTGAACCTTCCCCAAACCCCTACCCATACCTACCGAACGCCATGCACGCAACGCGCCGGCACGCGCGCAACCGGTAACCGGACTGATCGACGAATCAGCTCTGCTCACCCTCCTCGCCGACCACAGCGGACTGAAAGCCTGTATCCACCAGCCCCGCCCGGTCTCCGGCAGCTGCGTCAGCAGGTGCGGACTCGATTGCTGTGTCGACGTCGGCGACCGGCGCGGGGGTCGGGGCCCAGGGCGCGATGTCGAGTTCGTCGATGCGCTGCCAGAGGGGGCGCATCGCCGCTTCGGGTTCGCGGGCGTAGATGCTTCCGCGGATACGGACGAAGACGCAGTTGCCGACCCGTTCCAGCACTGCCTGGCGGCGCATGTCGCTCTCCCACTGCTCCGGGCCGTGGTAGGCGTCGCCGTCGCATTCGACGGCCAGGCGGCGGCCGTCGGGGGCGTTCAGGACGAAGTCGATGCGGTAGGCGCCGATCCGGAACTGCGGAATCGGGCGGTAACCACGGTCGGTGAGGCGGTGCAGCACGTCGCGTTCGAAGTCGCTGTCGCAGCGTTGGGCCAGATCGCCGATGGCGCCGGGTTCGGTCACGTTCTGGGCGTAGGTGAGCAACAAGCGGCGGGCGTCGTCCGGCAGCAGCGACTGCGGCTGGACCGAATGGAAGATCCACAGCTGGTCGCGGGCCCGGGAGGCGGCAACGTTGATGCGACGGTGATACTCCCGCTTCGTGAAGGCGGCGAGCCGGCCGTCGTTGGCCGAGACCACCATGGACACGAACACGATGTCGCGCTCGTCGCCCTGGAACGTGTAGGCGTCGCCGACCCGCATCCGGCGGGCCTCCATCTCGTCCTCGCCGATCGTCTCGCGCAGCCGGGCCAGCAGGTAACCGGCCTGCCCGCTGGTGCTGAGCAGGCTGATCACCCCGATCGTACGGCCCGCGTACGCCGGGTCGGCCACCACCGCGGCGACCTGGGCGACCAGCGCGTCCGCCTCCGGCAGGTTGACGTCGCCGAAATCCGGGAGCGGCTGGCGTACCCCGGCCGCGACGAAGACCGGCCGCACCGGAGTGAACGCCGGACGGTCGGCCCGCAACGGCATGATCTTGCCGTCGTAGTAGTGCCGGGACGAGAACTCGATGATCTGCGGTACGCAGCGGAAATGCTCGGTGAGTAGGATACGTTCCGGCGACCGGCGCACCGCGTGGTCGTAGAGCGACGACTCCGGGTCGAAGTGCTCGGCGGACGGCACGTCGCCGAGGTGACTGTGGATCAGGCCGGAGACCGACCCGACGAAGCCCAGCTGTGGTCCGATCTGCTGGTCGTCGCCGACCACCACGGCCCGCTCGGCCAGCGCCAGCACCGGCAGCGCGAACAGGTCCGCCTGGGAGGCCTCGTCGACGATCACGACGTCGAAGTGGGCGCCGCCGGCGAACTGCTCGATGGCCCGGTCGACCGACATGACCCAGACCGGGACGGCCTCCACGGCGGACGCCATCGCCCGCTGCGCGTGGGCCTGCCACGCCGCCGCGCTCCGGCCGGTGCCCTTGCCGATCTTGCGCAGGGCGGTCGTCCAATCGGCCAGCGCGGCCCGGCGCCGGTCGTCCAGCGCCCGGGAGACTTCGAGCCAGGCGGACGCGACCACCAGCTCGCCGGTCAGCCGCCGGATCTTCTCCCGGCCCGACTCGACCCGCCGGCTCAGCACCGCCGGGTCGACCGCGCCGACCACCTGGTCGAACCACGTCTGCGCCTGCCGCCACCGCCACGCCGCCAGGCACGCCGAGCCACTGACGGCGGGCACCAGGCCGGCGTCGATCTGCCCGGCCCAGTCCGGCGCCACCTCGCCCAGAACGTCCAGCAGGGACAGATAACGCTGCACCTGAGGCCGCAGTCCGCGCAGCCGGCGCACCTGGGCGAGCTGCTCGTCCCAGTCGCCCAGGTCGGCCCAAGCGGCGGCCAGCCGGGGCCACGGCGCGACCCGCTCGGCCACGGCCCGGTCGGCGGCCACCGACTCGTCGAAGTCGATGATCACCGGGCTGTCGTCGAGCAGCGCCGCGACCGCGGCGAGCCGCTCGGCGTCCAGGCCGAGCTCCAGCTGCGGCACGAGCACGTGCAGCCGGGCCGAGAGCGCCGGCCAGTGCCGCAGATCCCAGTCCAGCGAGCGACCCGCCTCGGCCAGGAGCCCACCGGCCCAGACCTCGGGATCACCGGCCGGCGCCGGGATTGCCAGCCTGCCGATCCACTCCGACCAGTGGCCGCCGAGGCGGTGCCGGGCCTGCTCGCGGCGCACCCAGGCGGCGACCAGGTCGACGTCCTGGGCGGTGCGCAGCGGCTCGGCGTCGACCCGCGCGTCGTCGGCCAGTTTGGCCAGGCCGGGCTGCAGGAGCCGGCTCAGGCCCTTACCGGCCGCGAACCGCTGGCGCATCTCGGCGAGCTGGGTCAGCAGCCTTTTCGGCTCGGCCCCGGCCGGGGCGGGAACGGTGACCCGATGACCGGCCAGCGTGCGGGTCAGCTCGGCCATCTGCGCCAGCAGCGCCGCGGTGGCCGTGACGTGATCGCGCCACAGGCCGGCCCAGTGCGGGTCGTTCAGCAGGCGGCCCAGGCGATCCGTCCAGCCGCCCTCGCGCCGACGCAGCCAGGCGAGCGCGTCGTGCAGGTCGGCCAGCAACTCGGCCATCGCGGGCCGGCCCTGGTCGCGTACGGAATCCGGGTCGAGGCCCTCACGCTCCAGGCGCAGGACCTCCGCGGACATCGCCGCGCGATCAGCCCGGTGCTCTCGGGCTGTGGCCGCGTCGCTCAGGTCAGCCACCTCGGGCATCGCGCGCAGCGCGGCCGCGCGGTCGGCCGGGGCCAGCCGGGCGGCCAGGTCGAGCAACTCGGCCATCTCCTCGGGGGGCAGCGGGGGGCCGGCCTCGAGCGCGTCCGGAATGCCGCCGTGGGCACCGGCCTGCGCGCGCAGCCAGGCACCCACCTCGGCCGGGGAGAGCCGGACGCCGTCGATCGGGTAGGTCGCCGCCTCGTTCTCGGCGATCGCGCGCAGGCCGGCCAGGGCCACCGCCAGCTCGCGCTCGGCCTCCTCGAGGCGGCCGGTGAGCCGCTCGACCCGCCGCGCTTCGAGCGCTTTGTCCAGCGTGGCGGCCCGGTCGGACAGGTCCCGGGCGGCGAGCTGCAGCTGCACGAGCTGGTCGGTCGTGCGGCCCAGCACGGCCAGGCAGAGCGAGCGGATCTCCTCGGGCAGGCCGTCGCGCAGCACCCGCAGGGGGTCCTCCTTCTGGGCGACGACGAGGACCCGCTTGCCGGTGGCCATCAGGTGGCAGATCAGGTTACGGATCGTGTGGGTCTTGCCGGTGCCCGGCGGCCCCTGGACGGCCACGTTGCGGTGCTGGGCGAGGCGGCGGGCGATCGATTCCTGCGCCTCGTTGGTGGGTAGCGGCATGAGCAGTCGCTCCCCCACCCGCCGCCACTGCTCGGGCTGGTCGTCGGGCATCCGCAGCTTGCTGGGCTCGTGCGCGACGATCGCCGCGAGCGCGCCGATGCTGGCCGTGTCTCCGGCCAGCAGCCGGTCGCGCAGCGACTCGAGGAAGCCGCGCAGCAGGCGCTGCCGGGGCCGGACGAAGAGCAGCCCGGTGTCCACGATGTGCGGCGTGCGGGGCGCCGGGGCGCCGGGGCGCACGACGACGCGGTCGTAGCCGAGGCGGCCCAGCGCGCGCTCGAACAGCTCGCGGCGGTCCGGGTCGTTCCACAGGTCGACCTCAAGGGTGCCGGCCGGGCCGGCCAGGGCCAGCAGCTGGCTCAGATAGCGCTCGTC
>JAVHVY010000062.1:0-7890 GCA_032160305.1 Actinoplanes sp.
GGGCACGAGGGTACGCCCACCAGCGAGAATGGCCTTGTGTGCCTCGGCCTCCCGCTGCATGGCGTTCAGGATCTCGACCGGATGGACGACACCCTTGAATACCTTCGCGAAGGCCCCTTCGACCAGGCCTTCCAACCGCTTCTCAAAGCGCTGCAGCACGCTCACCGGCTCCTCCTCGGGTTCCGAGGACATGATGGTATCCGGCGGTCGCTTGCGCATCTCGGCAAAGCAGTCGCCGGCACTTCTGACCCTCGTATAACGGCATACGACGCCGTGCTAGTCTTCTCGGCGTTGCAGGCGGAATCTACTCATCTGTTGTGACGGGTCACAGCGTAGTCTGTTGCGGCCAGTAACAAGAAGCAGGTAGGGGCCACGACAGCAAGCCACGGGGATGTGGCGGAATGGCAGACGCGCACGGTTCAGGTCCGTGTGTCCGAAAGGACGTGGGGGTTCAACTCCCCCCATCCCCACGAGCCCCTGGGTGCCCTCTGTCCGCGGGAAGCGCGGACCGGGGGCGCTCGTCATATCTGCTCCGGGGGCCGAGCCCCCGGAAGCCCCGCGGTGCGGTGGTTGCGGTTTAGCCCCCGTGTTGCTCGGTGGTTGCATCTGGCCTGCCCCCGTGTTGCTCGGTGGTTGCATCTGGCCTGCCCCCGTGTTGCTCGGTGGTTGCACCTGGGTTGGCCCCGGCGGTGCTCGGTGGTTGCAGCTGGGTTGGCTTGTGGGGTGGGGCGTTATGCTCGCGGCTGATTTGATCCTCGAGATCCTGGAGTGTCGTAGGTGGCTGTCGCCCTGGTAACCGGTTCCGGTGGACTGATCGGCTCCGAGGCGGTGCGGCACTTCGCCGGCCTGGGCCTCGATGTGGTCGGCGTCGACAACGACATGCGTCAGGAGTTCTTCGGCGCCGAGGCCTCGACGGCCTGGAATGTGCGCAAGCTTTCCGACGACCTGGGCGCGGCGTACGAGCACCACGGCGTCGACATCCGCGACCGGGACGCGATGGCGAAGATCTTCCACAAGTACGGCAAGGACATCGCCGTCGTCATCCACACCGCCGCGCAGCCGTCCCACGACTGGGCCGTCCGAGACCCGTTCACCGACTTCGACGTGAACGCCGGCGGCACGCTCAACCTGCTGCAGAACGTGCGTGAGCACTGCATCGAAGTGCCCTTCCTGCACTGCTCGACCAACAAGGTCTACGGCGATCGGCCCAACACGCTGCCGCTGGTCGAGCAGGAGACCCGCTGGGAGCTCGACCCGGCCCACCCGTGGGCGGCCGAAGGCATCACCGAGGAGATGTCGATCGACCAGTCACTGCACAGCGTCTTCGGCGCCTCGAAGGTCGCCGCCGACGTGATGGTGCAGGAGTTCGGCCGGTACTTCGGGATGAAGACGGCGGTGTTCCGCGGCGGCACGCTGACCGGCCCGGCGCACTCGGCGACCGAACTGCACGGCTTCCTCGGCTACGTGATGCGGGCGAACATGGAACGCCGTACCTACAAGATCTTCGGGTACCAGGGCAAACAGGTCCGGGACGCGATCCACAGCCACGACGTGCTCAGCGCGTTCGAGGCCTTCTTCCGGGCCCCGCGTTCGGCGGCGGTCTACAACCTCGGCGGCGGCCGGCACTCGAACTGCTCCAACCTCGAGGCATTCGCCCTGGCCGAGAAGATCAGCGGTACCGAGATGATCACCGAGTACGTCGACCAGAACCGGGTCGGCGACCACATCTGGTGGATCGGCTCGATGGCCGCGTTCCGCGCCGACTATCCGCAGTGGAAGCAGATCTACGATGTGCCGATGATCCTGCAGGAGATCCATGCGGCCAACGTCGACAAGTGGGTGCCGGCGAAGTGATCTCGAAGGGTAAGCAGAACGTACTCGGCGTCCTGGTCGACGCCGTCGACTACGAGGCGGCGACGGCTCAGATCATCGCGGCGGCCCGGGAACGGCGGCACTTCGCGGTGACCGCGCTAGCCGTGCACGGCGTGATGACCGGGGTGCAGGATCACACCCACAACGCCCGGCTGAACGCCTTCGACCTGGTCACGCCCGACGGTCAGCCGGTCCGCTGGGCGTTGAACCTGCTCCACCAGGCGAAACTGACCGACCGCGTCTACGGCCCGACGCTGACCCTCAAGGTGGTCGAGCAGGCGGCGGCCGAGGGCCTGCCGATTTATCTGTACGGGTCGACGCCGGCGACCCTGGACCGGCTGGTGCCGGCGCTGGAGGGGATGTTCCCCGCGCTGAAGATCGCCGGCCTGGAGGCGTCGAAGTTCCGCAGCGTGCAGGCGGGCGAGGACGTCGAGATCGCCGACCGGATCCGGAGCTCTGGCGCGCGGGTCGTGCTGGTCGGGCTGGGTGCGCCACGCCAGGAGACTTTCGCGTACGCGATGCGGCCTTTGCTGGATATGCCGTTGCTGGCCGTGGGCGCGGCCTTCGACTACCACGCCGGGCTGCTGAAGAACCCGCCCGCCTGGATGCAGAAGTATGCCCTGGAGTGGCTGTGGCGGCTCGGACTCGAGCCCAAGCGGCTCTGGCGACGGTACATCCTGCTCAATCCGGCCTATCTTTCCCGGCTCGCGGCCCAGAAGTCCGGGCTGTGGAAGGCGCAGCCGCCGCGGCCTGACGCGGAGCCAGTCTCGGGCTTCGCGGTCTGAGTGGGCACCCTGGGGCCACCCTCGGGAAGCTGACCAGGGCCGTGCGCGTGCCGGTCAGCGGGGGCGGACCAGGCCCAGGTCGTACGCCACGATCGTGGCCTGCACCCGGTCGCGGGCGCCCAGCTTCGGCAGCAGCGCGTTGACGTGTGCCTTCACCGTGCCGGTGACGATGCCCAGCGCCTCGCCGATCTCGGCGTTGGACATGCCCTTGGCCAGCCCGGCCAGCACGTCGCGCTCGCGCGGGGTCAGCGTGGCCAGCCGGGGGTCGTCCGCCCGGGCCGTCGCCACCACGCCGGTGGCGAACGCGTCGATCAGCCGCCGGGTCACCGTCGGGCTCAGCATCGCCTCACCGGTGGCGACGATCCGGATCGCCGCCACGAGCTCGGCGGGCTCGGCGTCCTTGAGCAGGAAGCCGGACGCGCCCGCGCGCAACGCCTGGAACACATACGCGTCCTGGTGCAAGGTGGTGAGCACGATGACCCGGGGCGGCCGGTCGCCGGCGGTCAGCCGGGCCGTCGCGGTCAGCCCGTCCATGCCCGGCATCCGGATGTCCATCAGCACCACGTCGGGCTCGACCCGGGCCGCCACGTCGAGCGCGCCCGCGCCGTCGCCGGCCTCGCCGACGACCTCCAGGTCCTCGTGGGAGCCGACGATGGCGGCGAGCCCGGCCCGCACCATCACCTGGTCGTCGACGACCATCACCCGGACGGCGATGACCGCACCTCCTGTTCTGGGGCCTGTTCTGAGGCCTGTTCTGAAGCCGGTTCTGGGGCCCGTTCTGGGGCGGCGGGCGCCGGTCGGTCGCTCAGCCCGTCGAGCAGCGCCCGCATCGCGCTCAGCGTCTCCCGGGCGGAGCCCAGGACGGCAGTGAGGTCCTTCTCCTCGGCGGCCTGGGGCACTCGGGCGGCGTGCGCCAGGACGGCGTGGCGTAACCCGGCGGCGATGCGGGCGCGTTCGTCTTGCGCCCGAAGCTCGGCTTGTGCCGCCGCGACCGCGATCGCGCCCTCTTCCCGGTCGAGTCGGCCCTGCCGGCGGCGCCGCGCCGCGTAACCGGCCAGCCAGCTTCCGCCGAGCGGCACGCCGAGCAGGAGGCCGGCGAGCGCCGTCACCACCGCGACCAGTGCCACGAAGATCAGCGGGCCGTCGGGCTTGGCCACGGCGTCGGTCGGCGGTTCGAGGGCCATCAGGAGGCCGAGGGCGAGCGCGGTCGAGGCCAATGCGACGAGTGGGGCGAGCCAGGAGATGCTGGGCCGGGCCCGCGCGGCGACGGCGTAGACCGCCGCCAGGTCGGCGCCGACGCTGAACAGGAACAGCCAGCCGCCGTCGGCGGGCGTCGCCCGCGTCACTACGAGCAGCGGGCCTAGCCAGGTGGTCAGCGCGACGGTGGCGAGGACCGCCCACGGCCGCTGCCGCCGCCACAGTAGCGGCACCGAGTGCGCGATCACGGCCAACAGGACCAGCGCCGCCGGCCCGGGTGCCATACCGTCGTTCTCGATGACGACGGTGAACCCGGCCAGCGGCAGCACCAGCGTCAGAAACACCAGGCCCGCGTCGAGCACCACCTGGCTGCGCAACCACCGGCCGAGCAGGTGGCCGGCATTTCGGGGTACGGACGGCGGCGGCAACACCGCCCGGACCCGCCACCCGGACCCGTCCCGGGGACCGGCCTCCAGCGTCCCGCCGAGCGCCTGCGCCCGGTCCCGCATGCCGGTCAGCCCGCGGCCGCCACCCAGCCCCGTCGCCTGGCCCGCGGCA
This sequence comes from Actinoplanes sp., assembly GCA_032160305.1. Taxonomy (GTDB): domain Bacteria; phylum Actinomycetota; class Actinomycetes; order Mycobacteriales; family Micromonosporaceae; genus Actinoplanes. The sequence goes on from JAVHVY010000062.1 coordinate 4,413, forward strand.
TCGCCCGCACCGTCGTCGTCGATGAGAAGTTCCGCGCCGCCCGGGCCGTACGAGAAACGCAGCCGGACCGTGCCGCCGGCCGCATAGCGCAGGGTATTGGTGAGCGCCTCCCGGGCGATGCCATGCATCGCCTCGGCCACCTCGGGCGGCGGGTCGCCGGCGGTCTCCAGGGTGACCACCTGGCCAAGCTGCCGGAAATCGTCCGCGAGGTCCGCCAGGCTCGGTGCCGCTGCGGCCGGCGATTCCTCGCCGAACGGCAGGATGGCGACGAGCCGGCGCAGCGCCACCAGCGTGTCCCGGCCGGTCCGGGCGGCGTAGTCGAACGCCTCGGCGCGCAACTCCGGGCGCTGGTCGCCGAGGAACTGAGCGGCGGACGCGTTCACCACGATCGACGTCAGGTGGTGCGCGGTCACGTCGTGCAACTCGCGGGCGAGCCGGCCGCGTTCGGCGGCGGCGGCCTCCCGGTCGGCCTGCTGCGCCTCGGCCAGGCGGTGGGCCACGGCGGAGCGGTCGGCGATCCAGCGGCGGCGGATCCGCCCGGACGCGGCGACGAGCGCGTAGAGGCAGACGGCGATGACCAGATCGAACGGGTAGTCGGCGGCGGACTCGTGCTGGATCGCGAGCAGGCCGGCCTGCCACAGCCCCAGGCCGGCGAGGACCAGCACGGTGGTGCGCCGGGAGCACACCACGGCCACGCTGAACAGCGCGACCAAGTCGGCGACGGAGAGCACGGTCAGCACGTCGCCGGGCGCGAAGAACTGCTCGCCGGGCACGACCCCGATGCCGAGGCTGATGCCGGCGGCCACGACGGCGGTGCCGGCGACCGGCGTGCGGCGGCGTTGGACAAGCGCGGCCGTGACCACGGCGACGGCCGCCACGACGGCGGCGGCGCGAGCAGGTTCGACGCTGTCGCCGCGGGCGAGCACCGAACCCGGCCACAGCGCGAGCTGGGCTGCGGCGAGCAGCGTCGGCAGCAGCCACGTTCTCCAGTGGGCCATGATGCCCCACAGCCTAGGGTGCCTGTCGGCGGGCAGATCTATGCCCCAGGGTGGGGGTCGGTCTCCGGCCGGGGCCAGATCCGCGCGGGGCGGCGGATCGCCAGACTTTCCCCATGCTGATTTCCGCTCCTGCCCTGACCCCCTATCACCGTCTGGCCGGGACTGCCGCGCACCGTTGGTGGCGCCCGGTCGCCGGCACCGTGTTCATCGTCGTCTGCGGTGCCATCCTCGGTCTGTTCGGCTTCCTGACCGCTACCGCGGCCGGCGCGATCGCGGGCCGTCCCCACAACGCGGACGACATTCCGAGCTTCGGCCCCCTCGCCGACCTGGCCCTGGCCTTCCTGATGATCGCCGTGCTGCTGCCGCCGGTGCTGCTGGCGGCCCGCTGGATCCAGCGCCGGCCGGCCGGCTCCCTGTCGTCGGTCACCGGGCGGCTGCGCTGGCGGTGGCTGCTGACCTGCCTGCCCGTCGCCTTCGTGGCCGTCATGGTGTTCCTCGCCGGCGGCACCGCGCTGGCTGCGGCGACCGGGATCGAAACCGGGCTGAACGGGGCCCTCGCCGGCTGGGGACCGTTCGCGGCGGCCACGCTCGTACTGCTGCTCGTGGTGCCACCGCAGGCCGCTGCCGAGGAATACCTCACCCGCGGCTGGCTGCTGCAGGGTGTCGGCACGTGGTTCCGCGGGCCGTGGGTGCCGATCGCGCTGCAGGCCGTCGTGTTCGCGGCGCTGCACGGCTGGGGTACCACGTGGGGCTTCGCGGACCTGCTGGTATTCGGCGCGATCGCCGGCTGGCTGACCGTACGCACCGGCGGGCTGGAGGCCGCGATCGCGCTGCACCTGATGAACAACCTGGTGAGTGGCATGTTCGGCGCGGCGTTCAACGATCTCGGCACGGACACGACGGCCGCCGACATGCCCTGGCAGTTCGCGGTGCTCGACGCGCCGGTGCTGATCGCGTACGCGGCAACGATTGTGTGGCTCGCCCGCCGCCGCGGAATCGCCACCGTGACCCCCGCCGCGCCGGTCGTGCAGCCGATGCCCGCCCTGGTCGCCGCCCGATGACCGGCGAGGAGGACACCGGACGGCCCAACCGCTGGTGGATCTGGGCCACGGTCCCCGTGATCGTGCTGTTGGCGGCGGCGCGCGGGCTGAGCCGCACGGAGCAGTTCCGGGACGGGCCGCTCGGGCACTGGTACGGGTACGCCGGCCTGGCCTTGGTGATCGCCGCGGGGTACGCGGCGGTGCGCTGGCTCGTGTCCCGCGCCCACCGGAGGGGTCAGCGGTGACCAGCCACTCGCCGGTCTCCCAGTCGGACGGGCCGCCCTCGATCCGGTAGCACAGGTCGACGCGGAGGCCCAGCTGCCGCCATGCCGATCGCGGGCGGTCTGGTCGCCGTCGCCGGCACCGATCTGGCCGGCGCCCGGGCCGACCGGCCCCCCGGACTGTGCGGTCCGCGGAACCGGCCGATCCACTCGGGACGGGAATCAGAGGTCGAATTCCCCGTCTTTGGCCCCGCCGACGAAGGCGTCCCATTCGTCAGCGGTGAAGATCAACGCCGGGCCGGTCGGGTTTTTCGAGTCGCGGACGGCGATGGCCTCGTCCACGAAAGCTACTTCGACGCAGTTATCACAATTCGGACCACTTCGAGCGCTTTTGAACCACTGGGCGCGGTTCAGGTCGACTCGGAGACCTTTGGTCGTGATTTCCACAATGGCTCCTCTATCAGCATTTTGATCATGGCAATGGACTCCTCTGGGGTGAGGGCCGTCGATCGGATCGTGTCGAAGATGGAGCTGTACTTCTTGAGTTCGTCGGCCTTCTCCAGGAAGAGCCCGCCGGTCGCGTTCTCGGCGTAGACCACTTCGGGGTCCGCCGCTTCCGGGAAGTCGAGGATGGCGAAGGTGCCGTCCATCCCGGCGTGCGCGCCCGCCGCGAACGGCAGGATCTGGAGAGTCACATTCGGCAACTTCGCGGACTCGACCAATCGCACCAACTGATCGAGCATCACCTCGTCACCGCCGACCGGACGACTCAGCACGGCTTCATCAAGCACCACCCATAGATCGATCGGATCGTCCTGACTGAGCAACGACTGACGGGCCATGCGGACGTGCACACGACGGTCGATTTCCATCGGGGTATCACTCAGACGAGCGGCCCGAATCATCGCGACCGCGTACTCCGCACTCTGGAGTAGTCCTGGGATTACTTGCTGTTCATATGCGCGAATGGATCGAGCGGCGGCTTCAAGTCCGACATATGCCCCCACAAGGACCGTGCCGTAGGGATGCCACCAGCCCTTTTGTCGCGCTTCTCGGGCTATTTGGACCAATTCCTCCGAGGCCACGCCATCGATACCGTAAACGTCCAGCATGTCCTTGACATCGCGCGGTGTCGCACTGGTGTGGCCCGTCTCGATCCGAGACACCTTGGAGGGTGAACATCCGAGGCTGTCCGCGACGACATCGATCGTCACCCGGG
>JAVHVY010000063.1:0-35600 GCA_032160305.1 Actinoplanes sp.
CGCTGTTCGTCCTCGGCGCGGACGGGACCTATGACGTTGCCGCGAAGATGCCTTTCGCGTGGCTCCTGCAGACAGCGCCGGCGGATCACCAGCTTGACGGCTGAGCCTGCGTTCAGTCCTCGGGCGGCTGGCGCTGGGTGGGGACGGTCAGCGGGCGGGTGTCGTCCTGGGCCTCGTCCGGGGGGCGTTCCATGTTCATGACCGTCATCGCGCGGGCGGCCGGCTTCTGCTCGGCGGTCGTTTCGGCGGAACGGGGTGGCGGGTTCAGGCGGGTGGTCGGATCGGCTCCCGGGTCGGGGCGTTCCGCGCTGACGACCGAGTTCGGGACGGGCGGGTCCTCGGCTGTGGCGGGCAGGCGGATCACCTGCGTGCGTTCGCCGGGTGGTTCGACCGTGCCCATCGTCGACCGGACGTCGCGGGTGGTCTCGCCCGGCGGCGGATAGGTCGCGCCGGGCACGCGGATCACCTGGGTCTTCTCGCCGGGGTCGCGGCTGATGACAACGGTCTTCTCGCCGGGGTCGCGGCTGATTGCGACGGTCTTCTCGCCGGGGCCGGACTGTCGCGTCCGCAGACCCAGGTCAGCGGTCGAACGCTCGCCCACCGGCGGGATCACCTGGGTCTTCTCGCCAGGTCCTTCCTCGGTCGTCCGGGTGCCCCGAGCCACGAGCACCGGCTCACCGATCCGCTTCCGCTCAGTCGGTTCGTCCGCTGCTGGTTCCTCGCGGATATCAGTGGTCGGCCCGTCGACCGGGACAGCATCGGTGGTTTCCCCGTCCCGCACCTCGGGGGTGGGCACCCCGAGGCGGACGGCCTCGGTCGGCTGCTCGGCCTGGACATCGGCGGTAGGTGAGGCGGTCGGGATGGCTTCGGTCACCTGGTCGCTGTGCTTGTCAACCGTTGGCTGGTCGACGGGGACGGCTTGCTCGCCCCGGGCGTCTTCTGTCGCCCGCTCGCCGCGCACGTCCACGGTGTGGTCGGCGTCCGCGAGGCGGATGAGCTGGGTCTTCTCGCTGCCGTCGGTCGAGGCTTTCGCCGGGGCCGCCTCGACTGCGGCCGCCGAAGGCAGCAACGTCGTCGCCTGGTCGCCCTCTGGCTCGGAGGCCTTCAGCAGCGTCGTGGCCTCGTCGCCGTTGTCGTCTGACGGCAGCTTGAGCGATGTCGTGGCTTCGCTGTCAGGTGGGGTGGCCAGCGATGTTGTGGCTTCGCTGTCAGGTGGGGTGGCCAGCAGTGTTGTGGCTTCGCTGTCAGGTGGGGTGGCCAGCAGTGTTGTGGCTTCGCTGTCGGTGGAGGACGCGGACGGCGCGCCGGTCAGGAGCGTCGTGGCTTCGCTGTCGGTGGACGGCGCGGGCGGCGCGGATGGCGGGGCGGTCAGCAGCGTGGTGACCTCGGCGGGCCGTTCGACAACCGGAGTCCCCGGCTGCTGGGTCCGGAAGACCGTGGTCTGGGCGGCTGCGATCGGTTCGCCGGTCACCGCGGCCGATCCCCGGACCCGGCCCAGCGCGCCGATCAGCGGCAGCACCGGCGGCTCGTACCGGTCCCAGCGCCGGGCGCTGAGCGCCGTGCAGATCATCGGCACGGACAGGACCAGGGCGAGGCCGTATCCGGGCAGGCTCAGGTTGAAGCCGTCCTTGCTCAGCTCCGGCGACCAGACACTCGCGTAGGACGAGGGTGCGGCCCACGACCACAGACCCGCCGCGAGATAGACCAGGCCGCCGAGCAGCGGTCCGGCGGGGGAGATCGGGGAGAAGATCAGGATTGCGTACGCGGCGCCGGCCAGCAGCATCATCATTAGGCCGATGAGTGACTCGATGGTGCCGGTGCTGTCGTTCGCCCGGCCGATCAAGTCGTCGGTGAGGCCCACTCCGCAGAGCACCCAAACCGTCGGGGCCAGCACAAGGGCGTACAGGATCGACCTGACGTGACGCATGACCGGCACGCTACCTGGGCGGGACCGTCTGTCGGAAGCTAGCGGGATCCGGAGCTGGGTCTCGGAGATCCGAACGGACATTAGGGTATGGGTATGACGGGCAAAGTGTTGTGGACCCCGCCGGCGGACGTGCTCGAGACGTCCCGGATGGGCCGCTATCTGACCTGGCTGCGCGAGGAACGCGGCGTGCACCTAGCCGGCTATCCGGAGCTGTACGAGTGGTCCGTGACCGACCTCGCGGCGTTCTGGCAGTCGATCTGGGACTACTTCGAGGTGCAGGCGTACACCGAGCCGACGGCGGTGCTGCCCGAGGTGGTGATGCCGGGCGCGCGCTGGTTTCCGGGCGCGACGCTGAACTGGGCCGAGCACGTGCTCCGGATGCCGGGACTGACTGATGACGATCCGGCCGTCGTCGCGTACGCGCAGAATCACAGCTCAGCCACCCTCACAGCCCGGCAGTTGCGCGATGAGGTCCGCCGCGTCGCCGCCGGGCTGAAAGGTCTGGGCGTCGGCATGGGGGACCGGGTCGCGGCTTATGCACCGAATATCCCGGAGACCTACGTGCTGCTGCTGGCGACGGCCAGTCTGGGTGCGATCTTCTCGTCGTGCGCGCCGGAGTTCGGGACCCGCAGCGTCACCGACCGTTGGGCCCAGATCGAGCCGAAGGTGCTCTTCGCGATCGAGGAGTACCGCTACGGCGACAAGCTGATCGACCGCCGCGACGAGGTGGACGCGATCCGCGCGGCGCTGCCCAGTATCGAGCACGTGATCATGCTGAGCGACTGGGCGGGCATCAAGAAGGAAGGGCCGCTGACCTTCGAGCCGGTGCCGTTCGATCATCCGCTGTACGTGCTCTACAGCTCGGGCACGACCGGGCTGCCGAAACCGATCGTGCACGGTCACGGCGGCATCCTGCTGGAACACCTGAAGATGCTTGCCCTGCACCACGATCTGGGGCCGGGTGACCGCTTCTTCTGGTTCACCACGACCGGCTGGATGATGTGGAACTTCCTGGTCAGCGGCCCGGCCGTTGGCGCCGCGGTGGTGCTCTTCGACGGCAATCCGGGCTGGCCCGACCTGGGCGCGCTGTGGCGGCTGGCGCAGGAGGCCGGCGTCACCTACTTCGGCACGTCGGCGCCGTTCCTGCTGGCCTGCCGTAAGGCCGAGGTGCAGGTGCCCGAGCTGCCGAAGCTGCGCGGGGTCGGCTCGACCGGGGCGCCGCTGACCGCCGAAGGCTTCGAATGGGTCTACGACGAGGTCGGCTCGACGCTGCAACTGCAGTCGCTGTCCGGCGGCACGGATGTGTGCACCGGCTTCGTCGGCGGCGCGCCGCTGCTGCCGGTCGTCGAGGGTGTCATCTCCGGCCGGGCGCTCGGCGCGAAGGTCGAGGCGTACGACCCGGCGGGCCGGCCGGTGATCGGCGAACTGGGCGAATTGGTGATCACCGCGCCGATGCCGAGCATGCCGGTCGGCTTCTGGGGCGACGCCGACGGCAGCCGCTACCGGCAGGCGTATTTCGACGTGTACCCGGGCGTGTGGCGGCACGGCGACTGGATCACCATCGCCGCGGACGGCAGCTGCGTGATCACCGGGCGCTCCGACGCCACGTTGAACCGGGGCGGCGTGCGATTGGGTACGGCCGAGTTCTACTCAGTCGTCGAAGGGCTGCCCGGGGTGCTCGACTCGCTGGTCGTGCACCTGGAGCAGGCCGGCGATCCCAACGGCGAGCTCCTGCTCTTCGTGGTCCTCGCCGACGGCCACGAGCTCGACGACGAGCTGCGCGACCGGATCCGGCGAGAGCTGGGTGCCGCGCTCTCCCCCCGGCACGTCCCGGACGATATCCAGCAGGTACGCGCGGTGCCCCGCACCCTGTCGGCGAAGAAGCTCGAGGTCCCGGTGAAACGGATCCTCACCGGCACGCCCGTGGAGGCGGCCGCTGCCAAGGGTGCGCTGGCCAACCCGGAGTCCCTGGAAGCCTTCGAGGCCTACGCCAAGGAGCGCGGCGCGTAACAGAAATGAGGCCTACGCCAAGGAGCGCAGCGCGTAACAGAAGTCCGGTGCGGCGATGATCACCTTGACGCACCGGTCACGGGCAGCGAAGCTGCTGGGCGTGCCGACCGGAATCCACCGACCGCTGCCTCGCACCTCCTACGTCTGGATCGTCGCGGGATTGATCGCGCTCTTCATGGTCGTCGTCGCCGGCTATGCCTTCCTGTACGGCCGGGCCAGCGACGCGGCCCCGATCTTCGCCGGCGGCGCGTCCTCGAACGCGCCCCCGGTGGCCTACCTCAGCAGCACGCCGTCCCCGGCGCCGTCCGCGTCGGCCTCCGGTTCTCCGACCGTGACGTCGACGCCGCCGCCGTCGCCGCCCGCGCCGGCCAGGAAGGGCGACTTCTGGGGCAGCACCAGCGGCATCCCGGCGGCCCGGAACGTGCTGACCGTCAAGGTGCTGAACCGGACCAACGGCAGCTACCCGGATGCGAAGGTCTACTGGAGCTTCAACGGGCAGACCCACTCCATCGCCGAGCAGCCGTACCTGGACATGCCGGCCAACTCCAGCGGCCGGATGTACTTCCACCTCGGTTCGCCGAACGGCAAGTACAGCGACTTCATCGAGTTCACCGTCGGGGCGAACGTCTTCAACGGCAATACCACCCGGGTCGACGCCTTCGTCCTGAAGATCGCGATGCGGTTGCACGCCGAGGACGGCTTCGACACCGCGGTCGGCGAGAACCAGCGCACGTTCGCCGAGTCCCGGCCGGCGACCTTCGCTCGTTTCCGGGCCGCGGTGCCCGCCGAATTCGACCACCTCGCCCAGGGCAGCGACCGGATCGCCGCCCCGGGCGGCGATCCGGCCTTCCGGCCCGGCGGGCTGTACGGCGCGTACTTCAAGCGGGTCAGCAGCCTGGCCGCCTCGGACATCTTCGGCTGCGCCGGCCCGCTGGCGAACAACCCGAACGACTGCGCCGCGCTGAACCGGCACGGCACCACCCCGGCCAGCTGGTACAAGGCGAGCCCGGCGAACTACTACGCGAAGTTCTGGCACGACAGCTCGATCGGGCACCGCGCCTACGGCTTCCCGTACGACGACGTGGCCGCCCAGTCGACCTACGTCTCGCACGAGAACCCGCAGTGGCTGCTCGTCGCCGTCGGCTTCTAATCAGCCAGGTGCCGTCGGCTTCTACTGAGCCAGGTACCGTCGGCTTCTGGAGAGGTGCCGTCGGCTTCTAGAGAAGGTGGACGGAGATCTTCTCCGCGTCCAGCCGGGCGGCGAGTTTCGCCTGGTCCAGGTGGGTGCAGAGGACGATCGACGCGCCGGCCAGCAGCGGGGCCAGCAGCCAGTCCACCGGATCGGGATAGCCGGCCGCGTCGAACAGCACCCGGTCGCCCGCGCTGATGCCCAGCTCGTCGGCTCGTTCGAGGGCGGCCTCGCAGACCCCGGCGTGGGTCAGCTCGACCGGGCCGGCGAGCGCGCGGTCGTCGTCGGCGACCGGGCGGGTCGCCACGAAACGGTCCCCGAAGTTGCGCACGTCGACCACGTAGTCGACGTAGCCGGCCGGGACCTCGCGCAGCGGCATCGCCAGCGGGAGCAGTCCGGTCACGTACCGGTCGATGGTGCGCCACGCCTCGGCGGCCGGCACCGCCTCGGTGGAGGTGAAGAGTGCCTCGACGGGCTGCGGCTCGCCCAGGTCGGCCGAGAGCCCGGCCGCCCAGACGCCGAGCAGCACGGCCGCGGTCTGCCAGTGCGGCGGCAACAGCACCGCCACCCCGTCGCCCTCACCGAGCCCGGCGCCGTCCAGCAGCAGGTTCGCGGTTTTGCTGACCCAGTTGTCCAGGGTCGCGCCGGACAACTCGGTACGGTCGCCACTGAGGTCGTCGTACCAGGTCAGCAGGGGTGTCGTGGGGTCGCGCCGGACGGCGGCGGTGAAGGCGGCGGGAATAGTGGTGTTCATCGGCTCCGACGATATCCCAGGTGACACAGAGTGATCGCATCCGAACGGCCGAGGGATTGAGTAGCGTTATCGGGCAGACGCTCGTGACGCGGTGGTGCCGCGGTCATCATTACGATGCATCCCGGCGTACCCTTGGCAGTGGTCTGGCCCACATCCCGAAGGAGTTGCCTTGTGACCGCCGGTCGCCCCCCGCGAGTGCTCGTCGACGCCACCAGCGTTCCCGCCGACAGAGGCGGGGTCGGCCGATACGTCGACGGGCTGCTCGGCGCGCTCGGTCTGATGGGCGCCGAGCAGATCGACTTGGCCGTGGTCGCCCAACGCACGGATGCGGAGCGTTACTCCCGGATGCTCGTCAACGCCGAGGTGATCGCCGGCCCGGCCGCCATCGCGCACCGGCCCGCCCGGCTCGCCTGGGAGCAGACCGGGCTGCCGCTGCTGGCCCAGCAGGTCGGGGCCAAGGTGCTGCACTCGCCGTTCTACACCTGCCCGTTGCGGGCCGCCTGCCCGGTGACGGTGACCGTGCACGACGCCACCTTCTTCACCGAGCCCGAGCACTACGACAACACCAGGCGCACCTTCTTCCGCAGCGCGATCAAGACGTCGTTGCGCCGGGCCGCGCGGGTGATCGTGCCCAGCAAGGCCACCCGCGACGAGCTGATCCGGCTGCTCGACGCCGACCCGACCCGGATCGACGTGGCCTACCACGGGGTGGACCCGGTGGCGTTCCACGCCCCGAGCGACGAGGAGAAGGCCCGCGTCCGGGCCCGCCTCGGCCTGGGCGACTCGCTCTACGTCGCCTTCCTCGGCGCCAAGGAGCCCCGCAAGAACGTGCCCAACCTGATCCGCGGCTGGGCCCGCGCCGTCGGCGACTGGCCGCAGCCGCCCGCGCTGGTGCTGGCCGGCGGGCAGGGCCACGACGACGACATCGACCGGGCCGTCGCCGAGGTTCCGTCGCACCTGCGGCTGCTGCGCCCGGGCTATCTGCGCTATGCGGACCTGCCGGGTTTCCTCGGCGGCGCGGCGGTGGCCTGCTATCCGTCGTTCGGTGAGGGGTTCGGGCTGCCGATCCTCGAGGCGATGGCCTGCGCCACCCCGGTACTGACCACGCCGCGGCTGTCGCTGCCCGAGGTCGGCGGCGACGCTGTCGCATACACGACCGAGGATCCCGACCGGATCGCCGAGGATCTGGCCGATCTGCTGCACGACGAACCGCGACGGCTCAGCCTGGCCAAGGCCGGTTTCGACCGCGCGAAGGAGTTCACCTGGGGCTCCAGCGCCGAGGTGCACATAGCTACGTGGAACCGGGCAGCGGCCTGAGTGTCCCGACTGTCAGAGCAGAGAGCCATGATTACACTGCGTACGCATGACTGAGCCGACGAAGGCGTTGTACGGGGTTGTCCTCGCGGGTGGCACCGGCACCCGCCTGTGGCCGCTGTCCCGCGCCGGTCACCCGAAGTTCCTGCACCAGCTCACCGGCACCGAGGCGTCTTTGCTGCAGGCCACCGTCGAACGGCTCGAACGGCTCGCCACCGCCGACCGGATCTTCGTGGTCACCGGCGTCGCGCACGCCGCGGCCGTCTCCCGTCAGCTGGCCGACCTGCCTGACGAGAACGTCCTGGTCGAGCCGTCCCCGCGGGATTCCTGCGCGGCTATCGCGTTGGCCGCCGCGGTGATCGCCCGGCGCGATCCCGAGGCGATCATGGGCTCGTTCGCCTCCGATCACCTGGTCGCGGACACCGGGCGGTTCAGCGCGGTGATCCGGCAGGCGATGCACGGCGCTGAGCAGGGCCTGCTGATGACCCTGGGGATCACCCCGACCCGGCCCGAGACCGGCTACGGCTATCTGCAATGCGGCCCGGCCTTGCTCGACGGCACGGTCCTCGCGGTCGAGGAGTTCAAGGAGAAGCCGTCCTACGACGTCGCCGAGGGTTATCTGAAGTCCGCCAACTACCTGTGGAACGCGGGGATGTTCGTCTGGCGGGTCGACGTGTTCCTCGCCGAGCTGGGCCGCCAGCAGCCGCAGCTCGCCGCCGGCATCTCCCGCATCGCGCAGGCCTGGGACTCCCCGGCCCGCGAGGAGGTGCTCGGCGAGGTCTGGCCGACCCTGCCGCGCATCTCCGTCGACTATGCGGTGATGGAGGGAGCGGCCACGGTCGGCCGGGTCGGCACCGTCCCCGGCGACTTCGGCTGGAATGACGTCGGCGACTTCCATACCCTCGGTGAGGTGTTGACTGCCGACGCCGCCGGCAACGTCGTGGTCGGCAGCGACGCGGCGAACACCCCGGCCGTCCTGCTCCGCGAGACCGAGGGCCTGGTCGTCGTGCCCAGCTCTGGCCGCCTGATCGCCGCTCTCGGTATCCGCGACCTGATCATCGTCGACACCGCCGACGCGGTCATGGTCTGCCCGCGCGACCGCGCCCAGGAAGTGAAATCCCTGGTCGACGAGCTCAAAGCCAAGGGCGACAACACCTACATCTAACCCTTTCCGGTACGGGCCCGCGCTCCCCACGAGCGCGGCCCGGTCCCGCCGTTTCCGCCCCGGGCCGTCGTGGGCCCACCCGCGGCGCGCGGCCGCCGGCCGCTCAGCGCAGCCGGGCGAGGGCCGGCTCGATCTGGCTCAGCACCCCGGACGCCAGCGGACGGGGCAGGTCGTCGGTGCGGAACCAGCCCAGCGCCTCCGACTCCTCGCTCACCTGCTCCGTCGCCCCGGCCGGGCAGCGGACCAGGAAACGCACGTCGTAGTGGTGGGTCGGGGTGGCCGGCGCGTCCCTGGCCTCGGTGGTCTTGCAGGTCACCGGGTGGATGTCGACGTCGATCGGGTCGGGGTCGATCATCAGGCCGGCGATGCCGGACTCCTCGGTGGCCTCACGCAGCGCCGCGGCGGCCAGCGTCGGATCGCCGAGTTCGCAGTGACCACCCAGCTGCATCCACATCTTCATCCGGCCGTGCAGGCAGAGCAGCAGCCGGCCGTCCGGGTCGACGATCAGGGCGCTAGCGGTGACATGGCCGCGACGGTGCGCGCGGGTCATCGCCACCGGGCCGTCGGTCAGCAGCTCAAGCGTGCGTTTGCGGCCGAGCGCCGCAGCCTCCGAGGTCGCCGGCCAGGCGGTCAGGGTGGTTGTGGCGTCGTCGTGGATGGTCACGTGGTCGTCACCTTCAGCAGCAGGACCGTCTCCTGGGGGAGTAGCTCGGTGGTCACGCCCTCGGCGGCCAGGGCGGCGCGCAGGCGGTGCGCGTCGGCGCCCAGGCGTATGAAGTCGGCCGGCGTCGTCGCGGGCGGGGTCACGGCGAGCGTCACCGCGTCGGCGACCGTGATCGCCGTCCCGGGTGCGACCGTGTCAGCGACCGTCGCCAGCGCGCGATCGATCGCCACCCGGTCGACCACGCCCTTGCCTGCGGTGGGGGCCGGGGTGCTCGGCAGGCGGGCGGCCTCGGTCAGGCCGGCGATCCGGGCTTCGGCCGTGCCGAGCGCGAACATGTCGCTGGCCGCGTCCCGCAGCAGTGGTTTCGCGCCGCTCTGCCCGGCGCCCGGCCCGGTGCCGGGGTAGCCGCGGACGACCGCCACCGGCACCTGATCGCACTTGCCCTTGACCAGCTCGCCGGCGGCCGCCAGTTCGTCGATCACCGCCATCTGGGTCAGTTGCAGCTCGTTGCCGTACGGGTCGATCTCGCCGCGGTGGTCCCGGAACGCACTGATACCGGCCGCGCCCAGGGCCACGTCGGTCAGGCCATTGCGCCAGGCCCGGCCCATCGTGTCCGAAATGATGACCGCTACGTCCAGGCCCCGGGCCAGCAGCGCCGCGCGCAGGGCCCGGGCGGAGGCGTCGGGGTCGGCCGGGAGTAGCACCAGGTGGGTCTTGTCGACGTTCGAGGCGTCGATGCCGGCCGCCGCCATCACGAAACCGTGGTGGGTCTGCACGATCGCGGTCGCACCCCGGCGGGCCACCACCCGGGCCGTCTCGGCGGCGAGCACCCGCTCGCGGGCCGCCTCACGGTCGGGGCCGTCCGCGGGCACCTCGACCAGGTTGCCTTCGGCCTTGGACACGATCTTGCTGGTCACCACGAGGACGTCGCCGTCGGCCAGCCACGGCGCCGCAGCGGTGATCAGCTCGGCCAGGTCGTCGCCGGCGGTCACGTCGCCGATACCGCGCACCGGCCGGATCTCGAGGCCGTCGTTCATGCCGTGCCTGCCTCAGGCATCCACTTCCGGCCCTGGCCGGCTAGGGCGTTGAGCGGTGCGGCCGGGTGCCGCTCGGTGCGGTCGCTCACGCCGTGCCCGCCAGTTCCAGAGCCGCGGCCACCATCGCCGCGGTCTTGTCCTCGTCGGTCATCCACAGCGGGACGGCCCGGGTCTTGACGCCGGGCACGGCCACCCCGGCGTCGCTCTCGTCGACGAGCCAGCCGTCCAGCAGCCCGTTCTCGCGGCGGGCGCCGTAGAGGGCGCCGACGCCGGTGGCGCTGACGTCGACGCCGAGGGTCGCCAGGCATTTGTCGGCCATGCCGCGTACCGGGGAGCCGGCGATGATCGGGGAGACGCCGACGACCGGGGCCGGGCCGTCCACCACGGCCTCCTTGAGCTGCTGGACGGCGAGAATCGGGGCGATGCTGACCACCGGGTTGCTCGGCGCGACCAGTACCACCTCCGCGTCGTGGATCGCCGCCAGCACCCCGGGCGCCGGGGTGGCGGCGTCCGCACCGGCGAAGACGAAGCGGTGGGTCGGCAGATCGCCGCGGTAGCGCACCCACCACTCCTGAAAGTGGATCGCCTTGCGCTCGTCGTCGACGTCGACGACCACGTGCGTCTCGAGCCGGTTGTCGGTGGCCGGGAGTAGCGTCAGGCCCGGTTGCCAGCGATCGCACAGCGCGGCGGTGACCGCCGAGAGCGGATAGCCCGCGTCCAGCATCCGGGTGCGGACCAGATGGGTGGCGGTGTCCTTGTCGCCCAGGCCGAACCAGGTCGGCTCCGCCCCGTACGCGGCCAGTTCGTTCCTGATCGTCCAGCTCTCGCCGACGCGACCCCAGCCGCGCTCCGGGTCGGCCGCACCGCCCAGGGTGTACATCACGCTGTCCAGATCCGGGCAGATCTGCAGGCCGTGCATCCGGACGTCGTCGCCGACGTTCACCACTGCCGTCACCTCGGCGCCGATACGCCGGGCGTGGGCACGCACGCCGGCGAGGAACCGGGCTCCGCCGATGCCCCCGGTCAGGACCACGATCCGCATCCGACCATCCTTGCGCACTCCAGGTTGATCCGGCGGGGCCGGGTAGCCGGTGTGACGTGCGTATCCGGTCTAGAGTGAGCGCGGTCTCAGATCGTCTTAGCTCATCCATATCCTCAGGAGATGCCGTGACCAGCCAACCCGAGCCGAGCCCGGGCGAGGGCCGTTCGGCCGTCCAGATCCTCCGGCCGGTGCGTGACCTCGCCGCCTACGCCCTCGTGGCCACGTCCGCGGTGTTACTGCTGGTGGCCGTGATCCGGCTGATCCCGGGCGGCGTCGGCGAGCAGTTCGCCAGCCGTACCCAGGACAGCTTCTTCAATTTCGTCAACGTGCCGGTCATCGCCTTCCCGCTCGGCGCGGTGCTGCTGTCGGTGCTGATCAAGCCAGAACACCCGAAGGCGAAACTGATAGTTCTCGTCGCCACCGTCGAATACGCGGCCGCGGCGTTCTTCGGTGTGATCTTCGGCATCCTGATCGGCCTCGTCCAGATCGCCACTTTCAGCGTGCGCACCGCCTTCGAGGAGTTGCTGGTCCGGCTCTCCTGGCTGGCCGTCTTCGCGGTCGCGGCGTTCGCCGTCTACCAGCTCTGGCGCAACCTGTTCCACACGCCGAAGCCGAAGGCCCAGCCGGGCATGTACGGCCAGCCCCAATACGGCCAGTCCCAGTACGGCCAGCCCGAGTACGGCCAGTCCCAGTACGGCCAGCCCGAGTACGGTCAGCCCCAATACGGCCAGCCCCAGTACGGCCAGCCTCAGTACGGCCAGCCTCAGCACGGCCAGTCTCAGCACGGCCAGCCCGAGTATGCCCAGCCCGAGTATGGCCAGCCCCAGCACGGCCAGCCCGAGTACGGCCAGCCGGGTCAGCCCGGCGCGGCGGGGCAGTGGGGCCAGCCGCCCGGCTTCTTCCAGCCCGGCCCGCAGCCCGGCGGGTACGGCCAGCCCGCGGCCCAGCCGGTGTGGGGTGCGCCGCCGCAGTCGGCCCCACCAGCCCAGCCCGCCTGGGGCGCACCTCCGCAGTCGGCCCCGCCGGCCCCGTCGGGCTGGGGGGAGCAGCCCGGGGGCTGCCCGGCGTGGGCCCCGGCCGCCTCCGCCCCGCCCGCCTCCGCCCAGCCCGCCTCCGCCCCGCCCAGCTACGGGCCGCCGCCGTCCGGCGACTTCGCCGAGCCGACCCAGGCCGTCCCGCGCTACCCGACCCCACCGCCGACCGAGGCGGACGACCGCACCCAGGTCGTCAGCGACGAACGGCCCGGCTTCGGCCCGGCGGACGGCAGCTCCTCCCGGCACTGATCCGCGCACTTGATCCGCGCACTGATCCGCGCACTTGATCCGGGCACTGATCCGCGCACTTGATCCGGGCACTTGATCCGGGCACTGATCCGGGCACTGATCCGGGCACTGATCCGCGCATGGCGAACGGCCGCCCGCACGACCGGCGGCCCGTTCGGCGTGTTCATCGCCACTGCGTACTCATCCACAGGCTTCGCGCAGTGGGCATCATCACGGCCTAGGCTGCATTGGTGGCTGAGCTTGCACCTATCCCGACCGAGGCGAGCATGCGCCGTGCGCTCAAGCGCGCCGCCGACGGCAAGGCGATCGACGTTGATGAGGCGGCCGCCCTGCTCGCCGCCGGCGGCGCCGTCCTCGATGACCTACTCGCCGTCGCCGGCGGCATCCGGGACGCGGGCCTGCGTGCGGCCGGCCGGCCCGGCGTCGTCACGTACTCGAAGAAGGTCTTCATCCCGCTGACCCGGTTGTGTCAGGACCGGTGTCACTACTGCACGTTCGCGACGGTGCCGCACAAGCTGCCGGCGGCCTTCCTGGAGCGCGACGAGGTGCTCGCCATCGCCCGGGCGGGCGCGGCGCAGGGCTGCAAGGAGGCCCTGTTCACGCTGGGGGACCGGCCGGAGGCACGCTGGCCGACCGCTCGGCAGTGGCTCGACGAGCGCGGTTTCGACTCGACATTGGACTACGTGCGGGCCTGCGCCATCGCGGTGTTGGAGGAGACCGGCCTGCTGCCGCACCTCAACCCGGGCGTGCTCAGCTGGGCCGAGCTGCAGCGGCTCAAGCCGGTCGCGCCGAGCATGGGCATGATGCTGGAGACGACGGCCACCCGGCTGTGGTCCGAGCCGGGCGGCGCGCATTACGGCTCGCCCGACAAGGAGCCCGCGGTCCGGCTGCGGGTGCTGGACGACGCCGGCCGGGTCGGCGTGCCCTTCACGACCGGCATCCTGATCGGCATCGGGGAGACGTTGTCCGAGCGGGCCGAGTCGATCTTCGCGATCCGCCGGACGTCCCGCGAGTTCGGCCACATCCAAGAGGTCATCATCCAGAATTTCCGCGCCAAGCCCGACACCGCGATGCGCGGCAGGCCCGATGCCGAATTGCGTGAGTTGGCCGCGACGGTCGCGGTAGCCCGGGTCATCCTCGGCCCCCGCGCCCGTATCCAGGCCCCGCCCAACCTGATCGACGCCGAGTTCGCCCTGCTGCTGCGCGCCGGCATCGACGACTGGGGCGGCGTCTCCCCGGTGACCCCGGACCATGTCAACCCGGAGCGCCCCTGGCCGCAGATCGACCAGCTGGCGCAGATGTCCGCGGCGGCCGGCTTCGAGCTGCGCGAACGCCTCACCATCTACCCCGAGTATGTGAAACGCGGCGAGGGCTGGCTCGACCCGCGGCTGGCCGTTCACGTGGCCGCGCTGGCGGATCGCGGCACCGGCCTGGCCGACCCGGCGGCGATGCCGGTGGGCCGCCCCTGGCAGGAGCCCGACGACATCTCAGGCGGCCGCGTCGACCTGTTCGCCACCATCGACACGGAGGGTCGTACGAGTGACCGCCGCGGCGATTTCGACAGTGTCTACGGCGACTGGGACGAGGTCGCCGCGCACATCACGACCGGCTCGACCGAGCACCTCGAGTCGGACGTGCTGGCCGGGCTCAAGCTGGCCGCCGCGGACCCGGGCGCGCTGCTGCGCCCGGAGCACGAGGCCAAGGCGCTGGCGTTGTTCAACGCGGACGGCCCGGCGCTGGACGAGCTCGCCCGGATCGCCGACGGCCTGCGTCGAGAGGTCAGCGGCGACGACATCACGTACGTGGTGAACCGCAACATCAACTTCTCGAACGTCTGCTACGTCGGGTGCCGCTTCTGCGCCTTCGCCCAGCGCGAGCGCGACGCGGATGCGTACCGGCTGTCGGTCGAGCAGGTCGCCGACCGGGCCGAGGAGGCGTGGCGGGACGGCGCGTCGGAGGTGTGCATGCAGGGCGGCATCGACCCCAAGATGCCCGTCACGGCGTATGCGGATCTGGTCCGGGCGGTGAAGTCCCGGGTCCCGGGCATGCACGTGCACGCCTTCTCCCCGATGGAGATAGTCACCGGCGCGTCCAAGGCCGGGGTGTCGATCCGCGACTGGCTGACCGAGCTGCGCGAGGCGGGGCTGGACACGATCCCCGGCACGGCCGCCGAGATCCTCGACGACGATGTGCGCTGGGTGCTGACCAAGGGCAAGCTGCCCGCGGCCACCTGGGTCGAGGTGGTCAGTACGGCCCACCAGCTCGGCATCCGCTCCAGCAGCACGATGATGTACGGCCACGTCGACCATCCGCGGCAGTGGCTGGGTCACTTCCGGGTGCTGGCCGGCATCCAGGACACCACCGGCGGCTTCACCGAGTTCGTCGCGCTGCCCTTCATCCACACCAATGCGCCGATCTACCTGGCCGGGATCGCCCGCCCGGGGCCAACCTGGCGGGAGAATCGCGCCGTCCACGCGATGTCCCGCGTCCTGCTGCACGGCCGGATCGACAACATCCAGTGCTCCTGGGTCAAGCTGGGCGACGAGGGCGCCCGGGCGATGCTCGCCGGCGGTTGCAACGATCTCGGCGGCACCCTGATGGAGGAGACGATCTCCCGGATGGCCGGTTCGGAGCACGGCTCGGCCCGGACGGTCGCCCAGCTGAAGGAGCTGGCCGCGACTGCGGGACGGCCGGCGGTGGAGCGCACAACCGTGTACGGTCGTCGCTAAGTAACAAATCGGGTTATATTGGGCGCGACTCGCCGGGGGCGCGTTACCTCTTGGCGGCCTCGAGAGATAGGGCAGGAACGGGACCGTGAGTCGCTGAGGAGCCTCAGCGAAACGGTCTTATTTATCAGGTTCGGCTTGACGACGCACGTCTTACACGCGTGTAATTTCGGTGGGGTTGTGGGAAGACGTGGCGCTACCGCGTCCGACCCGCAAAACACGCTGCGTGCGTGGGGGGTCAACGTCGGCATCGCTGCCGGCGCGGAGAAGGAGGCACGCCGATGGAAGTGCAAGTGGAAGGGGTCGACCTGCTCGGGGACGCCCCCGAGTGGCAGGAGCGGGCACTGTGCTCGCAGACCGATCCGGAGGCATTCTTCCCGGAGAAGGGCGGCTCCACACGCGAGGCGAAGCGCATCTGCGGCCGCTGCGACGTCAAGGCCGACTGCCTCGAGTACGCCCTCGGGCACGACGAGCGTTTCGGCATCTGGGGTGGCCTCTCCGAGCGGGAGCGCCGCAAGCTCAAGCGCCGGGTGGCCTGAAGCTTTCACAAACCAGCAGGTCAGAGGGACGCCGGGGGGCCGTCGCTCAGGTCAGCTCGTCAGGATCCACCCCGAGTAGGTTGGCGACCTGCTCGATGATCACGTCGTGCACGAGGTCGGCGAGATCCTCACGGTCCATCGCCCGGAATTCCAGCGGCCGCCGGTAGAGCACGATCCGCGGCGGCAGCTCCTGGCGCCCCGGCCGGCCCGGCAACAGCCGCGCCAGCGGGACCTCGCCGTCCTCCAGCACGTCCGAATCGTAGACGTTCAGCTCCGGGGGCACGTCCTCGACGGCGAACTCGACGCCGGCCAGCTCCTTGGCGTAGCGCCGCTCGAGTCCCTCCACTGTGTCCAGCACCAGGTCGTCGAAGATCTCGGCCTTGGTGCGGGCCAGCGGCACGGTCGCGGGCACCAGCCGCCCCCGCAGGCCGCGGCCGTGCCGGTCGCGGCGGGTGGGCCGGCCGGGCCCAGCGGCACGCGCAAGGCGCCCGGACTCGGCGGTCCGACGGCTGTCGGGGCTGGTCGTCACGCGGTCAGCCTAGCCCTCCGCGGGTCCCCGCCGTGGTTCCGACGTATCGACCGCGTTTCCAGGTCGCGAATTCGCTCGCCCGGGTCGGCGTGTCGGATCGCCATGGCCGAATCGTGATGCATCCTCGCGCGGCGTGTCGCGAGCGCATCGACCACCCGCCGGATTAGCGTTCCGCCGTGAGGTCCCCACGGCGCTGCTCCCGCAACGGCTGTCCCCGTCAGGCGGTCGCCACTCTGACCTACGTCTACGGGGATTCGACGGCGGTGGTGGGCCCGCTGGCCGCCTTCGCGGAGCCGCACACCTACGACCTGTGCGAGCCGCACGCCCGCAGCCTCACCGCCCCCCGAGGCTGGGACCTGGTCCGCCACGACGGCGACTTCGCACCCCCGCCCCCCACGACCGACGACCTGGTGGCCCTGGCCGACGCGGTCCGCGAAGCCGGCCGCCCGGCCCCACCGGCCCGCCCCGACGAACCGGGCCACCAGACCGGCCGCCGAGGCCACCTGCGAGTCATCCCGCCCTCCCACTGACCGGCCACCGAGCTGATCGTGCGCTGCTCCATCACCCGGCTCATGAGCTGAGCAGTTGCGGGATCCGTTCGAAGAGTTGGGTGGTGAAGGTGACCATCTCGTGCAGCATCCAGTTGCCCGCGATGAGCAGCACGGCACCGATCCCGGCCGCTTTCGGTACGAAGGACAGCGTCGGCTCCTGAATCTGCGTCACCGACTGGAACAGCGAGATCGCGAAACCGATCAGCAGGGCGGTGAGCAGGATCGGCGCTGACATCTTCGCGGCGATGGTCATGGCCTGCATGGCCAGCTCGACAATCATCGTGTCCGTCATGTCTGCCTCTTCGGGAGCTTCCGGTTTCCAAACGAGTGCAGAACGGGTGCGATTCGGTTGAAATCCTCAAGTCGGCTCAGGTCCGGCCACCACCCGCCTTCTCGCCGGCCTGGCAGGAGGCCGCCGCGCCGCCGCCGGCCGGTATTCGCCGCCCACGCACGCCGCGGCCCGGCATAGGGTGAGGTTGTGGACACGACAGCGTTCTATGTCGCCGGGCAGCCCGCCCGCGGCGACGACGAGGTAACGGTCACCCACCCGTACGATGGACGGGTCGTCGGGCGCACGACGTGGGCGACGCCGGAGCAGGTCGAAACCGCGGTCGCCGCCGCCGCCCGGGTCGCCGACGAGGCGGCAGCACTGCCCGCGCACGTCCGCGCGGGCGCGCTCGACCACGTCTCCCGGCGCCTGGCCGAGCGCCGGCAGGAGATAGCCGAGTTGATCACGGCCGAGAACGGCAAGCCGGTGAAGTGGGCGCTGACCGAGGCGGACCGGGCCGTGTCGGTCTTCCGGTGGGCCGCCGAGGAGGCCCGGCGCTTCGCCGGCGAGCTGCAACGGCTCGACACCGACGCGGGCGGGACCGGCCGGCTGGCCCTGGTCAAGCGTGTGCCGCGGGGACCGGTGCTGGGCATCTCACCGTTCAACTTCCCGCTCAACCTGGTCGCACACAAGGTCGCCCCGGCGCTCGCGGTCGGCGCGCCGATCGTGCTCAAGCCGGCTCCGGCCACTCCGCTGACCGCGCTGCTGCTCGGCTCGATCCTGGCCGAGACCGACCTGCCCGCCGGCCTGTTCTCGGTGCTGCCGATGCCGAACGACCGGGCCGCCGAGTTGGTCGCCGACCCGCGGCTGCCGGTGGTGTCGTTCACCGGCTCCGGGCCGGTCGGCGCCGTGATCCGCCGTACCGCCCCGGACAAGCATGTGACGCTGGAGCTGGGCGGCAACGCGGCGGTGCTGGTCTGTTCGGATTACGGCAGCGACGAGGATCTCGACTGGGCCGCGTCCCGGATAGCCACATTCGGTACATATCAGGCGGGCCAGAGCTGCATCGCCGTGCAGCGGGTCTACCTCAGCGCGGGGCTGGATCTGACCTCGCGGGTGGTCACGGCGGTCGAGGCGCTCAAGACCGGCGACCCGGCCGACCCGGCGACCGAGGTCGGCCCGATGATCAGCGAGGACGCCGCCAAGCGGGTCGAGCAGTGGGTGGACGAGGCGGTCGCCGCGGGCGCGCAGGTGCTGGTCGGCGGCAAACGGGACGGCACGACCTATCCGCCGACCGTGCTCACCGGCGTGCCGGCCGGCGCCAAGGTGGTCGCCGAGGAGGTCTTCGGGCCGGTGCTGGTGCTCGACGAGGTGAGTGACGACGCCGCCGGCTTCGACAAGATCAACGATTCGGCGTACGGGCTGCAGGCGGGCGTGTTCACGCACAGTCTGCAGACGGCGTTCGCGGCGCACCGCCGGCTGCGGGTCGGCGGGGTGATCGTCGGGGACGTGCCGTCGTACCGGGCCGACCAGATGCCGTACGGCGGGGTCAAGGGCAGTGGCGTCGGGCGCGAGGGTGTGGCCAGCGCGATGGCGGACTACACCGAGCCCCGGGTGATGGTGCTGACCGGCATCGAGTGGTGAGCGACTGGCGGCACCACCCTTGCTGCGCGGTTGCGACCTCCCTGGCGTCGGCGCTCCGATATCCTCGGCCCAACGGCATTCGTGGTTAAGGAGTGAGCATTGTCTGATCTGTCCGAGATCGTCAAGGCGTACGACGTGCGTGGGATCGTTCCGGAGCAGCTGAACCAGACCGTCGCCCGGGCCCTCGGCACGGCGTTCGTCGAGATGCTGCGCGAGTCCGGCGACGACGCGGACCGGATCGTGATAGCCCACGACATGCGCGACTCCGGCCCGGCCCTGGCCGCCGCCTTCACCGCGGGAGCCAACGCGGCCGGCACGGCGGTCGTGCACATCGGGCTCGGCTCGACCGACGAGCTCTACTACGCCTCCGGGTCGCTGCAGCTGCCCGGCGCGATGTTCACCGCCAGCCACAACCCGGCCAAGTACAACGGCATCAAGTTGTGCCGGTCCGGGGCCAGGCCGGTGGGGCAGGACAGCGGGCTGGCCGTCGTCCGGCACCGGGCCCAGGAGCTGCTGCGCGACCCCGACGCGGTGGCCGACGGCCCGGTCGAGATCGAGTATCAGGACCTGCTCGGCGGCTATGCCGAATATCTGCGTAGGCTCGTCGACCTGTCCGGCATCCGGCCACTCAAGGTGGTCGTCGACGCCGGGAACGGCATGGGTGGCTTCACCGTGCCGGCCGTGCTGGGCGACCAGCTGCTGCCGGGCCTGCCGCTGGAGATCGTGCCGCTCTACTTCGAGCTGGACGGCACCTTCCCCAACCACGAGGCGAACCCGCTCGACCCGGCCAACCTGGTCGATCTGCAGGCCGCCGTCCGCGAGCACCGCGCCGACCTCGGGCTGGCGTTCGACGGCGACGCCGACCGCTGCTTCGTGGTCGACGAGAACGGCGATCCGGTCTCCCCGTCCGCGATCACCGCCCTGGTGGCGAGCCGCGAGCTGGCCAGGTTCCCGGGCAGTACGGTCATCTACAACCTGATCACCTCGGCCGCGGTGCCGGAGATCATCGCCGAGCACGGTGGCAGGCCGGTCCGCAGCCGGGTCGGGCACTCGTTCATCAAGGCCGAGATGGCCAGGACGAACGCGGTCTTCGGCGGCGAGCACTCCGCGCACTACTACTTCCGCGACTTCTGGTTCGCCGACACCGGGATGCTCGCCGCGATGCACGTCCTGGCCGCGCTGGGCGTCCAGAGCGAGCCACTCTCGGCCTTCGCCGCCGAGTACGAGCGGTATTCCGCCTCGGGTGAGATCAATTCCACGGTCGACGACGCGACCGCCAAGATCGCCCAGGTGCGGGCGGCGTTCCCGGCGGCGACCTTCGACGAGCTGGACGGGATGACCGTGCAGGTCGGCGAGGGCGCCTGGTTCAACCTGCGCGCCTCCAACACCGAGCCCCTGCTGCGGCTGAACGTCGAAGCGCCCAAGCCGGACCGGATGGCCGCCCTCCGCGACGAGGTGCTCGCCATCGTCCGTGGATAGGATCTCCTCCACGGGTTTGCCCTCGGTCGTGCGCCGCGGGTGGGATCCGCCCGAATTCGCACCCGAGCACTGAAGGAGCCGTGCGGTGGCCCTCGATCCGCAGTTGCTGGACATCCTGGCCTGCCCGGACACGCATCACGCGCCGCTCGACTACGACGCCGCCGGCCAGACGCTGACCTGCACCGAGTGCGGCCGGGTCTTCGAGGTGCGCGACGACATCCCGGTCCTGCTGCTCGACGAAGCGCGGCAGCCCGCTGCCGGAGAGGCCTCCTGATGGCCGGTCCGATGGACGGGGCGACCGGAGTGAACGGCCACCGGATCGCCGACGAGTCCCTGCTCGACGACGAGAAGACGATGACGGCGAACGATCCGGGCGGCATGCTCCGGGCCACCGCCTCGGCCGGCGCCCAGGTCCGCGAGTCGGCCGCACTGGCCGCCGAGACCGACCTGAGCATGCTCGCCGACGAGGGCCGCCCGCGCGCGGTCGTCGTCGCCGGCATCGGCACGGCCGGGCTGACCGGCAGCATCCTGGCCACCGTGGCCGGCCACCGCTGCCCGGTGCCGATCATCGGGCACCGCAGCGCCGGCATCCCCGGCTGGGTCGGCGCGGCCGACGTGGTCATCGCCGTCTCCGCCAGCGGGCGCAGCCCCGAGGCGCTGGCCGCGGCCGACGCCGCCGCCCGGCGCGGGGCCCGCCTGGTCGCGATCGGCAACCCCGACTCCGAGCTGCAGGCGATGGCCGAGCGGGCGCGGGCGCCGTTCATCCCGGTGCCGCGCCGCGCGCCGGCCCGGGCCAGTCTCTGGGGCCTGACCGTCCCGGTGCTGTTCGCCGCCCGCATGCTCGGCCTGGTCAAGGTCAACGAGGCCGACTTCGCCGAGACGGCCACCCGCCTCGACGCGGACGCCGAGCGCTGCCGGGCCGGGGCCGAGTCCTTCGTCAACCCGGCGAAGGCCCTGGCCCTGGGCCTGGCCGGCTCGATCCCGATCGTCTGGGGCTCGTCGCCGCTGGCCACCGTCGCCGCCCGGCGCTTCGCCGACACCCTGGCCGCGAACGCCCGCTATCCGGTGATGGCCGGCGCGCTCGGCGAGGCCGGCCGCGGCCGGGTCGGCCTGCTCGACGGCGTCTTCGGCGGACTGGCCGAGACCCAGCGCGACATCTTCGCCGACGCGGACGCCGAGGACGAGACGTGGACCCGGCTGCGCCTGGTGCTGCTGCGCGACGGCGGCCTCAACCCGCAGGACGAGGCCGACGAGCCGGTCGCGGTCGAGGAACGCCGCGCGGACGCGGTCGTGACGCTGGCCGAGCGCCGCGGCGTGCGCTGCGACGTGATCACCGCCGAGGGCGGCTCCGCCCTGGAACGGCTCGCGTCCCTGGTCGCCGTGCCCGACTTCGCGTCGCTCTACCTCGCGCTGGCGCACGGCCTGGACCCGATGGCCGTACCGGCCATCAACGAGATGAAGGAACTGAGCAACCCGATGCCCGAGGGGATCCAGTGATCGAGCGCGGTGCGGGCGCCATCAGGCTCAGCGTGTCCGTGCCCGACGGCGGCACGCGGCGAAGCGGAGTGTCGGCATGAGTTCGGAGGGTGGGACCAAGGCCATCGTCGCGGCCCTGGCGGCGAACCTGGGCATCGCGGTCACCAAGTTCGTCGCCTGGTTCCTGACCGGCTCGTCGTCGATGCTCGCCGAGGCGATCCACTCCGTCGCCGACTCCGGCAACCAGCTGTTGTTGCTGGTCGGCGGCAAACAGGCCAAGAAACAAGCCACATCGCAACACCCGTTCGGGTACGGGCGGGAGCGTTACATCTACGCCTTCATCGTGTCGATCGTGCTCTTCAGCGTCGGTGGGCTGTTCGCGCTCTACGAGGCTTACCACAAGATCCGGCATCCCGAGGCGATCCACTCCTGGCAATGGGTACCGGTGCTGGTCCTGGTCATCGCGATCGGGCTCGAAGGCTATTCGTTCAGGACCGCGATCCAGGAGTCGAACCTCACCCGCGGCTCGGTCACCTGGATCGACTTCGTCCGCCGTGCCAAGGCCCCCGAGCTGCCGGTCGTGCTGCTGGAGGACGCCGGCGCGCTGGTCGGCCTGCTCCTCGCGCTCTTCGGCGTGGCGCTGACCCTGATCACCGGCAACGGCATCTGGGACGGCATCGGCACCGCGGCGATCGGCCTGCTGCTGGTGATGATCGCCTTCGTGCTGGCGATCGAGACGAAGAGCCTGCTGCTCGGCGAGGGCGCCAACCCCGACGTGTTGGCGAAGATCGAGAAGGCGGTTCTGGCCGGCGACGGCATCGAGCGGATCATCCACATGAAGACGCTGCACCTCGGGCCGGAAGAGCTGCTGGTCGCGGCGAAGATCGCCGTGCCACGGACCGAACCGGCGGTCGACCTGGCCCGGCACATCAACGAGACGGAAGCCCGGATCCGCGCGGCGGTCCCGATCGCCCGGGTGATCTACCTCGAGCCGGACATCTACCACCCGGAAACCACCCCGGCCACGTCGGCCGGTTCCGCGTCGGCCGGTTCTGTCAACGGCTCCGCGCCGCCCGCGGTCGCGTGATCGGCGGCGGGGGTGTGAACGGCGTCCACCGGGTTCCCGTGCTGTGGCCGTGCCGGGTGATCGGCACCGGGACATGAGCGGCGTCCACCGGCTCACCGGCGTGATCCGCCCGTACGCCTGGGGCTCGCGGACAGCCCTGGCCCAGTTGCAGGGCCGCCCGGCACCTACCGACGCGCCCGAGGCCGAGCTGTGGCTGGGCGCACACCCCGGCGACCCGTCGACCCTGGCCGGCCACGACGGCCCGATCAGCCTGGCCGAGGTGATCGCCCAGGACCCGAAGGGCCAGCTCGGTCCCCAGGTGGCCGCCGAGTTCGGCCCGAGGCTGCCGTACCTGATGAAGGTCCTGGCCGCCGCGGCCCCGCTGTCGTTGCAGGCCCACCCGGACGCGGAGTACGCCCGCCGGGCCTTCGCCGCCCAGGAGGCCGACCCGGATCTGCCCCGCAACTACACGGACGCCTATCACAAGCCCGAGTTGCTGGTGGCGCTGACACCGTTCGCGGCGTTGTGCGGCTTCCGCGACCCGGCGGTCTCCGCATCGGTGCTGGCCGCCCTCGACCTGCCCGCCCTGTCCCCGGTGATCGAAGCCCTCCGCACCGGTCCGCCCGGCCTGCGCGACGCCGTCGAGATCCTCTTGACCTGGCCGGCGGCCGACCGCCCGGCCCTGATCGCGTCGGTGGTAGCCGCCACCAGAGCAGGACCCCATCCGGTCGCACCCGCCGGGGCGGGGTCCGGCACGCCAGCCGGCACGTCGGCTGGGTCGGAGCTAGACGCCGGGGGAGTGGTCGCGGCGGGGTTCGCGCTGGCTGCTGGGCTGGCGGAGCACTATCCCGGTGACCCGGGGGTGCTGGTGGCCCTGCTGCTCAACGAGGTGCACCTCGAGCCGGGCGAGGCGATCTGGATGCCCGCGGGCAACCTGCACGCCTACCTGTTCGGGACCGGCGTCGAGATCATGGCGGCGAGTGACAACGTGCTGCGCGGCGGCCTCACCCCCAAGCGGGTGGACGTCGGCGAGCTGCTCAACGTCCTGTGCTTCGAGGTGCTGGACGATCCGATCCTGCCGGCCACCGAGCTGGCCCCGGGCGTGCTGACCTGGCAGGTGCCGGTCCGGGAGTTCGCCCTGTACCGGATCGAGCTGGACGGCACCCGACCGCCGACCGTGGTGCCCGCCGCCGGGCCGCGCATCGTGCTCGGCACGGCCGGGGACGTCCACGTCGCCGGGGATCACGGCACGCCGGTCGAGGTGTCGCCGGGCACCGCGGCCTTCGTCGCGGCGGAGTCGGGCCCGATCACGCTGGCCGGGCTCGGCCAAACCTTCGTCGCTTCCGTCCCCTCCTGAGCGGTCTAGGGCTATTTTCCGATACATTCGCCACGCCATAAATCGTAAATATACTGATTTACTTGACATGAGCCTTTGCGGAGTGTGAATCTATAACCACGCAGCGTCACTGGTGATCGGGGGGTCCCACGACGCGCGCGGTACCAAACCGGGGGGATGAACGGGGCGGTGGGTCTTTGTCCCACCGCCCCGTTCGCTGTCCGCACCCCGTTCTCCCGCCGACCCCGGCCGACGGCTCAGCCCGGCGGCCGGAGCGTCATCGAGCCCCGTCCAACCTCGGACGGGGCTCGACCTTCTTCCCGGTGGGCGGCAGTTGCCGCTGCCGGCGCACCCGTGTCGCCTCCATTACCCCATGCCGGGCGCCGACCTGCAAGTGCAGAAAGTGGCACACGGGTCGCTGCTTGTGATCGGTACGGTGTCGCCATGCCGAGGCCGACATCGACTGCCCGCCGCGAGCTGGGTGAGGAACTGCGCCGGCTGCGCGGGGATCTGAAGGGTGCCGTGGTGGCCCGCGCGCTGGGCTGGTCAGAGTCGAAGCTGAGCCGGATCGAGACCGCCCGCACCGGGATCCGCGACGCCGATCTGGACCGCCTGCTCGCCCAGATCCGGGCCCCCGCCGAGGACCGCCGCCGGCTGCGTGAGCTGGCCCGACGTGGCCGGGCCCGGGTCTGGTGGACGCCGTACCGGTCGTCGCTGCCGGAGGCGTACGACGAGTATGTGGCGCTGGAGGCCGAGGCGGTCGAGCTGTGCGAGTGGGAGGCCCAGGTCGTGCCGGGGTTGCTGCAGACCGACGACTACGCCCGGGCGGTGATCGAGGCCGGTGCCGACCGGGCGGATCTCGACGTCATCGAGACCCGCGTGCACCTGCGGATGAACCGGCAGGGGGTGCTGCTCCGGGAGCGCCCGCCACGGCTGCGCCTGGTGCTGGATCAGGCCGTCCTGCATCGTGTGGTGGGTGGGCGCGCGGTGATGCGCCAGCAGTTGTGGCGGCTCGGTGAGGCCTGCGACCTTCCCGGGGTCGAGCTGCGGGTGCTGCCGTTCAGCGCGGGCGTGCACGGCGCCCTGGCCGGCTCGTTCCTGATCTTCGAGTTCGGCGCGGACCGGCCCGCGATCGCGCACAGCGAGGGTCTGACCGGCGGTGTCTTCCGCACCCGCGCGGCCGAGGTGGCGATGTACCGCAAGGCGTTCGCCGACCTGTGCGGCCGGGCATTGTCCCCGGCCGACAGCCGCGCGTTAATCGCCCGAGCGGGCGAAGTACTCGACTAGGTTCCCGCGCGTTTCTCCGGTGACCCTCCTCCGAGAAAGGCATGACCAATGAAGTTGACCTGGCGCAAGAGCTCCCGCAGCGCGGCCAACGGCCACTGCGTGGAGATCGCCGAGACCCCGAACACGGTGTACGTCCGGGACTCCAAGGACCCGGCCGGCCCGGCGCTGGCCTTCGCGGCGCCCGGCTGGAGCACCTTCGTCGCCGGCGTGCGGGCGGGCGAGTTCGACAAGCGGTGTGACATCTGAAATAGGCCGTCGCCTTGACGAGTGTGGCACCCGCGTGACTAAGGTATGCCGAACCTTACTTAGGGATGCCTTAGCTATCGGAGTGCCATGCTCGCCACCTACCTCATCGGCCTACGCGAGGGCCTGGAGGCCACCTTGGTGGTCAGCATCCTCATCGCGTTCCTGGTCAAGTCCGATCGCCGGGACCGGCTGCCGCAGGTCTGGATCGGCGTCGGGCTCGCTGTGCTGCTCTCGGTCGTCTTCGGCTGGCTACTCAGCTACACCGAGACCACGCTGCTCAGCGACTACCGGGACCAGGAAGTCTTCGAGGCGGTCACCTCCATCGCGGCGGTGGTCTTCGTCACGTGGATGATCTTCTGGATGCGTCGGGCCGCTCGGGGTATCGCCGGCGAACTGCGCAACAAGCTCCAGGACGCGCTCGCCCTGGGTTCGCTCGCGGTCGGCTTCATGGCCTTCCTCGCCGTGGTCCGCGAGGGGCTCGAGACCTCGCTGATCTTCTACTCGGCGGTCCAGGGCGCCAACCTCAACGGCGGCCCGCTGTACGCGCTGATCGGCGGCATCCTGACCGCCGTCGCGATCGGGTACCTGATGTTCGCGACCGCCGTCCGGATCAACCTGGCGACCTTCTTCACGGTCACCGGCACCCTGCTGATCCTGGTCGCCGCCGGCATCTTCAAGTACGGCGTACACGGTCTGCAGGAGGCGCAGATCCTACCGGGCATCAACACCGTGGCCTACCACCTCGGCGGTGTCCTCGACCCGTCCACCTGGTACGCGGCCCTGCTCACCGGCATGTTCAACGTGACCGCCGAACCGACCGTCCTCGAGGTCGTCGCCTGGATCGCGTACGGGGTGCCGGTGCTCGTGCTCTTCCTCTGGCGGCCGCGTCGCAAGCCGGTTGCCGCCCGCGCGAAGTCCGTTCCGGCCGCCGCGCCGCAGCAGTAGGAGAAACCTTGCGTACCCAGAGAATCCTCGCGCTCGTCGCGGTCGGTGCCGTGAGCGGCGCGCTCGCGGCCTGCGGCGGGCACACGTCCGACGACAGCGGTGCCGCCGGCGCGGAGGGCGCGATCACGGTCAAGGCGACCGACACGGCGTGCGAGATCGGCTCCGTCGCGCTGAAGGCCGGCACCCACGTCTTCGCGATCACCAACGCGGGCGCCAAGGTCACCGAGTTCTACATCTACGCCGAGGGCGACCGGGTGCTGGGCGAGGTGGAGAACATCACCCCCGGCCTGTCCCGTGAGCTGCGCGTCGAGCTGCCGGCGGGCACCTACCAGACGGCCTGCAAGCCCGGCATGATCGGCACCGGCATCCGGTCGGCGCTGACCGTCTCGGGCTCGTCGACGGCGCTGACCGAGGACGCCGCGTTGCAGCAGGCGTCCGCGAGCTACACCGGCTACATCACCACGCAGAGCGAGGCGCTGGTGCAGAAGACGACCGACTTCGTGACCGCGGTCAAGGCCGGCGACGTCGCCAAGTCGAAGGCGCTCTTCCCGATCGCCCGTACGTACTACGAGCGGATCGAGCCGGTGGCCGAGATCTTCGGCGACCTGGACCCGAAGATCGACGGCCGGGAGGACGACGCGACCAAGGAGTTGCCGTTCACCGGTTTCCACAAGCTCGAGAAGGATCTCTGGGTCACCAAGGACATCACCAAGGACGGCCCGATCGCCGACCAGCTGCTGATCGACGTCAACAAGGTCGTGACCAAGGCGAAGGCCGAGAAGTTGTCCCCGCTGCAGCTGGCGAACGGCGCCAAGGAACTGCTCGACGAGGTGGCGAACGGCAAGATCACCGGCGAGGAGGACCGCTACTCGCACACCGACCTGTGGGACTTCGCCGCCAACGTGGACGGTTCGCAGGCGGCCGTCTCGGCCCTGCGCCCGGCCCTGGCGCAGCGCAACCCCGCCCTGGTCAAGCAGATCGACGCCGGCTTCACCGCGGTCGACGCCGAGCTGGAGAAGTACCGCGACGGCGACGGCTGGAAGCTGCAGAACACGCTCACCGAGGCGCAGCTGAAGGGGCTGTCCGACGCGATCAACGCGCTGGCCGAGCCGATCAGCAAGATCGCCGGAGTGCTCGCCGCCACGTGATCGACCGTGGGGGTCTGATGTCTGAGAGCACAGTGTCGCGTCGGCAGGCCATCGCGATCGCGGGCGTCGGCGTCGCCGGGGTGGCCGGCGCGGCCGCGGTCGGCGGTGCCGTGGTCCGCGGTGGCGTCGGCCGCAGCGCCACCCCGGCGGCGGCCGCGACAGCCTCGGGTGCCGTCGAATTCCTCGGCGCGCACCAGGCCGGGATCGTCACGCCAGCCCAGGACCGGCTGCATTTCGTCGCGTTCGACGTGGTCACCAAGGACCGGGCGCAGCTGATCCAGTTGCTGAAGGACTGGACCGCCGCGGCCCAGCGGATGACCGCGGGCCAGGACGCCGGCCCGGTCGGCGCGACCGCGGGCATCCTGGAGGCGCCGCCGGACGACACCGGCGAGGCGATCGGGCTGCCGCCGTCCGGGCTGACCCTGACGATCGGCTTCGGGCCGACGCTGTTCCGTGGCGCCGACGGCCGGGACCGCTTCGGGCTCGCCGCACAGCAGCCGGTCGCCCTGGTGGACCTGCCGCACTTCCCGGGCGACACGATCGACGCGACCATCTCCAACGGCGACATCTGCGTACAGGCCTGCGCGAACGATCCGCAGGTGGCCGTGCACGCGATCCGCAACCTGGCCCGGATCGGCATCGGCGTGGTCACCGTGCGCTGGTCGCAGCTCGGCTTCGGGCGCACCTCGTCGACCACCCAGGGACAGACCACGCCGCGCAACCTCTTCGGTTTCAAGGACGGCACGGCCAACCTGAAGGCCGAGGAGACGGACGCGATCAGGGACTACCTGTGGGTGGCCGACGGTGACGGGCCGGCCTGGATGACCGGTGGGTCGTACCTGGTGACCCGCAAGATCCGGATGTTGGTCGAGTCCTGGGACCGGACGTCGCTGGGCGAGCAGGAGACTGTGATCGGCCGGGTCAAAGCCAGCGGCGCCGCCCTCGGCCAGGGCGCCGAGTTCGACGAGATCGACCTGACCGCGAAGACCGGCGACGGCGAGCCGGAGATCCCGGTCGACGCGCACGTACGGCTGGCCCACCCGACCGTCAACGGCGGTGTGCGGTTACTGCGCCGCGGCTACAACTTCGTCGACGGTTCGGACGGGCTGGGTCGGCTCAACGCCGGCCTGTTCTTCATCGCCTACCAGCGCGACCCGCGCAAGGCGTTCATCGCGGTGCAGCTCAACCTGGCCCGCCACGATGCGATGAACGAATACGTGCGACACGTCTCCAGTGGGCTGTTCGCCTGTCCGGCAGGCGTGACGAAGGCCGGAGACTACTGGGGCGGCGCTCTCTTCGCGTGACACCGGATGGCAAGATCGCCGGGGGTGTGTCCACGCGGACGGGAGAGGCAGTGCAATATTGGACCGCATGAGAGCCCGGGTACTGGTGGTCGACGACGACCCCGCGCTTGCCGAGATGCTCGGCATCGTGCTGCGCAGCGAAGGTTTCCTGCCGTCCTTCGTGGCCGACGGGGAGCGTGCGCTGGCCGCGTTCCGGGAGAGCAGGCCGGACATCGTGCTGCTCGACCTGATGCTGCCGGGGATGAGCGGCATCGATGTGGCGCGGGCGATCCGCACCGAGTCGGGCATCCCGATCGTCATGCTGACGGCGAAGAGCGACACGGTCGACATCGTGCTGGGCCTCGAGTCCGGTGCGGACGACTATGTGGTCAAGCCGTTCAAGCCCAAGGAACTGGTGGCCCGGATGCGGGCCCGGTTGCGCCGGGGCGAGGACGCCGCGCCGGAGATGCTGACCATCGGTCCGCCCGGCAACCAGATCACCATCGACGTCCCGGCCCACACCGTGGTCCGCGACGGCGAGGAGGTCAAGCTGACTCCGCTCGAGTTCGACCTGCTGGTCGCCCTGGCCCGCAAGCCGCGCCAGGTCTTCACCCGCGAGGTACTGCTCGAACAGGTCTGGGGTTACCGGCACGCGGCCGACACCCGGCTGGTCAACGTGCACGTCCAGCGCTTGCGGGCGAAGATCGAGCCGGATCCGGAACGACCGGAGATCATCCTGACCGTCCGCGGGGTCGGCTACAAAGCGGGCACCGGATAGGAGCCCGAACCGGCTAATCTTGCCGGCGAGATGCGTGCTCCTTCCTGGCTCCCGATGCCCGCCCGCCGCACCCTTCGGGTGGTGCGGCGATACTGGCGTGTCGTCGTGCGCCGGTTGCGCCGGACCACCGCCCCCGCCCGCAAGGCCTGGCGGCGGTCGCTGCAGCTGCGCGTCGTGGCCATCACCCTGGTCGCCTCCAGCCTGCTGGTCTGCGCGTTCGGCTGGTTCGTGGCCGAGCGCAGCGCCAAGATCCTGCTCAGTCGCGCCGAGGACGAGGTGCAGGCGCAGATGACCAGCAGGGTGTCCTACGCGGCGACCCAGCTGTCGGTCCACGTGCAGGCGATCGACGCGAAGCTGCCGGCGACCATGTCGGGCACGATCACCGACCTGTCGGGCCGCAACCCGAGCGACAGCGCCGCGCCGATCATCTCGCTGCGAGCGGAGCAGTATCACAACATCCGCCCGGTCTCCTCAGCGAAGATCGACACCGCCCAGCTGATCACGCCCGAGCTGATCCGGGCCGTCTCGACCGGCGAGGGTCAGGTCGCCCAGCAGATCCGCACGGCCGAGGTCAACGGCGTCCGGACCAAATTCCTCGTGTACGGGTCGCCGGTGCCCACCCCGTTCGGGCACCTCGAGCTCTACTACATCGTCCCGCTCACCACCGAGGACCAGGCGGCGAACGAGATCCGGACGACCGTCCTGGTCACCGGTCTGGCCCTGGTCATCCTGCTCGGCCTGGTCGCCGGCCTGGTCACCCGCCTGGTGGTGAACCCGGTCCGGGACGCGGCCCGCACCGCCCAGCGGCTCTCGGCCGGCCTGCTCGACCAGCGGATGAAGGTCGACGGCGAGGACGAGCTGGCCATGCTCGCCGCTTCGTTCAACCAGATGGCGGCCAACCTGCAGCGCCAGATCGTCCGGCTCGAGGAGATGTCCCGGCTACAGCGCCGCTTCACCTCCGACGTGTCGCACGAGTTGCGCACCCCGCTGACCACGGTCCGGATGGCGGCCGACCTGATCTTCTCCGAGCGCGCTGAGTTCGACCCGGCGGTGGCCCGCAGCGCCGAACTGCTGCAGACCGAGCTGGACCGCTTCGAGGAACTGCTCACCGACCTGCTCGAGATCAGCCGCTTCGACGCGGGCTTCGCCGCCCTCGACGCCGAGCACACCGACCTGGTCCCGATCGTCGAACGGGTCGCCGAGCGCCTGACCGGCCTGGCCGAACGGGTCGGCGTGACGATCGAGCTACGGCTGCCGCCGGAGCCGGTGATCGCCGAGGTGGACCCGCGCCGGGTGGAGCGCGTCCTGCGCAACCTGGTCGGCAACGCGGTCGAGCACGGCGAGGGTAAGCCGGTCGAGGTCACCCTGGCGAGCGACGACGCGGCGGTGGCGGTCACGGTCCGCGACCACGGCGTCGGGCTCAACCCGGGCGAGGAACGGCTGGTCTTCAACCGGTTCTGGCGGGCCGACCCGTCCCGCGCCCGGCAGACCGGCGGCACCGGTCTCGGCCTCTCGATCAGCATCGAGGACGCCCGGCTGCACGGCGGCTGGCTGGAGGCCTGGGGCACGCCGGGTGGCGGCGCCCAGTTCCGGCTGACCGTACCGGTGCGCTCGGGGGACCGGCTCGTCGCCGCGCCGCTGCCGTTGATCCCGCGCGACCGGCCGCCGTTGGTCGTCGAGGCGGCCCCGGCCGCAGAGGTGGCCGGATGAGCCGGGCCGCCCGGCCGAGGCTGGCCGGCGCCGTGCTCTGCGCGCTGCTGCTCGGCGGCTGCGGCATCCCCGACAACACGCCGGTGCTCGACGTCGGCCCCGGCCCGGCGCTGGGCAACACGGCGGGCGGCGCGTCCGCCCCGGTGCAGCCCGGCCGGGAGGACAGCACCGAGCGGGTCACCTTCGTCGACAATTACCTGCAGGCCGCGGCCGGCGACCCCGACGACGCGGTGAAGCGGGCCAAGTCGTTTCTGGCGCCCAGTGTCGCGGCCGGTTTCAAAGCCCAGTCCGACATCCGCGTCGTCCATCTGAACGAGGAGCCGCTGAACAACCCGGGTAGCGACGACGTGGTCCTGCGCTATCAGGTGATCGGCACGCTCGGGCACACCGGCACGCTCGACCCGTCCACCGCCGACGGCACGGCCGAGACCACCACCCTGGTTGTCGGCGAGTTCGGCGGTCAGTACGGTCTGTTCCTGAAGAAGGCGCCGCCGTACCTGATGATCAGCGACACGGCGCTCGAACTCTTCTACGAGCGCCACCCGATCTACTTCTGGAACGCGGAGCGCACCGGCCTGGTGCCGGACATCCGCTATATGCCGCGCACGGTGCCGGCCGAGCAGCAGCCGACCCGGATCCTGAGCTGGCTGATCGACGGCCCGGCACCCTGGCTGCAGGACGCGGTCGACGCCCTACCGGACAACACCGCCCTGGTCGGCAACGTGCCGGCGCAGAGCGACGACAAGCTCCAGATCAGCCTGAACGACCAGGCGGTGCCCGCCGACGACCCACAGGCCCTGGACCGGCTCCGGCGCCAGCTGCAGTGGTCACTGCGCCCACTGCTGCCGAAGACGCTGGAACTGCGGATCGGGCGCGGCGACCCGAGCGTCTACTCCGACACCGACTATCTCACCAGCAACTTCGCCTACCGGCCGGCCGAGTCGCCGGAGCGGTTCGCGATCTACGACGATCACGTCCGGCGCCTGGCCAGCCCGGTCGCCGCCTCGGTGCCGATTCCGGTGCTGACCGCGGCGGACAACAAGAACGTCCGCAGTGCCGCACTGAGCACCTCCGGCCCCGAGGATTTCGCCGCCCTGGTGGTCAACGAGGCCAAGGGCAGGCAGTCGCTGCGGGTCGGCGTGGCCAAGCCGGGCCAGCAGGCGCCGCTGAAGAAGTCCGCCCTGCCCGCCCCGATCGGCCACCCGGCCTGGGCGATCACCCCGGACGGCGAGCCCGACGACGCGGTCGGCCTGGTCCCGGCGGCGGGCAAGCTCTACAGCTTCACCGCCGCGGGCGCGGTGCAGCAGGTCGGCTGGGCCGGCGCGCCGGGTGACATCACCGGTGTCGCCATCGCCCCGGACGGGCACCGGGTCGCCCTGCTCGCCGGCGGTCGCCTCTATCTGACCGTCTTCACCGCGAGCGGCGACGGCCCGCAGATGTCGGAGCCCAGCCCGGTCCGCACCCCGCTGCTCACGACGATCAGTGCGGTGGACTGGAGCTCCGAGGCCTGGCTGGCGGTGGCCGGGGTCAAGCCGCAGGTCGACGGCGGCCGGGTCACGGTGATGGACATGACGATCGACGGCGCCGAGAAGTACCCGCGGGTCAGCGATCTCGGCGACGAGGCGGTCACCTACCTGACGGCCTATCCGGCCAACCCGATGTCGGAGCACTCAGACTCGGTCAGCTACGTCGCCGGCAACGCCTCGTACGACGCGTTGCAGGCGCCGCTGAAGATCACGGTGAGCACGCTGGCCGAGGCGCCGGCCAACCCGCCGAACGGGGTCGTGCCGACCGCCCCGCTCTTCCGCAATTGAGAGACCTGCTCGCGGCTCTCGCCGACCTGGTCCTGCCGAGCACCTGCGCCGGGTGTGCCGCCGAACGGGTCCCGCTGCGCTTCGGCGTCTGCGTCGGGTGCGCGGCCGCCCTGACCGCCCTGACGCCGTTGCCGGCCGCTCCGACCCCCGTCCCGCCCGGCCTGCCACCGTGCACAGCCGTCGGCGCGGACGCGGGTCCGCTACGCGGCTGCCTGCTCGCCTACAAGGAGCGGGGCCGGCACGCTCTGGCCCGCCCGTTGGGCGCCCTGCTGGCCCGGGCGATCGCGGGCGCGGCGCTGCGCGGCGGGGGCGGCCCGGCCGTGCCGCTGATCCTCGTCCCGGTGCCGTCGACCGCCAGGGCCGCCCGGGCCCGGCACGGTGACCACATGGCCCGGCTGGTCACGCACGCGGCGCGGGAGTTGCGGGTGCACGGCTGGCAGGTCCGCGTCGCCCGGCCGTTACGGGCCCGGCCCCGCCCCGATTCAGCGACCCTCGACGCGCCCGGGCGGCGTACGGCGGCTGAGAGTTCGCTGACAATCCGGCACGCCGGGATCCGCGTTTCGCGGCGCCGCCCGACGATGAGAGGGACGCTGATAGTGGTCGACGACATCGTCACCACCGGGGCCACCCTCGCCGCGGTGGCCGCACGGCTCACGGAGGCAAAAATGCAGGTGACGGGCTCGGCCACCCTCGCCGCTACCCGGTTGCGCCGGGTCGCGGACCCCCGCCGGGGCGACTTGCGCCGCATGTCGCGACCAGGGTCAAAAGTCCCCGTATCGGGGCCCCTAACGAGGGGTGACTCGGAGGCGTCCGCACGTTAGCGTCTTGGTGACGAGGGTAAGCCACAGCACTTGCCTACCGCCGGGAGCGATAGTCGCCGCAGACCCGCACCGGAAAGGAGCCGTCTCTTCTCTTTCGCACACGGGCGGGATCACTCCTGTGGTTTCGCCGTCAGCAGGAACGTTGGGGGAGGTCACGAGTGGACATTGTCGTCAAGGGCCGTAACGTAGAGGTTCCCGACCACTACCGGGAACACGTCGCCGACAAACTCAGCAAGATCGAACGGTACGACCAGAAGTTGATCCGGGTCGATGTGGAACTCTTCCACGAACGTAATCCGCGCCAGGCCGACAACTGCCAGCGCGTCGAGATCACCGTGGCCACCCGAGGCCCTGTCGTACGGGCCGAGGCCTGTGCTCAAGACTTTTACGCAGCCCTCGACTGCGCGATCAGTAAGCTCGACTCCCGGCTGAGCCGTGCCGCCGACCGGCGCCGGGTACACCGGGGCCGGCACGCGCCCGTCTCCGTGGCCGCCGCCACGGCCGGCCTGCCGACCGACCTGCCGAGCCTCACCCCGCCGGATGACGAGACCGCGTTCGAATTCTCGGAACACGATGACAATCAGCCGTGGCGCATCGTCCGCGAGAAGGAGCACCCCGCCGACCCGATGACCGTCGACGACGCCCTTTACCAGATGGAGCTCGTCGGCCACGACTTCTACCTGTTCCACGACAAGGAGAGCGGCCGCCCCAGTGTCGTCTACCGGCGACGGGGCTACGACTACGGCATCCTCAGTCTGGAAACCACCGCCTGACCAGGCGGGAACCCCTGCCGGTGTCGGGGATCGCCCTCGACACCGGCATCAGCCGTCCAGCCGGGCGCCCTGCTCCACCATGTCCTCGGCCAGCAGCGCGAACTGCACGTCGTCGACCCGTCCGCGCACCCCCGGCAGCCGGGAGCGCAGGTAGCCCTCCTGGTGGAAGCCCGCCTTGGCCAGCACCCGCTGTGAGCCCCTGTTGTCCGGCAGGGTGCCGGCGATCAGCCGCGCGATGGCGGTCTCGGCGAAGGTCCACAGGGCCAGCAGTTCCACCGCGCGGGTGACATAGCCCCGGCCACGCCACGTCGGCAGCATGCTGTAGCCGATCATCGCCTGCTGCAGCTGCGGTTCGGTGTAGAAGAGTCCCAGGTCGCCGGTCGCCTCGCCGCTGGCCGTGTCGATGATGACCAGGTCGGCCCGGTCGCCGTTCAGCCAGTGCGCCTGCGCCCGCTCGCAGCGGCGGCGGACGTCCGCCGGGTCGCGCGGCAACGGCGGCATACTGGTGGCGATCACGTCCGGCACCGCGTGCAGCTTGCTGACGAAGGCGACGTCGTCCGGCCCGAGCGGGCGCAGCGTGACCACGCCGTCGGTCAGTTCACCGCCGGGCAGGTCGGGGAGTTGTCGTTCCACCGGCCCGGGCGGATCGCCGGCCAGGCGTACGAATGCCAGTGCGTCGTCTCGACCGCCGGAGCGGTTGGGGAGCAGGCTGCGCCGCGCCGACTCGCGCTGGAAACCCGCCGCCATCGCGACCCGCTGGCTCACCGCGTTCTCCCAGTGGGTGACCAATTCGAGC
>JAVHVY010000098.1:0-18520 GCA_032160305.1 Actinoplanes sp.
GA
Source organism: Actinoplanes sp. (assembly GCA_032160305.1). Classification (GTDB taxonomy): domain Bacteria; phylum Actinomycetota; class Actinomycetes; order Mycobacteriales; family Micromonosporaceae; genus Actinoplanes. Next base: position 3 of record JAVHVY010000098.1, read on the forward strand.
AGCTGCCCACTCCATACGCGGTGTCCCCCGACCTGTCACCGACGAGCAGCTGCAGATCATCCTCAGCAGCCCCGTGCCGGAGATCCGCCGCTGGTCGATCATCGCCGCCTACCAGGGCCTGCGGGCGTGCGAGATCAGCGGGCTGGATCGCGAGCACGTCACCGAGCAGCAGCTGATCGTCGTGCGCGGCAAAGGCGGCCGGCCGCGGGTCCACGACACGGACCCGGCCGTGTGGGAGACGATCCGGGACCTGCCGGGCGGCCCGGTCGCCCGGACGCTCGAGCACGGCGGCAGGGCGTCCGCCGGCTACGTCAGCCGGTGGGCGTCCGAGCACTACCAGCGCGACCTCGGCCTCGTCGGCGCGACGATCCACCAGCTACGTCACTGGCTCGGCGTGAACCTGCAGCGGCGGTACAAGAACATCCGGGTGACGCAGGAAGCGCTGGGGCACGTGTCGCTGTCGTCGACGCAGATCTACACCGGCGCCGACGACAGCGAGATGCGGGCTGCCCGGTCTACCCTGCCGCGTTACGTCGCCTCAACTGTGTCCGGCGGCCCTCGGTGACGGGCGAGCGGCGGGCGTGCTCGACGATCTCGACACGGGGCTCCCGGTTCGGGTCGAGGTGCTCGGCCCGGGCGACGACGATGACGGAGGCGAGCCCGCGACGGAGCATGTCGGCGGCGTTGCCCCAGTCGCCGCGGATGATGCCTGCGACCTGGTAGCCCTGGGCTGAGCAGTAGGTGAGGCACTGGGTGACGAACAGCTCGACGTTCACGATCGGCACGAAGACGACAGCGATCATGGGGATGGCGCTCCTTCGGGTCTGGAAGGGAGGGCCGCAAGAAGATCAGTTAACCCGTGCGTAACCGTCCGTTGTATCCACCGTGACGAACGTAAATATGACAGGTTGTCGCAAGAAGACGACGTGAAGTCACATTCGCATCGTCCAAATAGGCAGATCAACGACTCACCGTTGCTCCACCAATCCCGAGCGTCCACACTGGGCGCCGCCATCCCACAGAAGGACAACCCCCGATGAGCATGCCCGAACCCCCTACCGCACCGAAGCCCAAGGCCAGCAAGCTCCCCTGGATCATCGGCGGCTGCCTCGCCGTGCTGCTGATCGCCATTGCCGTCGTCGGCCTGGTCGTCTCCATCCGGCCGGCCCACATTGCAGCCACGGCTCCCGCCCCCACGTCGGCCGCAGAGCACCTGATCACCAACCCGGAGCCCGCACTGCCTACGGACACGCCGGAGCCGGCGGTCAGCCTTGAGGCTGGCAACGTCAAGCTGACGGCGAAGATCACCAGTAAGGAGTGCTTCGGCTCGGCCGGCTGCAACGTCAGCTTCAAGGTGCGGATGGCCTACAGCGGCCCGACGCTGTCCACGGACGACACGTGGGAGGTCACATACGAGGTGACCGGCATCGAGGACGGCCCGCTGGTCGGCAGCTTCAATATCACCGGCGACCAGTACGAGGTGAACGAGGAGTCGGTCAGCACGACCAACTCGAAGAAGAAGCTGACCATCAAGGTCACCAGCGTGGACAAGGTCGGAATCTAGCTGAGCGGGTCGCGTCTCGACCAGCCGAGGAAGCGGTCCCAGACCTCGCGGGAGCTGATCGGCTGAAGGTCCGGCATGGCCTGCTCCAACATCATCCACTGGGTGATCGCCAGTTCCGTCGGCCGCATCGTCGCGAGCATGTGCGCCTTCGCCGGACCGCACGGCCAGGGCTCGGAGCACGCGCGGCAGGCCCAGTTGCCGCTCGTCCTGTCCGGATCGTGGTCGGTCATCGCGGCGGTCCCATCCGCAAGCCCGCGGCCCGGGCGGCCTGGCCGCGGGTGAGCAGAGGGCGCACCGTCGGGTGAACGGCCGTCGGCTGGTCGAGGATCTGAGCCACGCCGATCAGTCGGTCCCGGGCCGCGGCCCGCTCCTCTTCCTGCCACCGATGCAGCTCCGCGAGAGCCTGCCGGCGCCGAATCTTCGCACCGTAGGGCGGCATCAGCCACCAGATCCACCGCTGCACGTCCGCTCCCGTCGTCGAATGGGAGAGGCGACGAGCGGGGTTCTTGCGGCCCCAACCGCCCGCCGCCTCCACACTCGATCGTCAACGGTTCGTTACGACCAGTGAAGGCGTGACACGTTGCCACCTGCCGTGTTGCCAGAGCTGGCAACACGGCAACACCCGTCAGGAGTCCATGCTCTTGACCGAATGCAGCGCCTCGTAGAAATCGGCAGTGCCGGACTCCCCGGGATAACGGTCGTGCAGCTCAAGGTCGAGTTCGCCGCCGACCATCAGCAGCGACGGCAACGACTTGCGCTGCCCGCCGAGGGCGCCGATGCCGGTCGTCACAGCCTGCTCAAGGTCGCCCTGCCGCGCCGCGACCACCGCGAGCGTCAGCCGAGCCTCCGCCATTCGCATCGGCGCAAGCTCGCCGTCGGGACCGGCGCCAAGCTCCAGCACGGTTCGGGCGTGGTGGGCCGCCAGGTCATCGGCGCCGGCAATGCGAAAGGCGTCCATCGCGTAGAAATCCCACTTGGCCGGGTCGACGACGAAATGGTGTTCGAGCCGCGACGGGGTCGGCATGCGGTGGAGCAGAGTACGCCCCCGGTCGAGTGCCTCGCGTACGCCGGCGACGTCACCGATGCGGGCGTACGCCTTGGCCTCCTGGCCGGCGAGCTGCACGGCCGCTGAGCCGCCCGGCGCGGCGGCTTGTCCGGCCTTGGCCGCCTCGGATACCGCCCGGTACCGGGACTGGGTGAGCGCGAACCATGCGGCCATCTCGAACGACCACCCGACGATCTCCGGGTTACCGCCATCCTCGCCGAGCTGCCGGGCGGCGACCCGGGTTGCTTCAGCGCCGGCACGCATTCCCATGTCGTACTCCAGGCACCCGGTGAGCAGGGCGAGCCATCCGGCAGCGTGCAGGAGTCCCTGGTGCGCGGCGAGCCCGACGGGCTGACTCAGCTTCCGCTCGACCTCGCCCAACCAACCGTGCACCTCTCGCCGCAACTGTCGCGCGTCGCGCGTCGCGTATTCGCAGCACAGGTCGATCACCGCGGCTTCAAGGGCCTCGATGGTGCTGGCGTCGATGGCGCCAGCCCGGATCCGGCCGAGAATCTCGGAGGTCTCCCACGGGCGTGATGTGTCGACCTCGAAGCGCGTCGGCTGCGCCAGGGCCATCAGCGCGGCGAGTTGCCCGCCGGTCCCGAGCGCACGATCCAGGGCGCGGGCGAGGTCGGCGTTACCCGGACGCCTGCCACGCGCTACCCGGGAGAGGTGGCCGACGTCGATGTTCGCCCGCCGCGCAACCTCACGTAGGGAGTGCGTGCCGCGTAGCCGATTCAGCGCCTGCCCGAACGTCTCCATGTCTTCGATCTCCCCTGGTAGAGGTCAGGGCGGCGGCCGGCCTCTACTCCGACCGCCGGATGCAACGGTACCCGGGCCGAAGGCGCCTGACCCCGGACGCGACGAAGCGCCCCGCCTCCGAAGAGGCGGGGCGCGGTCGTGCGGGTGAGGGGGCGGCTACTCGGCCGGCAGCTGTAGCTGGCCGAAGCCCTCGGCCTCCAGTCGGGTCTGCATGGAGCGGAACTCGCGCAGCTGGTGGTGCGTCTCCCACACCTTGTTCGTCAGCTTGGGCAGCTCGTGCGGCCACACCATGTAGGTCAGGCCGGTGTGCCAGAACAGGTGCTTGTACTTCGTCGCCGGCGCACCGTTCTGCTTGAGCACGCCTCCGGCCTTCATCAGCTTGACCATGAGGCTCACGGTGAGCGACAGGCCGGTGCGCTGCTCGATGAGCGTGGCCGCCTCGTCGAAGGAATAGACGGTCAGCTCGGGATGCATGCCGTAGAAGCCCTGCCGGCGGAGCGTCGGCAGCACCTCGTGCGCGATCCAACGCTTGAACGCCTTCGCCTCTGGCTTGCGGCTGCGGAAGATGAGCGAGTAAATGCCCGGCTCGTTGACGATCGCGACGGCCTGATCGCCGCCAGGGGTACTCACATTATGAGTACCCTGTTCGTCCTCATCCAGGCCTCGGATGGCGTTGTGGGCGTCCCGAAAACCGAGAGCCTCGGCAACGTCGGTCGCCACGAACCACGGCTCGCCGTCGATCAGGACCGTGCGTACGGTGTCGCCGTCGAACTGGAATACTTCATGTGCGGTCACAGAAACTCCCTGTTGATCGTCGGGTCCCGGGCGATGGGTTTCGCGCCGGGACCGATCTATTTTCGTGGCCGGGTGCGACAGAAACCCTGATGTCGTGCCCGTTCCGGGCCTATGTCACAGCACCTCTGAAGGGGTCAGATCTGCTTGACGCCATCGGCCGAGGTCGGAGCGATCACCTGCGTCCTCACGAACGCCGCGGCGAGCGCACCGACGAACGACATGATCGCGGCCTGGCCCTCGGCGGAGATGTGCGCGCCGAACCCGACCGCGATCGCGAGCAGCGCGCTGACCAGACCGGTGAGCGCGGCGACCTGGCCGTCACGCTTCACCCAGACCGCGACGATCAGGCCGGCCACCGCGGCAGCGCCGGCGTTGAGCCAGGTCTGCTGGTCGGCGGAGAAGTCGAAGACGAAGGCGGCCAGCAGCCGCACCAGGGTGGCGAAGATGGTCATGTAGAACGCGGGATCGCGGGACGGCTTCACGGTGACTCCCTCGGATGAGGTGGGAAAACAGGAAAGCCCCCACTGTCTACGCAGGTCAGGGGCAGTGGTACTTCTCCCGCAGCCGGGCCATCGCCGCGGCTATCTGCTGGCCCGTCGGCGTGGCCGGCGGGTGCGCCCGGTAGGCGTCGTCCGACAGGACGACCACCTCGCACAGCGCCTGCTCGGAGCGGCGCTGGTTCGCCGCCGACACCCCAATGGCCAGGCCCGGACCGACCACCGCCGTGACCACCATGACCAGCCACCAGTACCAGCCGCGTCGGGTCTGGCTCTCGGCCACCTCGGCGCGGTGCCGCTCGGCCTGCTCGCCGGTCACGAGATCACCCGCCCCGCGATCACCAGAACTATGGCCCCGGCGACGCTCCCGGCACTGAGGGAGATGACGGTGGTCCGGTAGACGCGCCCCCACCGACCCGCGCGTTCCAGGCCTGCAACACCCCCGGCACCCCGGAGATCACCATTCCGCCCAGGAACACCGACAGGTTGAACACCGGCGCGAACTGGGCCTGATAGATGATCAGGTACCAGCCGCCCAGGAAGGAAAGGGTGTCGCGGGAGATGGCGAACCGGCTGGGGCTGGGCCGCTCGCTTGTGCTCACTCATGGTCCGCCAGTCGGTCGGCGCCCGGCCCGCCGGCTCATGCCGCGGGCGGGTGCGGAACGGCTGCGGCGATGATCTCGGCCAGCGGCGAGGTCGGGGACAGCTTCGCGTTCGCGGTGTCGGTCTTGTCGCCGACCAACACACCGCGCAGCTTCGCCACGTCGCGCAGCACGTCGCCCACCGTACGGTTCGGGTTGGCCGTGTCGCCGATCTTGTCGGTCAGCGTCAGCAGCACAGCCTGACCGTCGGCCGACTTCGCCCAGCCGGTCATCAGCTTGTTGAACGTTGCCTGATCCATCGGAAGATCCTCCAACTCGGCCCGGACCAATTCCAGGAAGTGTGACCACGGGAAGTTCGGCCCCGGGTCGGTGTGTGTGCCGCGGTCCTGTGGGAACGCCTTCGTCACGTCGGCGTGCCCGCAGATGCCCTTGTCGCCTGAGGCGACCTGGGCGACGCTCAGATGCCGCACCGGGATGCCCCACTTCGCGGCGTCCCGGGCGACCTGCTTCGCGGCCTGGCGCAGCGTGCCCTCGCTGACCGGGTCCGCCCAGCCCGCAGCACCCTGGCCGGCGCGACCGCACAACTCGTACTGGATGCCGCGCCGGTTGCCCTGGGTGCGGGCCGCGTGCGCGACGTCGGCGGTCCGGACGCACTGCACGGTCGAGTCGGCGTCGCAGAAGAAGTGAGTGCTGGTGCCGTCGGTGCGGCGCTGGTCGTAGGACGCGCCGTCCTCCGCCGAGTTGGGGCCTTCGCTGCCCTCGGTGGTGTGGATGACCACCAGCTGGACGCTCGTCCGGTTGGCGTTCGTCCACGACGCCGGCGGCATCCACTTCAGGTCCGGGTACTCGCTCGATTGCGTCATGCGGTTCCTCCATCGCGCCAGTACTCGCCTGCGACCCGCGCCCCGACGATCCGGCCGATCTCGTAGTCGGGGTCGGGGTTGACCGCCTTCCACGAATCGACTTCCAGCCGGAGCCGTTCGTTCGGGGCCAACGCGGCAACCCGCCAGCACGCGTCGACGTGGGTGCTGGAGTAGCTGACCGTGCCGTCGGCCGCAGTGTGGGTTTCGCCCTCGCCGACGAAGCTTTCCGGCGACTCCGAACCCCACACCCGCGTCTCGACCCCGGCGTCGACAGCCACCTTGTACAGGCGCAGGTGAACGCTGCCCCTCTCCTGCATGATCATCAGCCGGACCTGGGCGAATACCAGCGCCGAGACGGTGGGGCCGAACAGGAACGTCCACCCGTAGTTCAGGCTGACCCCGTTCGCCGGGTCGTCGCCGTCTTCCTTGTCGTTCCACGGGATGGTGACGTAGTTGTGCTGTGTGCCGCCGACCGCGCCGTGGCTACGCGGCAGCGCCTTGCCCTGCATCGGGTCGGCCACCGTGTTGAGGTGGTAGGCGAAGCCGTAACGCTGCTCTGTCATGGCGCTCCTCAGGGGGTTGGTCAGACGGGAATGACCACGATCTGACGGCGGCGGAAGGCGCCCGTTCCTGCCGTGACCCGGTACTTCGCGGTGAAGTTGTTGGTTCCGGCGGTGACGGTGAACCGGGTCGCCCGGCAGGCGGTGATGTCGGAGAACGCCGTCGCGGACTGGTTGTCGAGGCTGACGTTGTCGTCGGCCGCCGCCGTCGTGGCGCCGGAGACGGCGACGCCGACGATGCTCTCGTTGCCCGCGCCGGAGTTGTTCAGCTGCGCCGTGAACCAGACGATGGCGCGCACGTCGGTGACGACACTGAGGGCGCGCGGGCCCACCGTGGCCAGGTCGACGAAGGAGGTCGACGTCGTGGTCTCCGACGTGTTGACGGTGTCCGAGCCCGGGTTGCGCTGGATCACCGAGTTGACGCCGTTGGTGGCGATGAACCCGCCCGCCCCGGTGGCCTTGGCGGGCGCGGTCTCGTTGAAGTTGTCGCGCATCGCATTCAGCTGGGCGGCGGTCAGGATCGAGCCGTCGGTGAAGGTTGCCGGAGCCGTCCAGGCCATCTCAGACACCCGCCCCGAGCTCGGCCAGCCGGTAGCCGGACGGCAGCGCCAGGCCGCCGGTGATGTGCTCGCCGCGGATCTCCAGCAGCGACTCGAACTGGCCGGGCCGGTCGTCGATGGCGGTCGGTGCGTCGGGAGCGATGCCGTGCGCGAAGTTCTCCGTCATCAGGTCCGACAGGCGTTCGCCGGGCCCCCAGTTGCGGGTCTGCGGCACCGGGCGCAGCGACAGAACGTAGGCGATGTCGTCGACGTTCGGCGGCCACTGCGCCGGGCATTCGACCTTGCAGACGTTGCAACGGAACGCCGCGCCGGTCAGGCCGCCGATGTGGTCGGTGACCGGGTCCGGGCCGAAGTGCTCGGCGTTCTTGCACTCCGGCCGGGGGCAGTCCGCCAGCCAGCGGCCCCAGTTGACCCGTGCGTATGCGCGCATGATCAGTGTCCCAAAAGGTTGGTGCCCAGGAGATCTGAGCCGAGGACGAAGACCAGGGACGGATCGTCCAGGCCGTTCTTGCCGAGCCGGTTCGTGCCGAGCACGCCGCTGGTCGCCGAGCCGATGATGAAGACGGCCGTCGGTTGAACGGGCGCCTTCTCCAGGCCGAACGTGGTGCGGTGCTCCAGGCCGCCCTGGCCGATCTGGTGCTGGATCTGCTCGATGAAGCAGTCCGCATCGAGACCGATCTGGGCGAGCTTCACCCGCACGAGGTCGGACAGGTCGCGGGTCAACTGCTGCAGCAGGCGGGTGTTGTTCGCGTTGACCAGCGTCACCGAGATGGTCGGCACCCGGTCCGCGCGGCGGGCGAGGATCACCTCTTGGATCGCCTGCGCGTCGTAGAGGTTCGCCCACACCGGGGCCAAGCTGTCCGGTGCGCTGCGCCGGCCGTAGTTCGGGGCCGCAGCGGTGCCGATCGACACCGAGTCCTCCGCGTGCAGGACCACTGTGGTGACCGTCGGCACGGCGGTGGCCCGGACCTGCAGACCGTCGATGATCGCCGCGCCGCCGACCGCCAGGATCACCACGGTCGTCGACTGGCCTGACGTCCGCAGCAGCGAGATGTTGATCGCGCCGGTGACCAGGGTGTAGTCGACGTCCTGGACCGGGGTGATGGCGTTGTAGAACGGATCCGACGACCGGGCCGTCAGCGTCGCCGTCTCGCCGGCCGCCAACGTGATCCGGTCCTGCGAGTTCCACACCGCGCTCGGCGGATCCGACGGGCGGCGTAGCGGCACGTCGAAGTCGAGAACGTTGACGATCTCTTTCCAGCCGTGGTTGTAGACCGACGGCTTCGACAGCACCGGCTCGACGCTGCCCGCCGAATACCAGGTCGACTGCGCCGTCAGCGACGCCGAGCGCAGCAGCCGGTGGTGCCGGTCGCGGAACACCACGTTGCCCAGCCCGTCCGAGGTGATCAGGGCCGGCGGGCCCTCGGAGGCGACCAGCTTCATGACCGCGTCGAAGCAGTCCTCGGCGTCGGCCCACCACCACGGCATGACCGTCGCGCCGACGTCCAGGTCCCGGGCGGTCGCCGACCAGCCCGCGGCGTCGAGCAGCCGGCCGATCGCCTCGCCGGTGCGGATACCGGAGTACAGCTCGGTGGACACCTGCACGCCGCGCAGCCTGCCCAGCGCGTCGAGGCAGACGACGTCTATCGAGCGGTCCTCGATGTCGGGCTTGGCCGTGAAGTCGTCGAGCTGACCGTTGAAGATCGGGTAGTCGGTGCCCGAGAGGGTGGCCTTGATGTAGACGTCACGACCGGGCAGCACCTTGCCCGTGAGTGGCGAGCTCGTATTCTCCGGGCTGTAGTCACGGGAGATGTTGTTCAGCTCAAGGTTGACCTCGGACGGCGACGTCGGCGACAGGGCGCGGGCCTGGTCGCGGCCGTACCGCACGATGATCGGGGTGCGCCCGTCGAGGGTGCGGGAGGTGACGTCGTCGCCGGCGTCGGTGAAGGTGCCGTTGTTCGTCCAGTCGACGTAGACCCGGTACTTGGCCGGCACGTCAGCTCACGCGGCCCTTGCGCTGCAGGTTGTTGAACGCCCCGGTGAGCCACGTCTCCAGCTCGTACTGGCTGCCGATCGGCGCGTGGTTGTGGAACTCGATCGTCGTCGAGCCGCCGCTACGTCCGCCTTCGGACTGCCAGTTCGGGACAACCCGCTCCGGGCCGTTCTCGGCGAAGGTGTAGCGGCGCCCGGACGCACCGACGCCGAAGACCGGCTCGTTGAGCACACCGCCGTGCGCGTATCCCTTCGGCGGCAGGTTCGCGTTGGCCTGCTGGACCCGGAAGATCGAGCCGTAGCGGGACTCGATGTAGCGGATGCCGGCGACGATGTTCGCGATCGGGTTGGTGATGCTGTTCGGCAGGCTCCTGAGCCGGTAGTGCGAGAACGTCGACGGGATCGTCTGCATCAGGCCCTGACTCGGGTGCCCGGCCTTCGCGTTGGAGTCCCACAGGTTGATGGCGTTCGGATTGCCGCCCGACTCGCGCATGATCAGCGTGCGCAACGGCCCGCCCCACGAGGCCGGCACCCCGGTCAGGGCCATGGCCTGGCGGATCCATGCGCCGAGCGACCCGCCGCCGGCATAGCCGCCGACCGCGAGAATGGCCTCGTTCTTCGACGGGATCCGGGTCATGGCCGCGGTGACCCGGTACGGCAAGGCGACCCGGCCGCCGCCGTCGTAGCCGGGCATCTGGCCGGTGCGGTTGATGTGGTCCAGGGCGCCGGGGTGCGCAGACTCGAACCTCTGCCGCGACGGCGAGTTGACCACGTACTCGTCGGCGTGCACGATACCGGCCGGCTGCGTACGCGGGCCCGAGCCGGTGTAGCCGCCGTCGGAGAAGCCCTGAGCCACGTTCTTGTTGGTCGCCGCGATGGCGGACGCGGACACGCCCTTCTTCAGCGCCTGCTGCATGAGCATCAGGCCGCTGAGTGCCTGCCTGACCTTCGGGACGCCGGTGGTGGTGACGTGGGCGTTGTAGTTCCCGTCGAAGCCCTTCGCCTGAGCCCACGCGCGCGCCGCCGCCGTCTCGGACTGCTTCGCGCCCGGGGTGCTCAGGTTGGCCTTGTACGGGCCGGCGAAGTGGTTCGCCGCCGTGTAGGCGTGGTCGATGTCCGTCTTGGACTGCTTGGCGCCCGGCGCGGTGACGTTCGCCTTGTAGTTGCCGTCGTACTTGTCGGCGTCCTTCTTGGCGGTCCGGAATGCACCCGAGACGATGTCGATCTCGGTCTTCGTCAGACCGGCCGCCTTCAGCGTGGTCTTCATCGCCGGGGTGAGCTTGCCGTTGAACTTGTCGCCGAGCGCCCCAGCCTTGCCCTGCAGATCGATCGCGGCCAGGGCCAGCTCGTGGGTGGCATTCTTGGCCGCGGTGCTGTGCTTGCCGTGATTCTTGATCGCCTCGGTCGCCTTGTCCTGCGCGGTCTTCAGCGCTTTCTCGGCGTCGAGCAGCCCGTAGACGGGGTTCACCTGAGCCGTGAGCTGGCTCGACAGCTTCACCAGGGCGGCGGCCTCACCACGGGCCGCACCGGCGGCCAGGTCGGTGGCCGTCTTGTACTCGCCCTGCTTCTTGGCGGCCCCGGTCGACGCCTTGCCCACGGCATGCAGGGCGGTGGTGACCTTGTCGGCGGCCGTGTTGAGCTCGCCGACCTTCTTGTAGGCGTCCGGCAGCACCTTCGCCAGCTGGCCGGTGTCCAGGCCGGACTGCTGCAGCGCGCTGTTCCACAGCTGCGACGCCTTCTTCGCATCCCCCGATGTCGTCATCACCTGCGTCAGCGCGGCGTCGTAGGCCGCCATGTCCGACGTAGCCTTGTTGATCGACGTGGTTCCGGTGATGCTTGCGAGCCAGTCGGAGATGGAGTTCGTACGCAGGGTGTTGCCGAGGTCGTTGACGGCGCCGGTGAAGCCGCCCACCCCTGAAATGGCCGTCTGGGCGGAATCATGGAGACCGGACAGGTCCGCACCGAAGGTAGCCGCCAGTTCGCCGCTCACCTTGCCGGTGTTGCTGAAGTTGTCGAGCGAGGCCGAGAGCTTGTCCACATTGGCGGCGGCCGGCCCGAAGCGGTCGAAGACGGCCCCGACCACCTCCATGCCGAGGAACGCCGCCCCCGCGATACCGGCCGCCTTCGACGCCTTACTCAGGCCTGCCGCGGCCTTCTCTCCGGTTGGACCGGTCGCGATCAGCTCGGCGTTGACCTTGGCAATGAGCGACCGGTACTTGACCCACGCCGCGCCGCCGAGCAGCAGCGCCGCGCCGAGCCCGGCGAGGACGGTGATGGTGCCGCCCACTACCGGCGGCATCGACGCGAACCCGTCCACCAGGCCGTTGAGGCCCTTGGTGAGCACCCGCAGGCCCGAGTTCGCACCCGAGCCGCCCTCGATGGCCAGCGTCTCCAGCGAGCTCTTGAGGCGTTCCATGTCGCCGGAGAGGTTGTCGGTCAGCTTCGCCGCCGTGGACGCCGCGTAGCCGGCCTCGTTGGTCTTGTCGATCCACTTCTGGATCCCGCCGGCGCCCTGGTTGTAGAGGACCGTCGCGCCGCGCACCGCGTCGCTGCCGAATATCTGTGCAAGCGTCGCCTGGCGTATTTCCGGAGTGAGATCTTTAAGCTGATCCTGCAAAATGCCTGCGAACTTGGTGATACCGACGAACTGGCCTGACGCGTCGTACGCTGAGATGCCCATCTTGTTCATGAGCTTCTCCGTGCCGGCGGTGGGGTTCTGCAACGCCAGCAGCATGGTCTTGAAACTGGTGCCCGCGTCAGATCCGATCAGGCCCGCGCTGGCGAACGCCGCCAGGGTGCCGGTGGCATCCTCGATGGACAGGCCCGTCTGCGACGCGACAAGGCCGGACTGCGAGAGCGCATAGCCGAGGTCGTGGACCGAGCCCTGCGCCTTGCCCGCCGCCGCGGCGAGCAGGTCAGCGATATGGGGGACCTTGTCGCCGGACAGCCCGAACTGGGTCATGGCGCTGGCCGCGGTCTCGGCGGCGGCGCCGACGTCCATCTGCCCGGCCGCGGCCAGGGCCAGCGCGCCCTTCAGTCCACCGCCCAGGATGTCCGCCGAGGACACACCGGCCTTGCCCAGCTCGGTGACACCCTTCGCCGCCTCGGTCGCCGAGTACTGGGTGTCCTTGCCCGCCTGCAACGCCGCGGCCCGCAGCTGGCCCATCGTCTGCACGTTCGCGTGGGTGGCTGCGCTGACCGCGGACATCTGCTTGTCGAAGTCGGCGGCCGACTTCACCGCGAAGGCGAACCCGGCGGCGAGGCCCAAGCCCATCTTCCCGGCGGCGCCGGCCACCTCGTCGAGCTTGCCGGCCGCGGCCCGCTGGCTCAGGCTCTGGCCGAAGCTCTTGGTGGTCTGCTCGGCCTTGCGCATGTTGCTGACGTAGTTGGCGATGTCAGCGGTCAGCCGGACACCAACGGTGCGAAGAGCCACGGCGCTACCTCTTTCGCATCTCAATCGACCAGAGGCGTGCCGGGGCGTTCTCGATGCCGCGCTCCTCGGCCACACCGCGCTGCGCTTCCAGCAGCCGCATCCGGGCCTGGCACACGGTCTGGGTCACGACGAACTCCGGACCCTCGGCCTCGGGCTTGAGCGTCTCGACCGCGGGGTGGCCGCACCCGCACGCACAGGGCGAGTTGCGGTGCATCGCCAGCGCGAGGATCTCCGCGCGGTCCTGCTCGGTCCACCGCGGTTCGCGGATGGTGACCGACCGAAGCGGCCGGCCCGCGTCGTCGTACTCGTACTCGGTGACCTCGGCCGGCTCCCGGCCGTCGAACTGGCTCGGCGCGATACCGAGCCGCTCGGCGGCCTCTACTCGGGCGAGGAACTCCGGCTCAGCCGCGAGGCGGCCTGCGAGAAAGGGACGCTCACCTCACCGACGCTGAGACGGAACGCGACGCTGCCGATCTCGTCGAGCTGGGATTCGGTCAGCTTCTCGTCGGCCAGCTCCCGCCAGTCGGCTTCGGTCAGCTCAGGGTCGAGGGTGCACCTGCGGGCCAGCGCGTCGAAGAAGGTGTCGATGTTCGCGCCGACGAACCTGTCGGACTGGACCACCGCGCCGTCGTCGTCCTTGCGCGGCGGGTGCTCGGCCTTGAGCGCGCGGAACTTCGCCGACGCCAGGCCGCGGATCCGGAACGGGTAGGTGTGCTCGCGCATCGTCGCCTCGATGGCCTCGATGCGCTCGACCAGCTCGGCGACCGGGGCGCCGCCGTCGAGACTGTTCGACAGCTCGGCGGCCTTCTCGGCCTGCTCCAGTTCGGCCTCGGCGGCCTGGTGCTCGGCGAACAGGTCGCCGCGCAGGCACACGTCGACGGTCTTCTCCGGCAGCTGCGCCTCGGCCAGCATGGCCTTGAAGTTCTTCATCGTGGACTTGCCGCTCATGTCTTCCTCCCGGGAAGCGCCCGGCCGGCCCCGGGAGGATGCCGGCCGGGCACGAAAAACCCCGCGACCACACGGTCCGGGGCAGCGGTAGGGCGTTGGGGCTATGCGACAGCGGCGCGCAGCGCGGGCGACAGGGTGATCTGAAGAGGAATCTCGTAGCGCTCGACCGAGTTGGGCTCGACGTCGACGCGGGCGGTCTCGCCGCACAGTGCCGGGTACACCTCGATGAGCTGCGCCGATGCCCATGCCGTAGTGGAGGCGATCGAGCGGCGCACGACGAGGAAGAAGCCGTAGTCGCGAACCAGCGTCAGGAACGCGGTATCGCCGGCCAGAGGCGTCTGCCGCTTCAGCCGCAGCATCGTGCCGGAGAACGCCGTACGGCCGTTGACCGCCGTGTTGAACGTCGAGTCGAGCGAGCTCGTGTCGACCGCCGCAGTGTCCGGCTTCAGGCCGATCAGACCGTCGGCGGTGATGAACGACTGCAGCAACAGCCCGGCGTTCAGCTCGGTAGTGGTGACCGATTGGATGTTCGCGATGGCCGGTACGGCGGACACCCGCGTCTTGCCGTCAGAAACGATGTCAGCCATCGATTACTCCTTGTTCTTGCCGCTGGCAGCGGCGGCGGTCGTGGTCTTGTCCGCAGCCGTCGGGGTGTCATCCGACGGCTGCGGGTCCTTGTAGAGGTTTTCCGGCTCCGGAGGCGACGACGGGGTCCAGCCGCGGGGCGCCCACAGCGGAGCGGCGACGGCCGGGAAGCGCTGCTTGCCGCCGGTCACGGCGTGCTGCAGCCACACCCACTCGCCCTCGACGGGAGCGTCGGACACGAACCAGCCGAGGGGAATCCAGCGGTCCCGTTCGGCGTCACCGTCGACCAGCGCCTTGGTGTCGGCGCCATCTGTCAGCCAGTACGTTTTCGCAGCCATCGCTCAGATCCGCTTCAGCTCGTAGGTGACGCCGGTGAGGGCGCCGGAGAAGGTGACCGTCGCTACGCCGGTCGAGGAGTTGACGGCCGACAGCGGGATCAGCATTTCCCGCACACCGGTCGCCGGGGCCGCGAGCGGGGTGACCGTGCCGGGGTTGCCCTGCGCGGTGACGTTCGGGTCCAGGACGGCAACGTTGGTCGCGGTGCCGGTCGTGATGACCCGGATCAGCACGCCCTGCACGCCGAAGCTGGCGGCGGCGATGGTGTCGGATGCCGACGGCGTGATCGCCGCTGGTGTGATGCCGGTCGTGACGACCGACTGAGAAGCCTGGAGCGCCACGAGGCGCACCCCCTTCTAGTGGATGGGCAAGGTGGAAGCCGCCAGGCAGGCGGAAACTCAGGAAGCGGGGACCGTGATCAAGCCGTAGACGTCCACGAGGTCCTGCACGAGCACGCCGGTGCTCTCGTCGCGCTGCGGCGGGTTGCCCTCGCGCCAGCGGATCGGGAAGCAGACCCGGTTGGCGATCGTCGGCGTGACGTTCAGCAAGGCCGCCCGCACCCGCGCGGACACGGCCCGGGCGGCGGCCGCGTTACCGCCGACGCAGTGGCAGTAGACCCACAGGTCGACCACATCGGAGTTGAAGTCCAGGCTGACCTTGTCCGGGGCGGCCAGACCGTCCGGCGTCTGCAGCATCAGGTACACCAGCACGTACGGCGGCAGCTGCCCGGACGGCACCGCACCGTCGAGGAACACCAGCGCCGGCGCCGCGTTGTCCGCGTCGAGCAGGGCCAGAACCGCGTTCGCGTGGTCCTGGGTCGTGCTCACCGCTCGCCCGCGGCCTTCGCGGCCGCCGCCTGCATGAACCGCTCGAACTTCGGCAGCTCCGCCTCAGCCGCCGGCGCCATGTGCGGGTGCGGCGCCGACGTGGGCGAGCCGAACTCCAGGATGTTGCCCAGCGGACCCTGCCGCTTGTTCTTGTCCGGGCCGATCTCCGCCCACGCCTTCGTCGCCGACTCGCCGGTCTCATACGAGATCGCGCGGGAGTAAGCCGGGGCGTGCTTCGGCTGGCCGATGCGGCGCTGGGCGTCGGTCTTGATGTTCTGCGCCCCGCGCTTCACGATCGCCCGGGCCTCGCCGACCATCACGGCCGGGGCCTGGGCGAGCAGCTGGACCAGGTCGGTGACGTCGCCGGACTCGATGCGGATACTCTTCGCCATCAGTCAGTCCTCTCGATCACCGACACGCGGCGGGCGCTGGCGTCGGTCTTGCGTGGGAGCTCGTGCACCAGGAACACCCGACCGACCAGGTCTGGGTCCCGGGTCGCCGCCGTGATCGTCACTTCGTCGCGGACAAGCAGGCCCGCGGTTGCGGCCACCGGAAGCTGGATCTCCAGTCGGGCGACGAGCAGGAAATCCTCGCCGATGTCGTGCGGGCGGGCCAGCGCCTGCGGCTGCTGGACACGGCACTTGCCGGCGTAGAGCGCCGACCAGGTCGGGGTAATGGCGCCCGAGTCCGGGTCGGTGGTCTCGCCGGTCTTGCGGCGGATCGAGCAGGTGTCGACCATGCCCGCCTGGGCGGCGGCCTGGGCGCGGGCGACGACGGAGGCGCGGGACATCCGGACCTCCTTACGAGCAGCTGCAGGGCCTGGTCGTGGTGCCGGTATTCGGCCGCGTCGTCGTGCCACCGGGTGCGTACGTGGTCGTGCCGACCGAGGGCCGGACCGTCGTGCCGCCGGACGGCCGTACGGTGACGCCCGACGACGGTCGGTGCGTCGTGCAGTCGCACACGCCGGGGACGGTGCGCAGCACCATCGCCGAGCCGCGTACCGGCTGGCCGGCGACGGTGACGACGATCGGCGCGGTGATCGGGCCGGACGGGCCGACGACCACAGGCGGTGGCGCGTTGCGGACTGTCAGGGCGGTCCCGCGGGCTGCCGGGACCGGGGCGCCGACGATCAGCGGCCGGGTCGCGGCGAGCAGGTCGGCCAGGCTGCCCCGGGCGACGATCGGCCGCGACGGCTGGGCCGGCACCGCGGTGGTGACGACGAGCGGGCCGGGTGTCGCGAGGATCGCGTCCTGCAGGTGCGCCCGCAGCGTCAATGCCGCCGAGCCGGGAGGTGGCCCCGACTGGGTGACGACGATCGGTTGCGTCGTCGCACCGGACACGACCGCGGCGGGTGGCTGCGGGCTGCGGACCTGGATCGCGGCCGACGCCGGCGGTGGCGTAGGGGCCGTGACGACGAGAGGTTCCGGCGGAACGACGACCGGCTGCGGGGCCCGGGACACGATCGCCGCCGCGCCCTGCTGGGCCGGGGCCGTGGTGACGACCGTCGGCGAGCTCGTCGTCAGAACGGGCGCGTCGACCAGAGCGCCGCGCAACAGCACCGGCAACGACGGGGCCGCGGCGGCCGGCTGAGCGACGACGTACGGCGCGGACGGCGGGACCGGGGTGGTCGGGGTCCGCAGCAGCACCGGCATCGAGAGCGGCGCCGATGCCTGGGGCAGGCTGGCGACGAGCGGGCCGGGTGTTGTCGTGGCCGGCGCGACCGTGTCCTGCAGGCTGCTCCGGAGAAGCACCGCCGCGGCCCGGGCAGGCGCGGGGGGTGTCGGGTCGACGACCAGCGGGCTCGCCGTCGTCAGGACCGGCGTGTCCGCCAGGGACCGGCGCACCACCAAGCCCACCGACCGAGGCTGGTCGGTCGAGGCGGTGACGACCAGGGGATTGGCCGTCAGGCTCGCCGTGGTTGCGCCGGACGAGTCGAGCTGTCGGGCAATGATCGGCTGGATCGGGAGGCTACGACCGAGACGCGCCATGGCTTACCGCCCCTCGGCCGCCGATGCCTACGCCTCGGTCCACACCACGTAGCAGACAGCGTTGACAGCCGCGGCAGCGGTGACCCGGACCCGCAGGAACCGCGACACGGCCAGCTGCGGTTCGAGGCCGAGCGGCCACTGCTTCACGAACTGGCCTGTCGGCGCGATCAGCTGGTAGTCCAGGATCGCGGTGTTCGTGATCGTGCCCTCCGCCGACGCGGTGTAGCCCGTTGCGGTGGTGCTCATCGTCATCTTCGACGCGACCCCGCCCGTGCGGTTCAGGCAGATGACCGTCGACGTCGAGTGCGCTGTCACCGTCGCGGCGACGTTCGTATCGATCAGCTCCACCTTGATCGGAGTGGCCGCCGCCGAACCGTCGAAGCTGATACCCCACTCGACGACACGCAGCTCGCACGTGGACGGGGTGGCGATCTGCAGCAGCGTCTTGATCACTGTGCCGGTGGTGACCGGAGGCATCGCGGCCGTCGTCGGAGGCACGCCGTTGAACGCGATGTACGTGTTGGGCACAGCCGCTCCTCAGTAGGTGTAGCTGCGGTTGACGGCCTGCGGGACAAGCAGCTGGCGGCCGGCCGGCGCCGCCCCGCCGCTGGCCGTCAGCACGGCGATCGACAGAGTCACCCAGACCGTTGATGCGGTGAAGGCGAACGTCTTGGTTCCGGTAGCCCCGGACGCCGCCAGCTGTTGCGTGGCCCCAGTCAGGGCCATGAACGAGATGATGTTCTGGTCGTACGTCTCCGACATGCCGGCCGGCGGGGTGTACGAGTTCGTGTTGGCGGCGGTGCCGTCGGTGCTGGCGTGGCCGATCAGGTAAGCCGTTGCTGACCCGGGCGCGATCGACGGGGCCACATGCGACGTCGACGCCGCGCCCGTACTCCCGGCCGCCACGTCGATGGCCGTGGTGGTGTCCGCGCCGGAGAGCACGTACACGGTGAGGGCTTTCTCCTCATCAGCCGTGCCCGTCTCCGTGACCGCGACTGTCAGGTCGGCGGTGGACGGCACCGCATACCAGTAGGACTTGGCGTGCGGGTTCGGGCTACCAGCGTCGGCCGACCCGCCGGTGATCGCGAAGACCCCGGTAGTGCTGCCACCCACCGTCGGGGTGGGCATGTTCGACAACGCCCAGTAGTCGTTGCTGTGGAT
>JAVHVY010000107.1:0-5490 GCA_032160305.1 Actinoplanes sp.
CCTCGAAGCGTTCAACTACTCGGCCGCGCACGACCTGCGCACACCGCTGAGGGCCATCGGCGGATTCAGCGAACGGCTGCTCCTCAGCCACGGCAACCAACTCGACGAACAGGGCCGCCACCAGGCCCGCCGCATCCACCGAGCAGCCCTCACCATGGGTGAACTGATCGAGGATCTACTGGACCTGTCATCCATCGCGCGGGTCGACCTACGCCTGCAGCGGGTCGACCTGTCCGCGGTCGCCACCGGCATCGCCGCGGAACTCACCGCCAACGAACCCCACCGCACGGTCGTCTTCGACATCGAAGACGGCGTGCTGGCACACGCCGACCCCATCCTGCTCCGGGCCGCCCTGGACAACCTGATCGGCAACGCCTGGAAGTTCACCGCCGGACGCCCTACAGCCCACATCCACTTCGGCACAGAGCCCGCCGCCCGCGGCGAGGTGGCCTGCGTCGTCAGCGACGACGGTGCCGGCTTCAACCCCGACTACGCCCAGAAGCTCTTCGAGCCCTTCCAGCGCCTGCACGACGCCTCCGAATACCCGGGCACCGGCATCGGACTGGCCAGCGTACAGCGCACCATCGAGCGACACGGCGGTCACGCCTGGGCGGAAGGGGAACTCGACCACGGCGCCACCATCCATTTCACCATCGCCGGCCAGGAGAAACGATGAAGGCACGCAAGATCCTGCTCGTCGAGGACAACCCCGACGATGCGGAACTCACCATGCTGGCCCTACAGGAGAACGGCATCGGCAACGACGTCGTGGCCGCCCGCAACGGCGAAGAGGCGCTGGAATACCTCTTCGGTCACGCCGGCGACGACCAGGCCGCGCACCTGCCGGCACTGACCCTGCTCGATCTCAAGCTACCCAAGGTCGACGGATTCGAGGTGCTCCGCCAGGTACGGGCCGATCCTCGGACCCGGACCACTCCTATCGTCGTACTGACCTCATCCAAACGCGATCAAGACCTCGTGGAAAGTTACGGATACGGCGCCAACGCCTACGTCCGCAAACCCGTCGGATTCACCGAGTTCAGCGGAGCCGTACGAGCACTGGGCCTGTTCTGGCTCATCTTCAACGAACCGCCTCCAGCCGATGATCAACACATCCTCCCCACCACACAACAAGGCGACAATTGAACGGATCCGGCCATCACTGCGATGGTCACCGGTCCTCCCTGGTGACGGGGATCTCGACCCGTGCGATGAGCAGCTTCGGTTGCCTGATCTCGTCGGCGAGCGCGGTGGCGAAGCCGCCGATGAGGTTCGCCCGCACCGGGTCACGGACGAGCCGGATATGCCCGGCGCCCTCGATCGCGGCCGGCTCGCCGCCAGCGGGGCGCGAACCGAACTGAGCTGTGATGTTCGCCCTACGGCGGTGCACTGCGCCTTTCAATTCTCTAAATTGCGAGCGCTAGTCACATTTTGTCGGGCAGCGAAGCTTGTTCGTTTCCTCGGAAGGGACCCCATGAAGATCCGCATCATCGCCGCCGCCATCGGCACCCTCACGGCCCTGACGGCCGTGACGGCCCTGGCCACGCCGGCCCAGGCCGACGCGCCACGGACGTTCACCACCGCGGCCTCCGGCACCTGCGACACCGCCACTGGCGAGTGGGTCGTCGACTGGGCGATCACCAACCAGTCGGACGCCAGCACACTGCTGATCCTGATGGAGTCGACCCCGGCCGACTCCGGCCTGACCAGCCTTCCCTCGCCGCGGGGCGGCGCCACCGAACACGCCATCCAGCGCATCCCCGGCGACAGTGCCGGCGCCCACCTGGACTACATCGCCGTCTGGACCGACTTCCTGGGCGGCAGCTTCCGCAGCATCACGGCCTTCACACCGCCGACGACCTGCGAACTCATCTCCGCATAACCGCCGCCACGGCCCGCAACATCGCCCGCGACCCACGCCGTTCCGTGCTGTGCGGCTGGGCCGGGCTGTCGCCCTCTCAGACCCTCGGGTCGGGTGTGGCGGCAGGTGAACCTCCGGTTCTGGGCGATTCATTCTCACGCATGGTGCCGGGATTGCCGCTCGGCGGGCCGATGTGTACCGGCGGGGGCGTAGTCGGCGACGGCCTGGCCGGCCTGCCGGGCGTCTGCCGCGGAAGCGATCGCTCGGTTGCGTCCCGTTCGCTTGGCGATGTAGAGCCTGCGGTCGGCGGCCTCCAGTAAGCCGGCCGGTTTGGTTTCGTCGACCGGGAACCAGGCAGCACCGAGGCTTGCCGTAATGGGGACCGGGGTGTTCGCGGCGGCAATGGCGACGCGTAGCCGTTCGGCGTAGGCCGCGGTCCCGATGGGATCGATGGCAGCGATGACCACGAGTTCCTCGCCCCCGTAGCGGGCCACGACGTCGTCGGCCGAGCATTGGGTGCGGAGCGCGTCGGCTACGCCCTGCAACACACTGTCGCCCGTCTGATGACCGAATGTGTCGTTGACCGATTTGAAATTGTCCAGATCGATGAGTACGACGGCAAATGGACGTTCATCCGCCACGAAGGCGCTGAGGAGAACGTCGAAGCGGGCTCGGTTCACCAGCCCCGTCAGCCCGTCGGTGTGCGCGGCAGCCGCGAGTGCTGCCACGGCCACGGAGCGGCCGAACGCCGCCGCGGTCTGCGCGGCGGCCTGCCGGGCGGTCATGATCAACCGCTGCTGGACCCGCCCGGGTCGACGACGACCCGGGCGGCCGTACTCCAGGGCGAATACGCCGTCGATCTCAGCTCCAAACAGCGGAACGGCGATCACATCGACCGCATCCGGCAGCACGTGTGCCAGCCAGGCGTCGGTCACGGGGTCGAGCAGATGGAACAGCCGTATCTCGTCGTCGTGGATAGGTTGGCGGCCAGATATCGCTGTCAATTGAGTGTCCTGTCCGTGCCGGCCCTCCTCGGCCCGCGCGGCGATGCCGTCGGGTCCCAGTTGCGCGGCGAAGTCTGCCGTCGACGTGACGATGACCGCCGCCCGGCGGGCGTCGAGTTCGTTGACCGCGAACCGAGCGAGAGTGGCGGCCACCGCCCGCGGGCTGTCGGCCGCCGCGGTGGCCAGCGCAAGCACCCGCAGGGTCTGTTCGTCGTACCGGCGACGACGTAGTTCCCGCTCATTGACAGCGGCCAAACTTGCCGTTGCGACAGCGGCGGTCCACAGGCTGGCCAAATAGATCCAGGCCGCTCGGTACGGGAACGCGACAGTGGGCTGGAGCAGCCCGGTTGCGTGCATTTCAAGGACGAAGACGGCGAGTAGCGAATGCCACAGGGTCATTTTCATGCCGGTGCGAAAGGTGGCGACAAGAGTGACCACGATGGCGTGCACGATGACCACGACGCCGATCGGTCCCGCGAGCCCACCGAGCCAGGTCCAGGCCATGACCAGCACGACTCCGTCGCCGAGAAGAGCGATCGTGAGCACGACGAAGGCGATCGACCGGCCGATCGTGGAAAGCGCCCAGTAAACCGCCGTCACTGCCAGCCACAGGGTGGCAACGGCGTCGAGCCGGTACACCACCGCCGGTGGACTCGACAATGCCCATCCCAACAGGGGCAGGGCTCCCATCAGCAATGCCCGGTAGAGCTGCAACCAGCGCAGCCGTTCGCTCAGAGGAGTCAGCTCGTCGGCGAAGACTTTGCCGTTACGCACGTCTTGTTCCACCCTCCACCGGGATGGACAGATGCCGTTTCAGTCGCACCGGCGCCAATGCCAGCTTGGGATCTTTGCGATCAGCTCGGTTCTGGACAAGAACGAAGACGATCAGCACCGCCACGAGTGCGAGTGGCAGGGAGGCGTGTTTCCTGATGCCCTCCAGCAGTCGCATGATCCTTGGGGCTAGTCCGGCCGAGTCATCCCGAGCGGCCGGCGGAACGGAAGGCGCAATCGGCGTGGCGAGGTTGGGCGGACCTGGCTCCGTTCCCTCGGTAGGCACCTGCCAAGCGAAGTTCGCCTTGGCGCTGGTGCCGGGGACAGGCTGAGACGACGACTTGATCATGACGGTGATCCGGAATGTCCGGTGCTGCCCGGCGGACGGAATCCAGCCGGTGGAGATGCCCTGCCTGCGTTCGCCCAGTGCCCGCAATGAGCCGGAGAAAATCGGTTTCCCGGTGAAGTGGCCGCAGTCGCCGACGCCCTGCTGGACCACGACTGACATCTTGTCCGCCAAGGCTCCGTGGACATCGGTCGCCGACAGCCGAACCGTGCCGCTGGTCGCCTGCGAACCGTAGCCCACCTGAATGCACCGACTGACTGGTGTGTCCGGCTTGAGCTTCACGCCGGGGAACATCGCTGTGCCGCCGTCGCCATCGAAGATCGGCATGGACCTCAGCACCTGTCCCAGGGCGGGCGGGGGTGCGGCGACAGCCAGCCCGACGAACCCGACAACCAATGCCACGAGTACCCAGGCGGCCGTCGCCGTACCTTCCAGGGGAAGACGTCCCGTGCTCGTCCTCATCCCTGGTCCTCACCTCCCCGCGACCGAGATGGGCGAGATATCCCGGATGCGACAGTTGGACGTTGGATGAGGTCGACGAGGCGGCACCGTATCGCTTGCGGGGCCCGTACCACCGCGCCGAAGAACCGTCCGGGACGGGCTGCGACAGAGCGCATCACCCATGACTTGCTCGCTCGTCGTCCGCCACCTTGGCGGCGATTGCGGGACCTGGGCGATGTCAGCGGGACCATGTGGCGATGGGCCGTGCCGCCGCTGCGGCCGCCGCGGCCGTGCCGATTCGATCCAGACGAGGCGTTCGTGCCGCCGACGGCGATGGCGACAGTGAGGAACAACAGCCCGGCGGTGACGCTCAGGGCGAGATACTGAGAGGTCCTTGTCCAGTACGCCGGCAGGCCGACGAAGGGAATCCGGATGATGCCCACGCCGGTGACCGAGCCCGTGGAGACGGGGGTGCTGTCCTCTCCTTGATTGGCGTCGCCGCGGGTCCGCAGCATCGTGCCGGAGTCCAGCCGAGCCACCCGGTGGATGATGTTGCGCTTGGCGTTTACCGGGTCTGGGAACGACACGATCATGCCGGGACGCAGCCGATCCGCATCGACCGCCATCGTGACGACCACATCACCAGGTCGGAGCTTCGGCGCCATCGAGCCGGACATGATGACATGCGAGCCCATCCCGGCCGCCAGCGGGGCGAGCGTCCAGAAGACGGCCGAGCACCAGGCGACGAGGACGGTGCGGGCCGCCACCCGCATGGCGGCCATGAAGCGTGCCGGCACGTGCCACCTCCGTCCTGTCGCTTCGCGATCCGGCATTGTCAGCTGTTCTGGGCCTGCCAGTTGAAGGTGGCGGTGGCCGTGGCGCCCTGTGAGGTGTCGGGTGCGGAGGGGTCGACTGTCATGGTGAACTTGTAGACCCGGAGGCTGCTGCTGGTCCATGAGCCGAGGGCCGATGACGGTCCGGTCGCGTAGGTGACGGGGAAGACGCTGAGCAGGTCGGAGGCGACGGCTCCGTGTGTCGAGGTGTCCCAGATCGTTGTCGGGCCGGCG
>JAVHVY010000146.1:0-10650 GCA_032160305.1 Actinoplanes sp.
GTTCCAGTTGACCAAGGCGCTGTCGCGGCTCACGGTGATCGACAACATGCGGCTGGGCGCTGTCGGGCAGAAGGGTGAGAGCTTCTGGCGTGCGCTGATTCCCGGGCTGTGGCACAAGCAGGAGAACGAGATCACCGACCGGGCTGACGACCTGCTGGCGCGGTTCAAGCTGGACGCCAAGCGCGACGACTTCGCCGGGAGTCTCTCCGGCGGTCAGCGCAAGTTGCTGGAGATGGCCAGGGCCTTGATGGTCGAGCCGGACATGGTGATGCTGGACGAGCCGATGGCGGGCGTGAACCCGGCGCTCACCCAGTCGTTGCTGGGTCATGTGAAGGATCTGCGCGAGAATGGCATGACCGTGCTCTTCGTCGAGCATGACATGGACATGGTGCGCGACATCAGCGACTGGGCGATCGTCATGGCCCAGGGCCAGGTGATCGCGGAGGGTACGCCACGGGACGTGATGGCGGATCCGAGAGTCATCGACGCCTATCTCGGAGCACATCACGACGGTGCTCCCGACCCGGCGGCTGACGACGAGACGGCGGTCGAGCCGGCGGACACCGACAAGCCGACGGAACGGGAGTGACTGTGCCGGAGTTCGAGATCCACGAGGTTCCTGAGGAACAGATCGACGACACCGCGGGCGTCGCGGTGCTGGACCGGTCCGAGCACCTGTCGAAGGCCGAAGGCGCTCTGGTCCGCGCGGACGAACTCGTCGCCGGGTATCTGCCGGGGGTGAACATTCTCAACAGCTGCGACCTGTACGCACACCAGGGCGAGCTGATCGGGATCATCGGTCCGAACGGCGCGGGTAAGTCGACGTTGTTGAAGGCGTTGTTCGGCCTGGTGAACGTTCGGTCGGGCACGGTAACGCTGGACGGCGACTCGATCACGAACCTCAAGGCCCACGAGCTGGTGTCCAAGGGGATCGGTTTCGTACCGCAGACCAACAACGTGTTCGGGACGCTCACGATCGAGGAGAACCTCGAGATGGGCACGTTCCTACGGCCGAAGCGCTTCAAGGAACGTTTCGAGTTTGTCACCGGACTCTTCCCGGCGCTGGGCACGCGCCGCAAACAGCGGGCGGGTTCGCTGTCCGGCGGCGAGCGGCAGATGGTTGCGATGGGCCGGGCGCTGATGATGGAGCCCAGCGTGCTCTTGCTCGACGAGCCGTCCGCCGGCCTCTCTCCGGCCATGCAGGACGAGGTGTTCTTTCGGACGAAGCAGATCAACGGTACCGGCGTCACCGTGATCATGGTGGAGCAGAACGCACGGCGGTGCTTGGAGATCTGCGACCGCGGATACGTGCTGGACCAGGGGCGCAACGCCTACACGGCGTCCGGCCGGACACTGATGGACGATCCCAAGGTCATCGAGTTGTACCTGGGCACGCTGGCCCGCGCCTGAGTGTTCCACGGCGGTCCGACGGCCGCCGCGGCTGACCCGACGGGTCACCGCGGCGGCCGTTGTGTTTCCTGCTCGGGTAGCCGTGCCGATTTCAGTTCGGCTCGCGGCGAACGAGGCCGCCGGGAAACCGCAGGGGGCCCGGCCTCGCGGCCGAGCCCCCTGCGGTTCGGTGATGGGTACTGCCGGTCTGATACGTCAGCCGGCGATGCTGCCCGCGTTGTACGAGAGGTTCTTGTATTTGTTGTCGGCGCCGTACTGGTAGATGCCGATGGTTGCCTGCGACGGGTCGCCCGCGGCGTTGAACTCGATCGGTCCGCTGACACCGTCATAGTCGATGTCGGTGCCCGCGTCGAGCAGGTCCTTGCAGGCCTTGAAGGTGGTGCACTTGGTGCCGCCGGAGGTGACTGCCGTCATCTGCTTGGACATGTCGGTGGCAACGTCAGTCTTGGCCGCGCTGGCCGCCAGCGCCGCCACGACAGCCGCGTCGTAGGACTCGGGCGCGTAGCTGAAGTCCTTCAGCGCCGGGTCGACGGCGAGCAGGCTCTTCTTGAAGGCGTCGGATGCCTTGGCGCCGGGCAGGCTGCCCTTCGCGCCCAGGAACGTGCCGGTGGGGAATTCCTTGCCGTAGTTGGCCAGGTTACCGTCGACGAAGTACCACTTCTTGGCCTTGCTGGTCAGACCGGCCTCGACCAGTTTCGGGACGATCTTCTTGGTCTCGTCGAAGCCGATCAGGACGATCGCGTCCGGGTTGGCCTGCTTGATCTTGCCGACCTCGGCCGAGTAGTCGGCGGCCTTCGGGTCGTAGATCTCTTGGTCGACGACCTGGCCGCCGCCCGATTCGATCGCGGCCCGCGTGCTCTTGGCCAGTCCGGTGCCGTAGGAGTCCTGCAGCACCAGCATGCCGACTTTGGCGTTACCGTCCGTGACGATCTGGTTGCCGAGGACCCGGCCCTGCAGCACGTCCGGGGGAGCGGTACGGAAGTACAGCCCGTTGTCCTTGTATGCGGTGAACGCATCGGACGTGTTGGCCGGCGAGATCTCCATGACGCCCGCACCGGTGATCTTGTCGATCACGGACAGTGAGACGGAGGAGGAAGCGGCGCCGATGATCACGTCCGCTTTCTCGGTAAGCAGCTTGTTCACCGACTGGGTCGCGATGTCGGTCGACGTGTCACCGGAGTCCGTGTCGCTGTTGGTCACCGGCTTGCCGAGAACGCCACCGGCGGCGTTGATGTCCTTGATCGCCAGGTGCACGCCGGCGAACTCCGGCGGGCCCAGGAAGGCGAGCGAGCCGGTCTGGGGCAGCAGCGTGCCGATCTTGAGGACACCATCACCGGCGGCGGTGGCCGCCGCCGATGATCCCGCCGCCGGGCTGACACCGCCGCTGGAGCACGCGCCGAGCGTCAGGCACGCGGCGCCCAGCACGGCCACGGATCGCCATGCGAAGGAAGGGCGAATCATCCATGTCTCCTTAAGGTCAGCGCGAGGGAAACCGATGCGTTCCCGCCTTTCGCCGATCGGGTCAACCTAGTGAATGGAGAAGGCCACGACCACGATATTGCCTATGTCTACACCGACACGTTGTCCAGTCGTGATGTTGTCGGCGCGTCGGAGGGAATGCCCGTCGTCCCGGCTGGCATTTCTGTCGTACCCCACGACTAGAGTTCCTCGACGTGAGTGACGACACCAAGACCCCCCGCCTGCTCCTGCTCGACGGGCACTCGCTGGCCTACCGGGCCTTCTTCGCCCTGCCGGTGGAGAATTTCAGCACGCAGACCGGTCAGCCGACCAATGCCGTCTTCGGCTTCACCTCGATGCTGATCAACATGCTGCGCGACGAGCAGCCGACCCACATCGTAGTCGCCTTCGACGTGTCCCGGGTGTCGTTCCGCACGGAGAAGTATGCCGAGTACAAGGCCGGCCGGTCCGAGACCCCGCAGCCGTTCCAAGGCCAGGTCAGCCTGATCAAGGAGGTTCTGGCGGCGCTGCGCATCCCGGTGGTGGAGAAGCCCGGCTACGAGGCCGACGACGTGATCGGCACCCTTGCCACCCAGGGCCGCGACCTGGGCATGGAGGTGATCATCTCCACCGGCGACCGGGACGCGTTTCAGCTGGCCGGCGAGCACACCACGATCCTCTACCCGGTGCGCGGCGTCTCCGAGGTCTGGCGGATGACCCCGGCCGCGATCGAGGCGAAATACTTCGTGCCCCCGGAGCGATACCGGGACAAGGCGGCGCTGGTCGGCGAGGCGAGCGACAACCTGCCCGGCGTCCCCGGCGTCGGTGACAAGACCGCCGCCAAATGGATCAACGAGTGGGGCGGCCTAGACGGCATCATCGCCAACGCCGACAAGATCAAGGGCAAGGCGGGCGAGAGCCTGCGCGCCCACCTGGCCGGCGTGATGCGCAACTACGACCTCAACGCGCTCGTCTGTGACCTGGATCTGCCGCTCGGCCCGCAGGACGTCAGGTGGCAGGGCTGGGACCGCGAGGCCGTCCACCAGGTCTTCGACTCGCTCGAGTTCCGGGTGCTGCGCGAGCGGCTGTATTCGTACCTGGACGCGGTCGAGCCCGAGGCCGAGTCCGGCTTCGACCTGGCCGGCAGCCTGCTCGGTGCCGGCGAGGTCGCCGGGTGGCTGGACCGGCACGCGGCCGAGGCGCCGGTCGGCGTCGCCGTCACCGGCCAGTTCGGCCGCGGTACCGGCACGGTGACCGGCCTCGCCGTCGCGACCGGGGACGGACCGGCCGCCTGGTTGGACCCGGCCGCCCTCGACGAGGCGGACGAGCGCGCCGTCGCCGGCTGGCTCGCCGACCCCGAGCGTCCCAAGGTCATCCACGACGCGAAACCGGCCATGCTGGCCATGCGCGCGCACGGCTGGACCCTGGCCGGCGTCCGGGTCGACACCGCTCTCGCCGCCTACCTAGCCAAACCCGACCAGCGGGCGTACGACCTGACCGACCTCGCGCTGCGCTACCTCAAACGCGAGCTGAAGGTCGACGCGCCGGACGACGGACAGCTCACCCTCGACCTGATGGGCGAGCAGGGCGTGGCCGAGGAAAATCTGATGCTCCGCGCCCGCGCCACCCTCGACCTGGCCGACACGATCACCGAGGAGTTGTCCCGCGACGACGGTGCCTCCCAACGGCTGCTGATGGAGGTCGAGCAGCCGTTGTCGGCGGTGCTGGGGGAGATGGAGCACGTCGGCATCGCCGCGGACACGGAGTATCTGTCCGAGTTGGAGGCGCATTTCGCCGCCGAAGTGAAATCGGCCCAGCAGGCCGCGCACGAGGTGGTCGGGCGCGAGTTCAACCTCGGCTCGCCCAAGCAGCTGCAGGAGATCCTGTTCACCGAGCGGGGGCTGCCCAAGACCAAGAAGATCAAGAGCGGTTACACCACCGACGCGGACGCGCTGCAGCACCTTTTCGCCCAGACCGGCGATCCGGTGCTGGAGCACCTGCTGCGGCACCGCGACGTGGCCAAGCTCAAATCCACGGTGGATGGGCTGCTCAAGTCCGTCTCGGACGACGGGCGCATCCACACCACGTTCAATCAGACGGTCGCGGCAACCGGCCGCCTCTCGTCAACGGATCCGAATCTGCAGAACATCCCGATCCGCACCGAGGAGGGCCGCCGGATCCGCCGCGCATTCGTCGTCGGCCCGGGCTACGAGCAGCTGATGACGGCCGACTACAGCCAGATCGAGATGCGGATCATGGCCCACCTGTCCGGCGACGAGGCGCTGATCGCGGCGTTCAACTCAGCCTTCGACTTCCACGCCGCCACCGCTTCGTCGGTCTTCCACATCCCGGTCGAGCAGGTCGTCCCCGACCAGCGGCGCAAGATCAAGGCCATGAACTACGGGCTGGCGTACGGGCTGAGCGCGTTCGGCCTGTCCAACCAGCTGAACATCGCCACCGAAGAGGCCCGCCTGCTGATGGACGAGTACTTCGAACGCTTCGGCGGCGTCCGCGACTATCTGCAGGCCGTCGTACGCCGGGCGGTCCAGGACGGGTACACGGCCACGATCCTCGGCCGCCGACGGTATCTGCCCGACCTGTCGAGCGACAACCGCCAGCGCCGCGAGATGGCCGAACGGATGGCCCTGAACGCCCCGATCCAGGGCTCGGCAGCCGACATCATCAAAGTCGCCATGCTCAGGGTCGACCAGGCGCTGCGCGAGTCCTCGCTGATCTCCCGGATGCTCCTGCAGGTCCACGACGAGTTGGTCTTCGACGTCGCACCGGGCGAGCGTGCGGCCCTGGAGGAGCTGGTGCGCCGCGAGATGGGCGCGGCGTTCCCGCTGTCGGTCCCGATGGAGGTCTCCATCGGCGCGGGCCAGAACTGGAACGGCGCCGACCACTGACCCATATGTGGTGGTCCGGGCCGAGGCTGGGCAGATCGACAACTTGCCCCGCCCTGCTTAGCTGTCGACATGTCAGTTTCATCGCCCGAGACCATGCTGCGGACCGGCCCGTGGACGCCGGTGACGCACTCCGCGCTAGATGCCGACCAGGCCGGCTCGTTCGCGCTGATGTTCAAGGCCCTGGGCGACCCGGTCAGGCTGCGCCTGCTGTCGATGATCGCCTCCGCCGGCGGCGGCGAGGTCTGCGTCTGCGACCTGGCCGGCGCGTTCGACCTGACCGCTCCGACCATCTCGCACCACCTCAGGGTCCTGCGCGAGGCGGGCCTGGTCGACAGCAACCGCCGCGGCACCTGGGTGTTTTACCGGCTCGTCCCGGCGGCCTTGGCTATTCTGGCCGGCCTGCTGGACGCCGGGGGCGCCCCGCGATGGCCGCGGTCGGCTGAGCAGCGCGCGGGGCTCAGCGTCAGCTGACCTGGGTGCCGCCGTTTCGGGCACCGCCCGCGCTGGTCAACGTGCGAATCCGTACCGTTGGACGATGACCGAACACCCACGTTCGACCGAAACCGTCGTGTTACGGCGAACGGTGTCCAACGCCGAGAACCGCGCTGCAAGTCGGCTGTGGTGGGATGGCGACGCCGACGGGTACCAAGAGGCTCACGGGGCGTTTCTCGGTGACGTCGATTTCGTCTGGTGCCCGGAAGGACTCCGCGAGGCCGATGCGCGCCTACTCGGCGAGGTCCGGGAAACGCGGGTGCTCGAACTTGGTTGCGGTGCGGCGGCGGGGTCGCGTTGGTTGGGCGGTCAGGGTGCCGAGGTGGTCGCCCTGGACCTGTCTGCCGGAATGTTGCGGCACGCTCGGCTTGCCGCCGACCGGTCAGGCGTTCATGTGCCGCTCGTTCAGGCGGACGCGTTGGCCCTGCCGTTTGCCGACGGCACGTTCGACACCGTCTGTACGGCGTTCGGGGCAGTGCCGTTCATCGCCGACACTTCGGCGCTGATGCGGGAGGTGTTCCGCGTCCTTCGCCCTGGTGGCGCGTGGGTCTTCTCCACCTACCATCCCGTTCGCTGGATTTTCATGGACGAGCCGGGCGAAGAGGGCTTGGTGGCGATCTACTCTTACTTCGACCGCCGCCCGTACGTCGAACAGGACTCGGCGGGCGTGTCGACGTACGTCGAGCAGCACCGAACGTTCGGTGACCGGGTGCGTGAGCTCGTGGCGGCCGGATTCGTTCTGCGGGACGTGGTCGAACCGGAGTGGCCCGTCGGCCACGAACAGGTGTGGGGCCAATGGAGCCCGCTACGGGGGCGCCTGTTCCCCGGAACTGCGATCTTCGTTGCCGACCGCCCCGACGAGCCCTGAGCCGCCGCGCGTGGCCCGTCGCAATGCTCGGGTGGCGAGTCTCGGTGCGGTCGAGGGTGGCTGAGCTTCGATCATCCGAGCTACGGTACGTCCACCGGCTGCCGCCGGGCACACGCCGCCGACGCCGCGCGTCGCCGGAAATGGCATATAACGGCCTTGATGGTGGGTTTCGCACGAACAAATTGCGGCCCTCCTCGGGAGGGCTTGCAACCTGTGGTAATGCGCACGGTAAGCTGGTCGATGCGCTCGCGGATCGTGTGCCTCGGCAGGGAGCAGGCTCCGTGGTCGTCGGTCTCGGCATGGTCCACTCGCATGATCAGACATTCACCGTCATGATCACAACGGATGTTTCGTGCCGCCTCCGCCGGCAGCTTCGCGGCGCGCGAGAGCCACCACGACACCATCCGTTCGGAGCAACAGTCCACATGACGAGCAGCATCGAGGCCACCTCGAGCGCCAACAAGGTCACCGTCGACGATCTTGGCTCGGAGGAAGCATTCCTCGCAGCCATCGACGAGACCATCAAGTATTTCAACGACGGCGACATTGTCGAGGGCACCGTCGTCAAGGTCGATCGGGACGAGGTCCTGCTCGACATCGGCTACAAGACCGAGGGTGTCATCCCCTCGCGCGAGTTGTCGATCAAGCATGACGTGGACCCCGCGGAAGTGGTGTCGGTCGGTGACCACATCGAAGCCCTCGTCCTCACCAAGGAGGACAAAGAAGGGCGCCTGATCCTCTCGAAGAAGCGTGCGCAGTACGAGCGCGCGTGGGGCACGATCGAGAAGATCAAGGAAGAGGACGGCGTCGTGCGCGGCTCCGTCATCGAGGTCGTCAAGGGTGGTCTCATCCTCGACATCGGCCTGCGCGGCTTCCTGCCCGCCTCCCTGGTCGAGATGCGCCGCGTGCGCGACCTGCAGCCGTACGTAGGCCGTGAGCTCGAAGCCAAGATCATCGAGCTGGACAAGAACCGCAACAACGTAGTTCTGTCCCGCCGGGCCTGGCTGGAGCAGACGCAGTCCGAGGTTCGCACCGAGTTCCTCAACAAGCTGCAGAAGGGCCAGGTCCGCAAGGGCGTCGTGTCCTCGATCGTCAACTTCGGCGCGTTCGTCGACCTCGGCGGCGTCGACGGTCTGGTGCACGTCTCCGAGCTCTCCTGGAAGCACATCGACCACCCGTCCGAGGTGGTCGAGGTCGGCCAGGAGGTCGAGGTCGAGGTGCTCGACGTCGACCTGGACCGCGAGCGCGTCTCGCTGTCGCTGAAGGCGACCCAGGAAGACCCGTGGCGTCAGTTCGCCCGGACCCACGCGATCAACCAGATCGTGCCGGGCAAGGTCACCAAGCTGGTCCCGTTCGGCGCGTTCGTCCGCGTCGACGACGGTATCGAGGGCCTGGTGCACATTTCCGAGCTGGCCGAGCGCCATGTCGAGCTGCCCGAGCAGGTCGTCCAAGTGGGCTCCGATGTGCTGGTCAAGGTCATCGACATCGACCTCGAGCGGCGCCGGATCTCGCTGTCGCTCAAGCAGGCCAACGAGGGCTTCGTCGAGGGCGAGGAGCACTTCGACCCCACCCTTTACGGCATGGCGGCGACCTACGACGCCGAGGGCAACTACATCTACCCGGAGGGCTTCGACCCCGAGACGGGCGAGTGGCTCGACGGCTTCGACAAGCAGCGCGAGACGTGGGAAAAGCAGTATGCCGACGCCCGCGAGCGCTGGGAGGCCCACACCAAGCAGGTGCAGTCGTCCCGCGAGGCCGACGCCGAGGCGGCGCTCAACCCGGCTCCGGCCGCGGGCGTGACCTCGTCGACCTCCATCCCGACGTCGTCCTCGTCGAGCTCGCCGGCCCCGGCGCGCGCGTCCGAGGAGCCGTCCGGCACCCTGGCCACCGACGAGGCCCTCGCCGCCCTGCGCGAGAAGCTCGCCGGCGGCAAGAACTGACTGCCCAGCTCCAGCTGACAGTCAGCGCCACCTGATCGATCAGCAGGACCGTCCGCGACTTCCGGTCGCGGACGGTGCTGCTGCTTTAGGCGTACGCGCGACGCCCCCTCGCCCCGGCACACGCGGTGTTCTCGTGCCGCCGGCGGCAGCCGTCGTGTGCGGGCCGCCGCCTGGGCGGCACGCCGTACCAAGACGGGGCTGGGCTCAGGTATTGCCCAGGGATTGCTCCGGGTTCGCACAGCCGCCGGGAGAGCGGCTCCGAGTTGGGGCCGCCATACTTGGCCGGTGCTGATGGTGGGATTGACCGGCGGGATCGGGGCGGGCAAGAGCGCCGTCGCACAACGGTTGGCCGAGCGCGGCGCCGTGATCATCGACGCCGACCGGCTGGCCCGCGAGGTCGTCGCGGGCGGCACCGACGGACTAGCTGAGGTGGTCGAGGCGTTCGGGTCCGGCGTGCTCGGCGCGGACGGCGAACTCGACCGGCCCGCGCTCGCGGCCGAGGTCTTCGGCGACGACGCCGCCCGCAAACGGCTTGAGCAGATCATCCACCCGCGGGTGCGGGCCCGGACCGCCGCGTTGGCCCACGCTGCCGCGCCGGACGCGATCGTGGTCAACGACGTGCCGCTGCTGGTCGAGACCGGTCTCGCACCGACATACCACCTGGTCGTCGTCGTGCAGGCGGCGGAGCCGATCCGGATCAGCCGGTTGGTCGAGACCCGGGGGATGACCGCCGAGCAGGCCGCCGGCCGGATCGCCGCCCAGGCCGGCGACGACCGCCGGGCGGCGGCAGCCGACGTCGTGATCGTCAACGAGGACGGACGGGAATCACTGCACGAGCGGATCGACCGGCTGTGGCACGAGCGGCTGCGCCCGTACGAGGAAAATCTGCGCGCCCAGCGGGCCGCGCCGCTGCTCGACCGCCGGTTGCACCTCGCCGCGCCCGACCCGCGGTGGCCGGTCGAGGCCGCCCGGCTGATCGCCCGGATCGAGCACGCCGTGCGGCCGCGGCTCGGCGTGGCCGGGGTCAGCCACATCGGCTCGACCGCCGTGCCGCTGTTGCCGGCCAAGAACGTCATCGACCTGATGCTCGCGGTGCGCACCCTGGACGAGGCCGACGCGGCCGCCGGGGCGCTGGGCGCGGCCGGCTTCCCGCGTCGCAGCGGGGAGTGGGCCGACAACGCGCGCGGCGTGCCCGGCGAGACGTGGCCGAAACGGCTGCACGGAGCCGCCGACCCCGGCCGCCCGGTCAACCTGCACGTGCGCGTGGCGGGCTCGCCGGGCTGGCGTTTCGCGCTGCTCATGCGCGATCACCTGCGGGCCGTGCCGCAGGCCCGCGAGGGCTACGCCGCGGCCAAACAGGAGTGGGCCGAGGCGCACCCGGATGTGGGCAGTTACGCCGAGGCGAAGGAGCCTTGGTTTGACGCGGAGGCCGTGGCGGCGCACGAGTGGGCCGAACGGACGGCCTGGCGGCCACAGATAGCCGGGCTGGCGGCCAGATAGATAGCCGGGCTGGCGGCCAGATAGATAGCCGGGCTGGGCGGCCAGATAGATAGCCGGGCTGGGCGGCCAGATAGAT
>JAVHVY010000163.1:0-6402 GCA_032160305.1 Actinoplanes sp.
CGCCTGCGTGAGTCGATGAGTCCCAGATCGTTGTCGCACCGGCGAACCCGGCGCAGCCGAACGCACCCGCGGTTCCCTCTTCGATCTTGAGGTGTAGGTAGCCGAGGAGTCCGGTGCTGGTACCGAGTGTCTCCGAGATGGACGTGCCGTAGAGCTTCACCGTTGCGGCTAGTGACCCTGTATACGTGACCTTGACACAGTTCGTTACGACCTGCCCGGGTTTGAGGCCGGCGGTGGCGGTCTGCCCCGTGCCCGCCGTCCCGGTCGTGAACATGGCCGAGCCGGTATCGTCGTCGGCGAGGACTACCGAGCCGACCGACCAGTTGTTGGCAGCGTTGCTGGTGGTGGCACTGAACGCCGCATAGGACGCGGCCAAGATCGCGCTGCTGCTGACCAGAAGGCCGACAAACACGGCTGCCGCGACCACCCGTACGCCTGAAGATCGTCCCTTGCGCATCCCGCACTCCATCCCAAGGGTGGAACTACCGTCTAATACCTTGTCGGCGGCGGTCCGCACCGCCTAAGCGTTCGCGCCAGACGATCAGTTCCGGGGTCTGGGTGGGGTCCGGGTCGCTCAGCTCAAGCCGGTTCTGCGGAACAACGCGTCCGTGATCGGCGCGCTGCGGGCGGGTTTCATCGGCGCCTGGGGCGAGTGGTACTACACCAGGAACGTCGGCAATGCCGGGAGCGGTCGCTGCCCGCGGGCGCGCTGGCGTCAGTGGTTGGCGTGGTAGTGCCAGGCGATCTGTTGAGCCGTCAGCTGGCTCGGGTAGACGGCGAACTCGTCCAGCGCGCCGGTCAGATAGTCGTTGGTAGGCGGGAAAGACCAGTTGGCAAGGGAGATGACGCCGCCGAGGCGCCAGTAGCCGAGCCCGCCTTGTGCGGCAGTACTCGTAGGGTCGGAGGCGACCAGAACGCCGTCGGCGTAGAGCTCTTGACCGGCGGGGCCAACGGTTGCGGCGACGTGGTGCCAGGTGGCGTCGTTGTAGGTCAGGGCACTGCGGACCTGGTGGAAGGTGGAGGTGGAGGCGGTGTACACGCCGTAGTCCAGGCGACCGGCGGAATCGATCCAGACGGTGCGGTCGCGGGTGGCGGTCGGCCCGGACGGCGTGTCGCCGAAAGCGAACAGCACACTGCTCTCGTACGACGACATGCGGAACCAGCACTCCACGGTAAACGGGTTCGGGTTGTTGAATTGGAAGTTGTTGTACAGGCTCGTCCCTCCGGCGAAGGCTACGGCTGTGTCGGACTGCAGTCCCTGCTGGCTGCCTTGCAATGCGCCCGCGATACCAGCTGTCATCGGCCAGATGGGCGGCGGCGCGAAATCGTCATCCAAATACAGTGCGTACGCCGCGTTGGCCGACATCGCCACTTGCCGAAGTCGGACATTGTCGACGCTTCCCAACCAGTTCTCCCCGCTGTAGGCGCTGTTGTACCAGGATCGTCCGATCTCGGTGGTTCCCGTGGCCGCGAACGTGCTCGGGTGCGTGGCCGTGACACCGCCCAACTTTCCCTTCACGTAAATCGACAGGACGCCCGTGCCTGCGTCGAAGACGCCGGCAACGTGTGTCCACGTGCCCGTCACCACCGTCGCCGTTGCGAAGACGACGTCCTCGGTCGCCGCCGTACTGTCCGAGCGGTACATCGCGAACTCCCAGCGCGACAGCGAGCCGTTGTACCGAAGGCTGTAACCGGGGACGACGCTGCCCTTCTGGGTGACGATCACGCGGTTGGAGCCGGTGCTGGTGAGTTTGACGTACGCGGAGACGGACAGGCTCTGTGTGGTGTCCAGCGCGGAAGCGGCCGTCACATAGCCGTTGGCGGTCCCGTCGAGACCGACGGCGTTGTTGGGATTACCCGTCACCCAGCTCGCCCCGGTTCCGAGTGTGCCGGTGTGGCCGAAGAGGGAGACGTCGGCGGCGGTGGTGCCGCTGGTCTCAAGGAAGCTGTAACCGGTCTTGATCGGTGCGTCGTACACCGCCTCGACCTGTGCGTTGGTCAACACACGGGGGTAGAACCGCACCTCGTCGAGGGACAGGCTGGCCTGCTGGGCCCAGGCGTCGCTGATCCACGCCCGGCCCAGACTCGTGACCTGAGTGGCGGCCCAGTTGGCCGTGCGGGTCTTGGACGCCATCACCACGCCGTTGATGGCGATGCTGGCGGAACGGGTCGACGCCGTGTACGTGAGGGTCACCTGGGTCCAGCTGGTGACCACCGTCACGCCACTGTCGAGCAGCTGGCTGGTGGCCCCCGCGGTGTCCGAATCAGGCATGGTCACGGTCCAGGTGCTGGTGGTGGAGTTTGCCTGGATGATGAACGCGGAGGTGTGGTTGCCCACGGTTGCGATGAGGGTTTTGTTGCTACCCAAGGTTGCGCTGGGCAGCTTGACCCAGGTCGCGATCGAAAAGTCGGCGTTCGTGCTCACCGGGGCACGGGCAGTCTGCGCGGAGCCGGTTCCGGTAGCCAGGGCGTTCCCGAAGATGCCAGTGCCGGTCGTCGCGGGAGCGTTGAACGTCACCGGGTTTTCGCATCCGGACGAGTCCGCGTACGTGCCCGTCGCGGTGTCGAACCGGTACCACGTGCACGCGCCGATGGTGGTGCCCGAGTAGGTGGCCGGCTTGGCGTTGCCGCTGGAATCCGCCGCGGTCGAGGTGGCCGAACTCGACGAGGCCTCCTCCAGACGGTGGTAGAAGGAGGGTGTGTCCGCCGCCACGGCCGCGGGGTAGGTGGGAAAGGTGGCGGCAGTGGTCAACGAGCCCGCCCCGGAGGCCGTCGAAGCGGTGAACACCGCCGACACCCCCGGCAACAGAAGAGCCGCCGCCAACACCAGCAGCGCCGCGCTCAAGGCGGCTATGCGCCGTCTCATCCGAGCCTCCAGATCCCCCATCCTCAGCACGCCACCGGAAGGTCTGGGCGCCCAAGGTCTTCCCCATACCATCGTCACCGGCATCGACGCGCTGAGTGAAACGCCAAGCCCCTAGCGCCAAGGCTATACGAGCGTATAGTGCATTATCGGGCTGAGTAGTCCGCCACACGTACGTGTAGGGGGTGACGAGGTGGGGCATCCGGTGGGTGATCCGGCGTTCGAGGATCTGACGGCCCGGGCCCGGATCCGAGACGCCGCGATCCGCCTGTTCGCCGAACGCGGCATCGAGGGCACGACGGTCCGCGACGTCACCCAGGCAGCCGGCGTGTCGCCGGGCCTGCTGCGGCACCACTTCGGATCCAAGGAAGCACTGCGGGAGGCGTGCGACCGCTACGTGCTGGACCGGATCGTGAAGATCAAGGAGGAACTCCTCCTCGAGGACAAGATGGCCAGCCCGGGTTTCCTCCCGTCGGTCCATCCGACGATCCTGCTGTCCTACAAGTACGTCACCCGGGCCCTGCTCGACGGCTCACCCCGGGCCGCGGCGATGTTCGACGACATGGTGACGCTGACCGAGCAATGGATCAGCAAGAACGCGCCGGAGGTCACCGAGGACTACCGGGCGTACGCGGCGGTGCTCGTCGGCATGCAGTCCGGGATGCTCGCGATGCACGACCACGTCTCCCGCGCGCTGGGCGTCGACATCTTCACCACCGACGGGCACCTGCGGATGGCCGGCGCGCTGACCGATTTCTACTCCCACCCACTGCTCGATCCCGAGTTCGGCGTCACGGCCCGCGAGGCGATGACGCGACTGCGGGCAACCAATCCGCCTACCGCCGCCGGGACCGATCCCGGGGCCGAAGGAGCATGAGGATCATGACCGAGGCGATCCGGGTAGACGCACTGGTCAAGACGTTCGGTCGCACCCGCGCGCTCGACGGACTCGATCTCGCCGTGCAGGCCGGGGAGGTGCACGGCTTCCTCGGCCCCAACGGCGCGGGGAAGTCCACCACCCTCCGGATCCTGCTCGGACTGCTGCACGCCGACGCCGGCACCGTCCGGCTGCTCGGTGGCGACCCCTGGCGCGACGCCGCGGAGCTGCACTGCCGCCTGGCGTACGTGCCCGGCGATGTCACCCTGTGGCCCAACCTGTCAGGTGGCGAGGTCATCGATCTGCTCGGCCGGCTGCGCGGCGGCATCGACACCGGGCGCCGCGCCGACCTGTTGGAGCGCTTCGACCTGGACCCGAGCAAGAAGGGCCGGACCTACTCGAAGGGCAACCGGCAGAAGGTCGCGCTGATCGCCGCCCTCGCCTCCGACGTCGAGCTGCTCCTGCTCGACGAGCCCACCTCCGGCCTCGACCCGCTGATGGAGGAGGTCTTCCGCCAGGTGATCCGCGAGGAGCAGCAGCGCGACGGCCGTACCGTCCTGCTGTCCAGCCACATTCTTACCGAGGTCGAGGCGCTCTGCGACCGCGTCACCATCATCCGCGAGGGGCGGGCCGTCGAGACCGGAACGCTCACCGGCATGCGGCACCTGACCCGCACCTCGATCCAGGTCGAGCTGGCCGGGCCGGCGGTCGGCCTGGACACCCTGCCCGGCGTACACGACCTGCGGACCCACAACGGCACCGTGCGCTTCGACGTGGACACCGCCGCGCTCGACGCCGTGCTGCGGCAGCTCATCACGGTGGGTATCCGCAGCCTGACCAGCAAGCCGCCGACCCTCGAAGAGCTTTTCCTGCGCCACTACGACCGGACGCCGGCCGACGCCGGCCGCCGCGCGGAGGTGGCCCGATGAACACGCTGACCGGCACGCGCGCCCTCGCCCGACTGGCGCTGCGGCTCGACCGCGTACGACTGACCGTGTGGGTGCTCGGGATCGCGGTGATGCCGATGGGGACCGCGGCCAACTACCTCACGCTCTACCCGACGCAGCAGGATCTCCGCGCGGTCAGCGGCGTGCTCACCAACCCGTCGCTCGTCGCGCTGAGCGGCCCGCTGTACGACGTGTCGATCGGGGGCCTCACCGCGTGGAAGATCGGCGTG
The DNA here is from genome assembly GCA_032160305.1 of Actinoplanes sp. Classification (GTDB taxonomy): domain Bacteria; phylum Actinomycetota; class Actinomycetes; order Mycobacteriales; family Micromonosporaceae; genus Actinoplanes. Next base: position 4,918 of record JAVHVY010000163.1, read on the forward strand.
ACCGAGTTCATCCTGGTCGCCCTGATGAGCATGCTGACGGTCGTCCGGCACACCCGAACCGAGGAGGAGACGGGCCGGCTGGAGCTGCTCGGCGCCACGGTGGTCGGCCGGTGGGCGCCGCTCACCGCCGCCCTGCTGGTCACCACGCTGGCCGACCTGGTCATCGCGGTGCTCATCGCGCTCGGACTGATCGCGACCGGGCTGCCGGCCGTCGGCTCGGTGGCGTTCGGCCTCGCGACCGGCCTGGTCGGGTTGCTGTTCGCCGCGATCGCGGCGGTGGCCGCCCAGCTCACCCAGAGCGCCCGGGCGGCTACCGGCATCGCCGCCGCCGTCCTCGGCGGCACGTACCTGCTGCGCGCTGTCGGCGACACCGGGCCGACCTGGCTGAGCTGGCTGTCGCCGACCGGCTGGGCGCTGCAGATGCGCCCGTACGGCGATGAGCGGTGGTGGGTGGCCGCGCTGTTCGTCGTGGTCGCGGCCGTCTTCGCCACGGCCGGGTACGCGCTCGCGGGTCGCCGGGACATGGGCGCCGGGCTGCTTCCGGAGCGGCCCGGGCCCGTGACGGCGGCACCCTCGCTGCGCAGCCCGCTCGCGCTGGCCTGGCGGCTGCACCGCGGCCTGCTCCTCGGCTGGGTCATCGCGCTGGCACTGACCGGGGCCGTGCTGGGTGGCGCCGCCGCCGGCATCCGGAACATGGAGTCGCCGAACCAGCAGCTCACCGACATTCTGAGCCGGATGGGCGGGCCCAACGGCTTCACCGACGCGTTCCTTGGCGCGATCTTCGGCCTGATCGGGATGGTCGCCGCCGCCTACACGGTCCAGGCGACGCTGCGGCTGCGCCAGGAGGAGAGCAGCGGCCGGGTCGAGTTGCTGCTGGCCACCCGCGTCAGCCGGGTCCGGTGGGCGGCGAGCCACCTGGCGTTCGCGCTGCTGGGCACGGCGCTGCTGCTGGCCGTGGCGGGCCTCGCCGGCGGTCTCGCGTACGGCGCGCAGGTGCACGACGTCGGCGGGCAGGTCGCTCGGCTGCTCGGCACCGCGATGGTGCAACTGCCGGCCGCCTGGGTGCTGGCCGGCCTCGGCACCGCCCTGGTCGGTCTCGCCCCGAGGATCAGCTCGCTGGCGTGGGCCGCGCTCATCGTGTCCGTCCTGGCCAGCGAGCTCGGCGCGTTGTTCGGGCTGAACCAGTGGATCGTCGACCTCACGCCGTTCACACACGTGCCGAAGCTGCCCGGCTCCGCGTTCACCGTGACGCCGGTTCTGTGGCTCACCGTCGCCGCCGTCGCCCTGAGCGCGGCCGGGCTCGCGGGCCTGCGCCGAAGGGACATGCCGGTGACATGACCCGGCCGGGGCGAGGGCCGCGCGAGATGATTCGCGCGGTCCTCGCCCCGTGTCAGCCGTGGCGGTGCGTGGGCACCGCGACTCCTGCCGGCGCGACGGGCAGTGGATCAGCCCGGGGGTGCCGCTACGACGGCGTCGCGGCCGCGG
>JAVHVY010000207.1:0-7282 GCA_032160305.1 Actinoplanes sp.
TGTGTCGAGGACAGCGTCCTCGACACAGCCGCCCAGGTCAGAGCACCGGTCGAACGAAAAGCTTGAGATAACCCAAGGGTTATTTGACCAGATCTGACGCCAGATCTGCTGAGGAAGCTGGTGAAGGCCAGCAGGTCCGCGCGGCCGGCGTCGAGGTGGGCTGCCACCGCCGGCAACGACCGGCTGACCGAGTCGAGCAGTTTGTCGAACTGGGCGTTCACCGAGTCCGCGTCGGGTTGGTCGTAGACCGAGTGCAGCATCGTCTTGAGCGCCGGCCACGCCGATTTCGGGCACACCTGCATCAGGTTCGCGGCGTAGTGGGTGCGGCAGCGCTGCCAGCTCGCGCCGGGCAGGTTCGCCGCGATCGCGTCGACCAGCCCGGCGTGGGCATCGGAGGTGACCAGCAGAGTGCCGGTCAGGCCGCGTGCGACCAGATCGGCGAAGAACGTGTTCCACGCCTGCCGGGTTTCGCTGGTGGCGACCTTGACACCGAGGACTTCACGGTGCCCGTCGGCGTTGACTCCGGTCGCGACGAGTGCGACCGCATTGACGACCCGGCCCTGTTCACGGACTTTCATGGTCAGCGCGTCGGCGGCCACGAACGTGAACGGGCCGGACTCGCCCAGCGGGCGGGTACGGAACGCCGCCACCTGGGCGTCGAGGTCGGTGGCCATCCGCGAGACCTGCGACCTGGACAGACTCGTGATGCCTAACGACTGCACGAGTTTGTCCATGCGCCGGGTCGAGACGCCGAGCAGGTACCAAGTCGCGACCACGCTGACCAGCGCGGCTTCGGCCCGCTTACGCCGTTCCAGCAGCCATTCCGGGAAGTACGAGCCCGACCGGAGTTTCGGGATCGCGACGTCGATCGTGCCGGCCCGAGTGTCCAGGTCGCGGTGCCGGTAGCCGTTACGGGAGTTGACCCGCTGCGGTGAGGCCATGCCGTACTCGGCGCCGCAGACCGCGTCAGCGTCAGCCGACAGCAGCGCGTTGACCACCGTGGACAGCAGGTGCCGCATCAGGTCCGGTGACGCGTCGCCCAGGGCTTGGTCCAACAAGCCGGCAGGGTTGATGATGTGAGGAGCGGTCATCGTGATGGTCCCTTTCGAGAGTGCTGTGAGAGGTTCACTCGAAAGATCACGCGATGACCGCGCTCTTCGTTCAGCCCCAACCGGGGCCGTCCGGCGATCACGCCAACCGCGTTACACCACTATCAGGGACGCAACTAAAGGAGATCTGCCGAGGCACTCGGCCGCTCACGTCGCGCACTGGGACAGCAAGCCTGCTCCCGGCGACAAGGCGCTGGCCCATCGGGCCAGTCTGCAACGTATGGGCGAGAGGCCCTAAGTGAACTGGTCTTGAAGGGGCTTCGTGAGATAGTGCCGCTCGCTCGGACGTTCGCTGAACTCGAGGGGGCCTTGTTCCCTCGGGGGGCAGATGTTGTAACCGTGGCGGGCTCGAATCATTTCTACCAAGGACAGGGCAGATGACCATTCTCGACAGGAGTCATGGCGTTGAACGATTCAAAAGATCCCCGCGAGCACACACCGTACGAACAAGGGGTCATGCGAGAGAACTTCGAGGACACGATCGAGTCTGCTCTACAACTAGGGGACCGTGACGACAAGCTCGAAGCCATTGGAAAGGTGCTCATGAGAATTTTGGTCCTTCTTGAGGCACAAGTCGGAGCCAATACGTCTTTAGGCCCTACTAACAACGAAATTTGGCCTTCGCCCTACTTGGCTCTTCACGGGCAAGCCACGATGGGCAAGCGACACGAGCCTCACCGAGACCTCAGGTCAGACAAGACCTTGGCGGGCGCGGTGCGCTCCGCCTATGGCGGTGCACCATAAGCGGAACTATGCAGTACTTCGTCTTTCTCGAGTTTCGGACAGACCCGCACGAGCGGGGCCACCGGTATACAACTTGAAGGCCGGTTGCGCCTACGGGTACTCGACAAGCTTGTGCAGGTCATCAGTGAGGACGTCACCGGTCACCCAGTTGCAGATCTGGCAGCGGTAGCGGCGCAGGACGGGATCTGCTTGCGCCGGGAGAGCGTCGATGCGGTGCACCTCGTGGTGACCGGTAGCTCCCCTGCGGCGGTCCCCTGCCGGATGATTCGGGCGCGGCGGGCAACTGAGGCGGCCTGCTCTCGGAGCTCTTGATGGACCGACGAGGGCAGTACGAGACCGGCGCGATCGACGGCGTATTGCTCGACATTCATCCAGCTGGTGATGCCTTCATCACCAGGGCAGGGCGGAAAGTGTAGGCCGTAGAGGCGGTGGGACGGCTGATCCCACCACTGCTCATTGCGACGACAGAGAGTTCACCCACGTGTTTCCCCCGCTGCAACGAGGTCCGTGCGCGCTCATCAGCCAATACCGGCTGGTGACACGACACGAATGAAGCTGCTCGCAGTTAGCGAGCAGGCCCCGTCGTCGCAACAGAAGATTCCGTCAAACGGATCTCAACACGAAGAGCCAATCGGCCCTGGTCGTCCGCAGGCACTCGGGCCACAAGCGCGGACGACCGTCACATTCACTCAGATAATTTCAACTTTAGTAGTCGACGGATGCTCATCCAGTATGTCCTTGAGCTGGGATCGCCGCAATTACATCCTTCGAAGGCGCCGCCGCGTCGTCGCGCGCACCGCTTGCGCGCCACAGAGTCATGTCGATGCAGAGACCTGCCACAAGGCGCTCACCGGCATCGCACGGAGTCTGTCGCCGAATGGGAGCGTGGACGTTCCGGTGTAAAGGACGACGCCAGCGATGAGGTCGTCGCCGAGGCGGTCTGCGAGGCGGCGCAGGCCGCGGAAGTCGTCTGGCCCGACTGTAGATGCCGCTTTGACCTCAATGCCGACGACGTGGCCGGCGCGGTTTTCCAGCACGGCATCGACTTCGAACTTGCTGTGGTCGCGGTAGTGGCTCAGGTCGGCCTGCTGCTGGGACCAGGTGAGCTGACGAGACAGCTCTGACAAAACGAACGATTCGAGCAGCGGGCCGAACGGTGCTCCGGGGCGCAGCAGCGCGCGGGCTTCCGTGGCGGTCTCGTTGGCGGCGATTCCCGAGTCGACGAAGATCAGTTTCGGGGCGGCGGTGGCCCGAGTGCCGAGGTTACGGGACCAGCCCGGAATCCGTTTGATCAGGAAGATTTCTTCTAGGGCCTGCAGGTAGCGGATGATGGTCGGCCGGCTGAGCCCGAGCGCAGATTCCAAGGAGTTGGCGCCGACAATGGTCGCCGACCTGCCTGCCAGCAGGCGCACTAAGGTGCGCAACTGGCCTTTGTGCTGGATGTCAGAAAGCTGCCGGACGTCGCGATCGATCAGCGCTTGGACGTACGCGTCGTGGAACCGGCTGCGACGGCGCGGGTCGTCGCGGGTGGTGGCCTCGGGAAGGCCGCCGCGAATGATCCGGGCGGCGTAATCGGCACGGGTGACTTCTGATTCGTGGTGGAGGTCGGGGCCGAGGGCGAAGATGGCGTCGATGAAGCCGTCTGGTTGGCCGTCGAGTTCGCCTTGGGAGAACGGCCACAGTTCGACTGTCTCCATCCGCCCGGGCAGCGCGTCAGGTGCGGCGATCATGCCGAATAGCCGGGAGGAGCCCGTCAACAGGAATCTGCCAGGGCGCGGGTCCTCGTCGACGGCGCTCTTGATCGCCAGGAGTAGGTCCGGCGCGCGCTGGATCTCGTCGATGGCCAGCAAACCGGTCGTGTCGACGAAACCGACGGGATCGGCGATGGCGGCGGCTCGCTCCTGAGGTCGGTCGAGATCGCGGCGTTCGGCGAGACGGTCGCCGGCGACAACCCGGACCAAGGTGCTCTTACCTGCCTGGCGCGCGCCGATGACCAGGACGACGCGGGTGTCGGCCAGGGCGGCGTCGAGCTGAGCGGCGACTCGGCGAGGAACGAGGCGTGGTGTGGGCACACGTCATAGTAGCCACGGTGGTTTCGCTTTGCGACGGGTTAGCTTTACATCTGCGGCAAGCTTATATTCGATTCGCGGCGGCTCGGAGCCGCCCGCCCGTCCCGGGATGGTTTTGCCCGGCCAACTGGGGAAGGTCAAGCTCGGGTTCAGCTGTGCGTCGCGGATGCGCAGTGCGCTCTGATTCACGGCCGGGTCGCTGAGGGAGAACACGAGAGTCGGCGTGAAGTCGACCAGCACGGCGCCGTCCGCAGGCGACATCCGCCGGCCGGTGTCGAAACGCATGTTGGTCTGGAAATTGGTGGGAACGACACCGGGCCGGACGGGCAGCGTACCGATCTTGAAGGTGTACGTGGCGAAACCGCTCACCGTGCTGTCGGGGGCGGCGCCCGTACCGGTGGGGCTCGAGAAGAACATATCGTAGTCCGGGCTGGTCGCCCACTCGTCCAGTGTCCGGTTCGGTTCCGCCGAGCAGGACATGATCGTCGACGTCTGGCACCCCACCCGCAGAAGGTCGATGTGCTGGACCGGCCAGTCGATGACGTTGCCAGGGATCGTCGAGACGACGGCGTCTCTGCCGGGTATGGTCAGCCGCACCTGGGTCCGGCGGGTGGACCTGTCGGCCCAGACGAGGATCGTGTAGCTGAACGAGATCTCCCCGGCGACCGCGTTGGTGCCGTCGTTGACGACGATCCCGTCGACCGGGGTCGCGCAGGCTGTTGTGCAGGTGGTTTGACGCTCCCGTCGGTGCTCCACCGGGCGTGGTAGTCATAGACGGTCGGTCTGCCATGGCGGGAAGTCGGCGGGCAGTGCCCGCCAGACGCAGCCGTTGTGGGCGAGGTAGCGGATCGCGTCGACGATGTCGCGGCGTGAATGTACAGGTCGGCGCCCGCCCCGACGGCCAGGATGTCCGGCCGGGATGAGCGGGGCGATCAGCTGCCATTCCGCGTCGGTGGTGTCTGACGGGTAGCGGCGGGTGCGCAGGCTGGGCAGGTGCTCGACGGACAGGGCGGGGGTCGGGGATGCGCCGGCTCCGCCGACCAGGTAGAACGTCATGTAGGGCCTTGAGGGATTGAGCGTGTTCGGTGTGGTTACCTGCGCTTCTACCTCAAGGCCCTACCCATGTCACACGGACGCGCCGCACCCACCACTATCGACAGGCCCCAGTTCCCAGACGGGCACTGACAGAAAGCGCCGTCTGTCAACCGGCACGGAAAGATCTCGGCGGTGGCTGTCATCTTGCGGAACAGCCGGCCAGGCCCCGGGGGAGAGACCCAGACCGGAGGGTCTGTCGCTGGACGGTCGCGGTAGGTGACAGGCGCGTTGTGCTGCGCTGTGAGGTCTGTTCACGGGTCCGTTTCCCAACGGAGGCCAACAGGGAGGACAAGCACCGGATCCGAACGGACCGTTGTCAAGGGTCATCCATGAAGGAGCGGGGCCGGTCATCCATGAAGGAGCGGGGCCGGTCAAGTATTTCATGGCTGGATGATTTGGGGGTTTCGCCGCTTCCTGGGCGCGGTGATGGCCGGGTGGGGGTAGGGCCGCGGATGGAGATCAACCGTGGCGTGGGGGTGTTGCCGGTGAGAGCGCCGAGGGCGCTGGTTGTGGTGGTGGCCGTGTTCACCGTGTTCCGGGTCCATGCCCGAAGACAGGCCGAGGGCTCGGCTGCCGGTCATCCATCCGCCCGCCGGGTGTGGGGGGCATGGTGATCTACGGCCGTGCCCGGGTGGGGTCAATCAGGAACGGCGACCACGCCGCCGGCCGGCGGGGGTCAGACCCTTGTCGACTACGCATCCGGTCACGGGGAGCCGGCTCACGCCGCGGCCTGGGCTGGGGCGAGGGCGCGGATGTGCCCGTCGCGAAGGCCGTAATAGACCAGGGTGAGCAGCTTACGAGCCACCGCGACGGTGGCGATGTTGCGGCCCCGGCGTTCCGCGATGCGGGCCCGCGACGAGACCAGCCAGCCGGCCGAGGCGGGGATCTTCTGCGCGGCTTCGACCGCCGCCCAGCGGATCAGGCCGCTGCCCTGCTTGGTGATCGGCCCTCGCCGTACGGTGGTGTCGGACTCGCGGTGTTTCGGGGTCAGCCCGGCCCACGAGACCAGATGCGCGGCGTCGCGGAAGCGAGCCACTTCGCCGATCTCCGCGACGAACACGGCGGCCAGGACCGGTCCGACGCCGGGGATCCGTTGGATCTCCTGGTATCCGCGGTCGTGGCAAAGCCGGGCGCGCAACTGCTTGGAGACGGTGTCGATCTCGAAGTCGAAGGCGTCGATCAACCGCAGCTGCGCGTGGACCCGCGCCCGGTACGGGCCGTCCAACCCGGCCGCCTCGAGCAGGTGCCGGCCACCGATCCCGAACAGATCCGTGACCGCGATGAGCACACCCTGCTTGGCCAGCACCGCGTGCACACCGGCCTTGAGCCCGGACCGCAACGCGACCAGCTTCGCCCGGTGCCGCACGAGTTCCCGTAGCTCCCGCACTGCCGGCGGCGCCATATACGCTTCCGGTAGCCGGTTCATCCGCAGCAGATCCGCCAGATCCGCGGCGTCACGCTGGTCGTTCTTCACCCGCCGATACGCGAAACCTTTCACCCCGAGCGGATGCGCGAGATGCACCTCGGCGCCGGCGTCTTGGAGCACGTCGACGGCCCAGTACCAGCCGTAGGTGGCTTCCAGGACCACATCGGGTTGTTCCCCGGCCTTCGCGATCTCCGCCGCCAGGACCAGGGGATCATTGTCGATACGCACACAGCCGAGCTGGTCACCAGCCTCGGTCATCCGCACGATCACCGTCCGGCGGCGATGCAGATCGATACCCACGATCTGCCTACCGTCGTACTCTGCCTGCATAGTGGGGCCTCCTTCAACGTGAGAAGTGAGCACCCCGAGCATCCCGCCGGGAGTCACCAGGAGCGAGGCCCCGCTCCTTCATGCCATCAGGACGAAGTGGCTCTGGCACGAAGTTCGTGATTTCGTCCTCCTGCGGTGGTGACGGCTATTCGGCGAGGACGACGCGGAGTCGGAGGAGGTCGAAGTTCGCGCGGCCGTACATCTGCCTTTTGATCGCTTTCAGTCGGCAAACGTTGCCTTCGACCGCGCCGCTGCTGTAGGGCAGGGTGAGCCCGTTGCGGACTGCGTCGTAGTCCTTGAGCAGGCCGGCGGCGAAGCCGGTCAGTTGCGCGACTGCGCTGGCCCTGGCCTGGGTGATCCAGGTGTCCAGGTGCTGGCCCTGACGTTGCCGCAGCATCCCGGCGAAGTCGCTGACCAGCTCATCGACGGTGCGTAGGCTGTCACACCGGTCCAGGATGCGGGCCAGGTCGGCCTGTTCGCGGTCGGTGCGCTCGGCCGCGGGCCGGATG
>JAVHVY010000219.1:0-25637 GCA_032160305.1 Actinoplanes sp.
TCAGGTCGGCTTCGGTGTACGACTGGAACTTCTCGATCGGCCAGTGCGTCTCGGGCGGGCCGAGGCTCTGGTACGCGTGGAAGCACTCGATCCAGCCTTTGGCGAACTGTTCCGCGCCCGGCACCCAGTTGTCCGGCCCCGCGTTCCAGTAGTGCATGTGGCTGTCGACGACGAAATACTTCTCACCGTCCTTCTCATACACGGCGACTACCTCACGGCTTCTTGGTTTTGACTTGTGCCGACCGTCGGTCCAGGCGCTTTAGCCAGCTCGGCTTCTTGGTTTTGACTTGTGCCGACCGTCGGTCCAGGCGCCTTGGCCAGCTCAGCAACGAGGTCGAAGCCGATGTACTCGGCGGCGTCCTCCGGGTTGGCGAACATGATGGTCCGGTCGTCTTCGTGGATCATGCGGCCGTAGTGCGTCGACATGCTCTCCTCGAACTCGGCCGCGTCGAAGAACCCGGGCTCCTCGCCGAGCGCCTCGGAGATCTCGTCGTAGACGAAGTCCATCCGGTTGGCCGCGTCGACGCGGATCATCGACGGCAGCGGGGTCACCCGTACGCCCGGCTTGTCTCGCATGACCTCGGCCACGACGACGCCGATCTGGTTGTTCATGAGCGTGACGCCGCACATGTTCGATGCGGTGTTGTCCGATGTGAACGGGCTCTTCGCCATCTGGAAAAGGCTCACCGGTCCAGCTCCTTCGGGGTCTCGAGGCCCAGATCGGTCACGATCCCGGCGAAGCGGCTCTTGACGGCGTCGAGCGCGTCCTCGAAGCGCATCGGCTTCTCGTCCGGCTGCGACCAGAGCGGCTGCAGGGCCCGGGCCGCGCCGATCGACAGCGTGACCCAGGTCGCGAGCCACTCGTTGAGTTGGCGCTTGTTGTGGTCGGCGAACTCCCGGTCGTTGGTGAGCAGCGTGAACATGGCCTTCGTGTAGCGCAGGTCGCGTTCGGAGTAGTCGTACTCCTCGGCGCCGATGACGGTCGGGGTGACGAAGTCGCCGTTGCGGGGTGCGGCCTGCTGGACCAGCCGGCTGCGGAACAACTCGCCGATCAACGGCTGGAAGACCACGTTGGCGGCGAAGACCGCTTCGCACCAGTCGTCCACGGCGGTGAGTCGCTCGGCGGTCTCCCGGACGCCCTGCCATGCCGGGTCGGTGTTCCAGGTCTCCAGGTGCGCGTTGCCGTCGAAGCCCTCGATCTCCTCGCCCAGAGTGAGCTGGTACAGCGCCAGGTCCTGCGCGGACCGGATCAGGTGCATGCTGTTGACCGAGATCGCGTTGTTGTGCATGTTCGTGGGCGCCCGCCGGTTCGCGTTGGCGAAGAGGTAGAGGCCCAGGCCGTGGTCGACGTGCATCCACGCGCCGACGTGCCGCTCGATGAAGCGCACCCAGTTCGAGTTCCACTGCGCGAACGCGTCGGACTGCTTGGCCGCGTCGATGTTCTGGTTCAGCTGGCGGATGACGTTGGCGTTGTACCGGTAGAGGGAGAGTTCCCACTCCTCGTTCGGGTCGCGGAACTCGTGCCAGCCGTGCGCCGGCCAGTCGTAGCCCTTGCCGCCCGAGCCGGGCCCGCGGACGGGTACGGGACGGTCGCTGCCCCAGGCCTTGAGCGCGGTCCACTCCAGCGGGTAACCGCCGCGGCCGTCGGAGAAACCGTAGAGCCAGCCCTGGGACAGGTAGTGCCGTGGGTCGGGCTGCACCTCGACGGTGACGTCCTCGTAGTGGGTCTGCTTGCGTTTCTGCGGAACGAAGTAGTTGAACCGGCGCGCGGTCGAGTCCGGGAACTCCTTCGCTCCGGCCTCGGCGTCGGTGAAGACGGGCTTGGGAACGCTACGTTCCGTCGCGGACGTCATCAGTCCTCCCCACCTGTCGTTGTGAACTTGTCGTAGTAGATGTGCTTTTCCGGGACGCCGAGGGCGGCGAGCAGCGGCATGGCCGCCTCCACCATCGGCGGCGGCCCGCAGAGGTACGCGTGCGACTTGCGCAGATCGCTCTCATGCCGCTTCAGGACGTCGGTGACGAAGCCGGTCTCGCCGTCCCAGTCCTGAAGTTGTTCGGACAGCGCCGGAATGAACCGGAAACCGGGCAGCTTCGCTTCGAGGGCCTTGAGCTCGTCGGTGAAGCACAGATCGCGAGCGGTCCGGGCGCCGTAGTAGAAGGCGCCCTTGCGGTCGATCCCGCGCTCCGCCATCGAGCGCAGCAGCGCCAGGATCGGCGCCAGCCCCGCGCCGCCTCCGACGAAGATGATGTCCTTGTCGGGAGCGTCGCGGAGCGTGAAGACCCCGAACGGGCCGGTCAGGTCGAGCCGGTCGCCGACCTTGAGGGTCTTGTCCAAGACCGACGAGAACAGCCCGTCCGGATAGACCTTGATCACGAATTCGAGCCGGCCGTCGTCCTTGCTGGAGGTGTTGGCCATCGAAAACGACCGGGTCACCTGCGTGCCCGGCACCGTGATGTCCATGTACTGGCCGGGGAAGAACGTGACCTCCGCCGGTTCGATCAGCCGCAGGACGAGGTGCCGGAGGTCGTGGGTCACGTGCTCGATCGCCACCACCTCCGCCACCGCGTTCTGGATCGGCAGCCCGGAGCGGATCATCTCCTCGTCGAAGTTGAGCAGCTCGATCGTCACGTCCTCGTAGACGTGTGCCCGGCACAGGAGCGTGAAGCCCTCCTCCTTCTCGTAATCGGGCAGCGCGAAGGTGGAGTATCGGTCGAGTTCGATGTCCTCACCGTCGAGGACGAACGACTTGCAGGCGGCACACTGGCCCTCCTTGCACCCGTGCATGAGCATCAGCCCCTGCTCGGAGGCGGAACGCAGCACGGTCTGCTCCTCGTCGACCTCGATCTCGATGCCGACGGGCTCGAATCGCACCCTGTGCTTCTCGCCCATGCTGAGCTTCCTTACGATCCGTCGCGGGCCGGTCGTCCGGCCGGACCGCCCTTGACATAGTTGGCGTGGAAGGCCGCGCGATCGGCGTCGGTCATCTCGTTGAGCAGCACGTTCGGGCTCTGCAGGTTCGGCATCCGGCGCAGGTGGTCCAGCGTCCACATCTTCGACGGGTCGAGGTTCAGGTGCGGCTGGGCGACCAGGGTCCTGCCGTCGTCGCGGACGAAGCCCATGTCGGTCACCACGTCGGCCCAGTTCCAGCCGTGGTAAAGCGTCTCCCACTCGCGGGCGCCGATCAGCTGACCCATGTTCGGGGTGTTACGGCCTTGGAAGGTCGGCCGGAACGCCTCGACGTCGGTCCACCGGCAGGCCTCGTGGCAGTACGTGCGCCACTGCCCGTCGACCTCGGCCATCACCATGTCCTCCCGGACCAGGCACGGCACCATGCAGGTCCAGCAGCGGTGCGGGTACTGGTAGTCCACGTCCTCGGCGACGATCGGGTGGTGCCCGTTCGGCGTCGACAGCCGGTTGTACTGCTCCCACCACTTGCCGTAGCGGTTGTACCAGCCCGGGTACTTGTACTCGAACCACTCGAAGTCCTTGTCGGTCATCGGGTCGATCCGCCAGTAGTTCGCCAGCCAGCCGGTGGCGAAGAACTGGGCCACCTCGTGCACGTAGCCCTTGTTCCAGATCTGGTTCCACGACTCCTCGATCAGGTCGTGCGGGATGACCAGGCCGTACTTCTCCAACGGGACCAGGTAGCTGCGGTAGTAGTCGTCGTAGATCCAGCGGCGCCACATCTCGGCGTACGATTCGCGGTCCTTGCGGCGGTCCTTCGTGCCGTACTCGATGAAGGTGCCGATCGCCGCGTCGACGACCCGGTGGTTGTTCCACCACGCGTAGCGCAGGTCGCGTTCGAGCAGCTGGTGGTTGCCCTCGTCGGCCAGTGCCATCAGCAGGGTCGCGTAACCGTTGCTGATGTGCCGCGACTCGTCCGACTGCACGGAGTGGAAGACCGTCGGGAGCAGGTAGTCACCGTTCGCGGCGGCCTCGGCCGGCATCGCGACGAACAGCGTGTTGGTGAACGCCGTCTCGGCGACGATCGTCAGATAGATGCTGGCGGCGGTGATCGCGTCGCCGGTGATGAAGCCCTCGGCGAACTGCCGGCCGATCGTGCCGCAGTAGTCGTTCTGGAAGTTGCGCAGGCTCGAGTTGAAGCCCGCCGGATCGATGTAGTTGTTCATGTACAGGCGCTTGAGGTTCTGCTGGATCGTCGAGTGTCGGACCTCGTCGATCATCTGGATGGCCTGGCCGTTGTGCAGCTCCGGGTTGGGCACGTTGCGGAACAGCAGCGGCATCGCCCGCGCCGCCGAGATCTCCGGCAGCGGGATGATCGACAGGAACAACTTCTGCCATTCGAGCCAGCGTTCCTGCACCTGGCGGAACATGTTGCCGCGGATCGCGCCGTCCGAGGCGCCGTACACCCGGTGGTCCTTCTCCTCCTGCATCGGGAAGTACGACCGCAGCACCTGCTTGAGCGGGTCCTTCTTCTGTGCCTTCCGGAAGGTGTAGTCGGTTCCGTACTGCGACACGGGCTCGTGGTACATCGGTTCCCAGGACAGTTCCTGGATCTTCTGATGAGCCTTGGCCACGCTCTGGCGACTCATGAGTCACTCACTCCTCACCTTGGGTTGTCGTCCTGAGAGGGATCACATCCCATTGGGGTCCGCACGGCGGTCTCACAATGAGTCAGGCCTTGTTCCGGGCTGTGCTGTGCTCAGCGGTGGCGTGCTCGGCGTCGTCGTCCTCGAAGACGGCGGCGCGCAGCTCGGCCAGGTGACTTTTCACGTTCTCCCGGATCTGCCGGTCGCCCTCGGCGGCCGGCTCGACGCCGAGCGCCCGGAGCAGCTCGGCGGCGGGGCGGCCGGGGTCGGCTCCACCCAGGATGGGATGCAGGCCGGCCGCCGCCAGATGGTGGAAGACCACGTTGACGACGGTCCATGGATTGAACGTCTCGCGCGCCGGTTCCATCGTTCGATCCCATCGGGGGTTCGCGCCATCTGCGGTCTCAACTTGAGACGGGTGCCATCGACGCAACCCGTAACGTGTAATCAGGACGTAACCTGAGGGCGCCCGGGCGGGTCCGCGTCGGCGCGCTCCCATGGATGAAGGGGCCGCCCTATGCCACCCGGTTCGATGCCTGCGCCGGAGATCAGAGACAGCGAGCAACTGGCGAAGACACGCGAGCAGTTCCTGACCGCCGAGGACGTCAACCCCAACCAGGTCCGGGACGCCATCCTGGCCTCCTGGTGGCGCTCCCGGCGATGGAACGTGGCCGCCGACCGGGTCGACCTGGAATACGTGCGCGACCCCGACCTGGACACCCCGTTGATCCGCAGCGCCCTGCCGGTCCTGCACCATCTGCGCGAACACCTCGACGGCCAGCCGATCAGCATCATCCTCACCGACCCGGCGGGCCTCGTGCTGACCAGGATGGACGCCGGCCGCGACCTGGACGCCTACCTGGACAAGGTCAATCTGGCCCCGGGCTTCAGCTACGCCGAGGAGCACGTCGGCACGAACGGCATCGGCACCGCGCTCGAGGGCGGCCGGCCGATGCACGTCTTCGGCCACGAGCACTACGCCGAGCACCTCGAGGATCTCGCCTGCGCGGGCGTGCCGATCCACCACCCGATCACCGGCAAGACGGTCGGCGCGGTGGACCTCACCTGCTGGCGCAAGGACGCCGACCCGCTCCTGATGACCCTGGCCAAGAACACCGCCGGGCAGATCCAGCAGGCGCTGCTGGCGGACAGCGGGATCCGCGAGATCGAGTTGCTCCAGGAATACCTGCGCACCTGCCGGCGTACGTCGGGGATCGTCTTCGCCCTGAACAACGACGTGGTGATGATGAACGACAACGCCCGGCACGCCCTCGACCCCGCCGAGCAGGCCGTCCTGCTGGCCCAGGCGGCCGAGACGCTGGCCGGCCGCAACCCGACCGCGTCCCTGATGGTGGAACTGCCCACCGGGGTGCAGGCCCGGATGTTCTGCCGCCCGGTACGCGGCGAGGGCCGGCTGACCGGCGGCGTCGTGCACGTCAAGCTCGCCAGGGACCGGGCCGGTCTGCTGACCGAGGCGACGACCCCGCCGCGGATCTTCCTGCCCGGACTGGTCGGCTCCGGCGGCCTCTGGTTACGCGGCTGCCACCAGGTGAGATCGGTCCACGACGCCGGCGAGTGGCTCGCCATCGAGGGCGAGCCCGGCGTCGGCAAGCTCGCGGTCGTCCGCGCCGTCCACCAGCACGAGAACCCCGGCGCCCACTTCGCGGTGGTCAACGCGAGCGCCGGCGGCCGCGGCTGGCTCGCCGACGTGCACCGCGAACTGCTCGACGGGCAGGGCGCGCTGGTGATCCAGCACGCCGACAAGCTCGGCAGCGGCCCGGTCCGGGCCCTGTCCAAGCTGCTGGAGAAGGCCCGGACCGCCGGGCCGACACCATGGGTCGTACTCACCCTGAACCAGCGGCACGACGGCGGCGAACTGGCCGACCTGCTGCGCTTCTTCCCGAGCACCGTCGAGGTGCCACCGCTGCGCTACCACCTGGAGGACGTGCCGGCGCTGGTGCCGTTCTTCCTGGCAAAGCTGGTCCCGGACGGCCGGCTGGTGTGCTCGGCCGAGGCGATGCAGATGCTCACCCGGGCGAGCTGGCCCGGCAACATCGAGCAGTTGTGGCAGGTGCTGCGGCACATCGTCCAGCACCGGCGCAGCGGCGCCATCCAGCCCGGCGACCTGCCGCCGGAATGCCGGACGGTCAGCCGCCGGCTGCTCAGCCCGCTCGAGGCGATGGAACGCGACGCGATCGTGCGCAGCCTGACGGACTGGGACGGCAACAAGATCAAGGCCGCGGCGGCGCTCGGCATGTCCCGAGCCACGATCTACCGAAAGATTCACGAGTACGGAATCGTCGCGCCCGCCAAGTGATCACGGGAGCGCGGCGCCGGCCGGCAGGCGGATGGTGAAGGTCGTACCGGCGCCGGGCGTGCTGGTCACGTCGACCGTACCGGCGTGATCGGTGACGATCCGGCGGACGATGGTCAGGCCCAGACCGCTGCCGCCGGTGGCGCGCTGCCGGGCCGGGTCCGCACGCCAGAAGCGATCGAAGACCCGCTGCAGATCCTCCGCGGCGATGCCGACGCCGGTGTCCTGCACGGTCAGTACCGCTGTACCGGCCGTCTCGCGGACCCGCGCCTCGACGTGGCCGCGCCGGTCGGTGTAGCGGATCGCGTTGGTGAGCAGGTTGCCGAGCACCTGGCGCAGCCGGTCCGGGTCCGCGTCGACCCAGACCGGCCGGGGCGCCTGCACGGTCAGCGCGATCTCGGCCTCGGCGGCGACCGCCCGGTGCACCAGCGCGCCGGAGATGACCAGTTCCGCCAGGTCGACCGGCGTTTTTGTGTAACCCAGCTCGCCGTTCTCGGCCAACGCCAGGACCTGCAGGTCGTCAAGGATGCGGCGCTGCAGCAAGGTCTCGTCGTGCAGCGAGGCGAACAGCTCCCGGCTGGGCGCGATGACACCGTCGGAGAGACCTTCGAGATAGCCGCGCAGATTCGACAACGGCGTACGCATCTCGTGCGCGACGTCCGCGACCAACTGCCGCTGCTGCGCCTCGCTGCGCTGCACCGCCCCGGCCATCGTGTTGAACGAGGCGGACAGCCGGGCGAGCTCGTCGCGGCCACCGGCCGGCACCCGCACGTCGAACTCGCCGTCGGCGAGCAGCCGGGACGCCTCGGTCAGCCGGCGCACGGGGTCGCTGACCCGCCGGGCGATCAGTGCCGTGCCGACCAGGGCGACCAGGACGAGGCCGGCTACACCGAACGCCGCGGTCCGGCCGAGCAGTCGGCTTACGTCGAAGTCGGCGGGCGCGCCCAGGAAGAGCTCGAGCGGGGCGGCCGCGGTGGTGGCGACGATCTCGCGGAACGCAGCGGTCAGGCAGCCGGGGACCACCCCTACCTTGGGATCGACACATTGGCCGAAGGCTCGTGCGCCCTGCTCCATCCAGTCGGGGTCACCGAGGACTTCGCTCGTCGCCCGGCGTACACAATCGGGGTTTGCCTTGATCAGTTCGGGGGTCAGGTAGGGTGCGGCGATCTCGGGTATCGCGCCCGTCGTGCCGGGTTTCGTCTCGGCCATGCACCGCACGGTGACCAGGGCCGCCCGGTATTGGGCGACCTGGCGCAGCGCGAGCGCGTTCGCGGTGGTGTGGGTCAGGTCGGTGGGCTCGGGGCCGAACAGGTCGGTTGGCCGGGCCGTGGTGCCTGCGCTCGGGAGCTTCTTGAGCAGCGAGAGCCGTTCGGCGTCGCGGGCGGCCTTGGCGCCGGCCAGCATCGACGGGCTCAGGATCGGGAGCGGGTCGACCGAGGCCGGCACCGCCTGGACCGGGCCGGCGTCGGTGCCGAAGCGTTCCAGATCCGAATCGACCAGGGTATCGCCGTCGGCTGTGTTCAGCCGGATATGCAGGTTGGTCTGCGTGGACAGGCGCACGACCAGCGCGTTGAGGCCGTTCCAGCGGCCCTGGGTGAGGCCGAAGCGTTCGACCGCGTCGACGATCTCGGCCTTGTGCTGCTCGGCCGCCGCCTGCGCCCGGGTCACCTCGCGGGAGGTCAGATCGAGGGTCAGGAACGCGGTCGCGCCGATGGCGGTCAGGGTCACCAGCATCACCAGTAGGAAGATTCGCAACCGGAAGGTCAATGCTCGGCCATCCGGTAGCCGCGGCCGTAGACGGTCTGCACGTACCGCGGCTCGGCCGGGTCCGCCTCGATCTTGCGGCGCAGGTTGACCACGTGCGCGTCGACCGTGCGCTCCGAGACGTCGTGCTCGAAGCCGAAGGTCTTGTCGATGATCTGGCCGCGGGTGAAGACCCGGCCGGGCTCCCGGGCGAGCAGTTCGATGATGCCGAACTCCTTGGCCGTCAGATTCACGACGGTGCCGCCGACACGCACCTCGAACCGGCCGGCGTCAACCTCCAGATCGCCGACCCGTAGTGGGGCCGACCGGTCCTCGCCCGCGCCGACCCTGCGCAGCAGGGCGCGGACCCGGGTGGTCAGCTCGCGCGGGCTGACCGGTTTCGACAGATAGTCGTCGGCGCCGATGTCCAGACCCAGCAGCATGTCATTCTCCGAGGACCGCGCGGTGACCAGGAAAATGGCGACATTTGACTCCGTGCGCAATATCCGGCAGACGTCGAGACCGTCCACCAGCGGCATCATGACGTCCAGGATGACCAGGTCTGGGCGGCGGGCGCGGGCCTGCTCCAGAGCCGCCCTACCGTCACCCACGGTCAGCACTTGGTGGCCTTCGCGTTCCAGGTAGAGCCGGATGAGCTGGGCATGCTTCGGGTCGTCGTCAGCCACCAGGATACGAGCGGTCACGAGACGATTCTGACCCATGACGGCAAGCCGGGCCAAGAAAAATTCGGATCCTGTGAAGAACCGTGCGGATTTCGACGGCAATCGGATTCTCGGTAACTACCTCACAAGTTCTCCACAGGTGCGCCCCTATCTTTTCGGCAGCCGATTGACCGGACCGAGGGAGTGCCCGACCATGTGTGGATTCACCGTTTTTGTGAGCAGCCGGCCGGACGCCGGGATGCCCGACGCGGCGTCGGCCCGGGTGTTCGCCGACGCGCTGGAGACGATGCACCACCGCGGGCCGGACGACACGCGGATCGAGTTCGGCGCGGGGCTCGCCTTCGGGTTCAAGCGGCTGGCGATCATCGACCGGGCCGAGAGCAGTCAGCCGGCGCACTACCCGGCCGACGGCCCGCAGGCGGGGCGCTGGACGGTCGTCTTCAACGGGGAGATCTACAACTACCAGGAATTGCGCGCCGATCTGATCCGCGAGCACCGGGCCACGTTCGCCACACACGGCGACACCGAGACACTGGCCGCGGCGTTCCACTACTGGGGTGCGGCCGCCCTTCCCCGGCTGCGTGGCATGTTCGCCTTTGTCGCCTACGACCACCAGACGGGGACGGTGCACGCCGCCCGGGACCCGTTCGGGATCAAGCCGCTGTACGTGTTGGAGACCTCGGACGGGTTGTTCCTGGCCAGTGAACGCAAGGCGCTGTTGCCGTTCAGCGGCGACTCGGCGGCGACCCTGGACACCGACGCGCTCGCCCACTACCTGACCTTCCAGTACGTGCCGGAGCCGCTGACCCTGCACCGGCACGTCCGGCGGCTGCCCGCCGGGCACCGGATGGTCTGGACGCCCGGCGGGGGACAGCGGCTGCACCGCTACTTCCAGCCGTCGCTGCGTCCGCTCGACGTGCGACCCGACGACGCGTACCACGCGATCCGGGACGCGCTGCGCGACAGTGTGCACCGGCACCTGCAGTCGGAGGTGCCGGTCGGCGCGTTCCTGTCCAGCGGGGTCGACTCGTCGGCGATCGTCGCCCTGGCCCGGGAGTCGAAGCCGGACCTGCACACCTTCACCGCCGGGTTCGCGCAGACCGGGTACTCCGAGATCGAGGACGCGCAGCACACCGCCGACCAGCTCGGGGTGCGGCTCACCCCGACGGTCGTGACCGACGACGACGTGATCCGGGAGTTGCCGCGGATCGTCCAGCTACTCGACGATCCGGTCGCCGACCCGTCCCTGGTCCCGCTCTACTTCCTGGCCCGGACCGCGTCGCGCTACGTCACCGTCGTGCTCTCCGGCGAGGGCTCCGACGAACTCTTCGGCGGCTACACGATCTACCGGGAGCCGAAGTCGCTGGCCGGCCTCGACCGACTGCCCGCAGGGATGAAACGCGGCCTGCGGAACCTCGCGCGCGTCATCCCCGAAGGCGTCAAGGGCCGCAGTTTCCTGGAGCGGGGGACCACCTCGATCGAGGAGCGCTACTACGGCAACGCCCGGATCTTCAATCCGGTGGAGAAAGCTCAGCTGATGCGATTCACTGCCGAGCCGCACACGGCGATGACCGCCCATCTGTACGCCGAGACGCAGGACGTGGACGACGTCGCCTCGATGCAGTACGTCGACCTGCACACCTGGCTCACCGGCGACATCCTGGCCAAGGCCGACCGGATGTCGATGGCGCACTCGCTGGAACTGCGGGTGCCGTTCCTCGACCAGGCCGTCTACGCCGCGGCGGCCGGGCTGCCCACCGAGCTGAAACTGCCGTCCGGGAGCAGCACGACCAAGCACGCCCTGCGCGAGGCCATGCGTGGCATCGTCCCCGAGTCCGTGCGCGCCCGGCGCAAGCTCGGTTTCCCCACCCCGACCCGGGTGTGGCTCAAGGGCCGGATCGGCGACTGGATCGGCGGGCTGATCGCCGATTCGCAGGCCGGCTACCTGCTCGATCTCGATTACGCCCAGCGGCTGTTGGCCGACCACCGGGCCGGCGTGGCCGACAACTCCCGCAAGGTGTGGACGGTCGGCGTCTTCTGCCTCTGGCACGCCATCGCCGTCGAACGGGCCATCGACCCGGCCCCGGCGGTCGTCGCGGACCCGGAGGTGCCGCGGCTGACCTCGGCGCGCAGGTTGAAGGTGCCGGCCAGTCTGTAAAGATGACCTAGCGGCGCGCGTTGGCCGGCAGGATCGTGCGGAGGCGGGCCGGCCTCAGTCCACGATGTGCACTGTGGCGACGGGGAACTTGCGGTCGGTCTTCTTCTCGTACTCGGCCGCGTCCGGCCAGTTCGTGCGCCAGATGCCGTAGAGGCGGGCCCAGTCCGGGTCGTCCGGGCGTACGACGGTGCAGTCGGCTTTCACCGTGCGGGTGCCGATCTCGATCGTCGCCGGGCCGCTCGCCGCTTCGAGGTTGCTCACCCACTGCGGGTCCGCCGGGGCGCCGCCCATGCTGCCGCAGATCACGAAGTCGTCCCCGTCCGGGGCCGCGACCAGCGGGTTGACGAACTCCTTGCCGGTCCTGCGGCCGACGGCGTGCAGCAGTACCACCGTCTTGCCCGCCCAGGGTCCGCCGATCACACCACCTTTGGCCCGGAAGTCCGCGATGACCTGATCGTTCCACGAAGCCATGTTCTGCCTCTTCTCGGAGTCGCGTGAAGGTTCAAGTGGACAATAGCGCGGCGCCCGCATGGGGTCACCGGGCGACGAATTAGGGTTGGCCCTGTGCGTGACATCGCCGTGTTCTCCGGAAGTGCCCACCCCGAGCTGGCGGCCCAGATCTGTGATCACCTGGGCGTACCGTTGCTGCCGACCATGACCTCCCGCTTCGCCAACGACTGCATCGAGGTGCAACTGCAAGGCAACTGCCGGGAACGGGACGTTTTCCTGATCCAGCCGCTCGTCCCGCCCGTACAGGAAAATCTTGTCGAACTGCTTTTCATGCTCGATGCGGCGCGGGGCGCCTCGGCGGGCCGGATCACCGTCGTGTTGCCGCACTACGCCTACGCCCGCAGCGACAAGAAGGACGCCCCGCGCATCTCGATCGGCGGCCGGCTGGTCGCGGATCTGCTCAACACCGCCGGCGCCGACCGGATCCTGGCGATGACCCTGCACTCGCCGCAGGTGCACGGCTTCTTCAGCATCCCGGTCGACCACCTGCACGCCCTGAAGGAACTGGCCCACCACTTCCGCGGCTACGACCTGAGTAACACCGTCGTGGTCTCGCCCGACCTCGGCAACGCCAAGGAGGCCGCGGCCTTCGCCCGGATGCTCGGCGCGGACGTCGCCGCCGGCGCCAAGCAGCGCTTCCCGGACGACAAGGTGGTGATCAGCTCGGTGATCGGCGAGGTGAGCGACCGCGACGTGATCATCCTGGACGACGAGATCGCCAAGGGCAGCACCGTCTTCGAGCTGCTCAACCGCCTGCGCGAACGGAACGTGCGCAGCGTCCGGGTGGCCTGCACGCACGGACTCTTCACGGCCGACGCGATCGAACGGCTGTCCGCGGAGAAGGACATCGAGGAGATCGTCTGCACCAACACCGTGCCGATCCCGCCCGGCCAGCGCACCGACAAACTGACCGTGCTCTCGGTCGCCGCACCGCTGGCCGAGGCGATGCGGCGGATCCACAACGGCGAGTCCGTGAGCGCCCTCTTCGCCTAACACCCGCCCGACAGCCGGTCAGCCGGTCAGTCGGGTCAGTCGGGTCAGTCGGTCTTTTCGGCCGGCTGGTCAGCTGGTCAGCCGGTCAGCTGGTCAGCCGGTCGGCCGGGGTGGTTGCGGCCCGCACAGGGACCGGATCGCGCCCAGCAGCGTCGAGCGGGTGAAGGGCTTCTCCACCAGCATGCTGTTCGCGTCCAAATGCAGCTGCGGGCCCAGCGACGCCGCCGTGTATCCCGACATGTAGAGCACCGGCAGGTCCGGATGGTGGGTGCGCAGCGCCGCGGCCAGCTCCGGGCCGGTCATCGTCGGCATCACCACGTCGGTGATCAGCAGGTCCGGGTGCGAGCCCGCCGCCACCTGGGTGACCGCCATCAGCGCGTCGGTCGCCACGCTGATCTCGTAGCCGGACGGCGCGATCAACCGTTGCACCAGCTGCGCCACCTCCGGCTGGTCCTCGACGATCAGGACCCGGCCGATCACGTTCGGGCTGTTCTGCCGGTCGGCCGACGGTGCCGTGCGCTCCTCGGCCGCGGGTAGATAGAGGTGCACGGTCGTGCCCATCCGCGGCTCGGACTCCAGCGTGATGTAGCCGCCGATGCCCTGCACGATGCCGGCCGCGGTGGCCAGGCCGAGCCCGGCCGCGGTGGGTCGGGTGGTGAAGAACGGTTCCAGCGCCCGCCGCCGGGTCTCGTCGCTCATCCCGGTGCCGGTGTCCTGGATGACCATGTGCACGATCCGGCCGGCCGGGGCTCCCTCGGCGAGCTGGCCGGACTTGACCACCTCGTTGGTGGCGGCGACCCGCAGCATACCGCCGTGCAGCATCGCGTCGCGGGCGTTCGCGGCCAGGTTGACCAATGCCTGCTCCAGCGGCCCGCGTTCGGCCCGCACCGGCCAGACGTCGGCTCCGAAGGCGAGATCAAGACCGATATGCTCGCCGAGCGTACGGCTGAACAGGCTCTGCACGTCGGTGAGCAGGTCCGGGATGGGGATGATCTCCGGCCGGTTGCCGTCGGTGCGCCCGAACGCGAGCAGCTGGTGGGTCAGCGTCCGCCCGGTGCCGACCGCGTCCATGATGTCCTTGGCCAGCTGGTGCTGGGGCGACCCCTCGGCGGTGGTCGTGAAGATCATGTCGGCCGAACCGGCGACCACGGTCAGCAGATTGTTGAAGTCGTGCGAGATGCCGCCGATCAGCTGGCCCAGGCTGTCGAGGCGGCGCAGGTGGTCGAGCTGGCGCTTGAGCCCGCGCGCGTCGATGTGATCGGTGGTGTCGGTGACCATGCAGACCACGCCGGAGAACTCGTGGTGCTCGTCGATCAGCGGCATCATGCTCATCCGGACGCTGCGCTGCGAGCCGTCGGCGCGCATCAGCCGGGTCGCCCCGACCGTGGACCGGCCCGCCTTGCACTCGGTGAGCCGCCGGGTCAGCTCGTTCTGCCCGAGGTCGTCCAGGAAGCCGCGCAGCGAGACCCCGACCAGCTCCTTGCGGGGCAGACCGAGGACGACCCCGATCGGTTCGTTCGCGTACGTGGCCACGCCGTCGCCGTCGAGCTGCAGCACCCCCTCGGGGATGGTCTCCAACACCCGCCGGTACTTCTCCTCGCTGATCCGCAGCCGTTCGATCGCCCGCGCCGAGCTCATCGCCAGCGCCAGCTCCCCGGTGATGTCCCGGGCCAGCTCCACCTCGGCGGTGGTGTACGAACTGCCCGGCGCCCCCCGGGTCAGGATCAGGTACCCCAGATACGTGTTGTCGACGATGAGCGGGCACAGCACGGCCGCGTGGATGCCCGGGACGTCCCCGCCCGGGTCGACGTACGGGTGGTGCCGCGGGCTGGGCAGACTGCTCAGCGGTCCGGGACCGTCGGCGACGAGCACGACCGGCCGCCGGCTGGCCGCGAGTGCCGTCGAGAAGTCGTCCTCGGGCAGCTCGTCAGACCGGTCCAGGACCCGGGCGAGGGCGGCGGCCTGCCCGTCGTCGAGATGGTGATAGGTGATCGTGTCGTACCGGCCGTCGTCGCGCAGCAGTTGCACGCCGGCACCGTCGCCGATCATGTCCGCCGCCGCCCGGGTCGCGGTGGCCCGCACCCCGCCGGAGTGGTCGGCGGCTCGACTGAGCGCGAGCGCCAGATCAGCAAGCGCGTACCGGAGGGGATAAGCCATGACACCCATGCGGACATAATCATCGATTTCGGGCCGCAGCGCGGCCGGTTCCCCGGGAATGCTCCCGATCGGCCGGGCTCGACGGCGGAAATGCGCTGCCGAGCCCGGTACCGTCGGCTCGCGAGTTGACGGGAGGCCCGCCAGCCGCCCCGCTGTGCTCAGTCCAGCGCCGACGACATTGCCGGCAGATATCCGTACGTGTAGCCGTTCTGGTTGGGGTGGAAGGAGTTCGTCGGCGGGATCACCGTGACCGGGTTGATCCACGACGACGAGCTGCAGATCCCGTGCCCGGCGAAGGTGGGCCGGGCGTCGGTGAAGGTGACGCCGGCGGCCTTCGCGCGTTCCGCGATCAGGTCGTCGAGATCTTCGACGGCGACGTTGATGATCTGGCGTTTGGCCAGGCTCATCCCGCCGATCCCGCAGTTCTCCGAAGCGGTGTCGAACAGGATCGGGTACGACAGCACCACGATCTGCGCGTTCGGCGCCTTCCTCCTGATCGCCTGATAGGTGGTGTCGAGTCGCGCCGGCATGGCGCTCTCGGTGTAGTCGCGCGCCACCGTCAACGCCGCCGCGCAGGTGTTGTAGGTGCCAATGGTGCAGGTGGCCGCGATCGGCGCGAAGCCGACGTCGTTGCCCCCGATGGTGACGGTGACCAGGTCGGTGTGCGAGCTCAGGTAGGGCACCTGGAAGGTGCGGACGTCGGTGGTGGTGGCGCCGATGCAGGCGACGTTGCGGTACGAGTTCGGGTCGTTCTTCCTGGCCCACTGGGCCGGGTAGCCGTTGGTGCCGACCAGACAGAGGCCGCTCTGCCCGGGGGCGCCGACGCCGGCGGAATACGAGTCGCCGAGGGCGAGGTAGTCGGTGTCGGCGTAGGTCGACGACGCGTGGGCGGGGGTGGCGGTGACGAGGGTGAGGAAGGTGATGAGGGATGTGGTGACGAGGCAGGCGAGAACGGTTTGCCGTCTGCTCATCGGGTGGCCTCCGGAATCCACAGGGGGATGTGGGGGCCGAAGCGCTCCGGTTACTGAAGAGTAAGTCAATAGTTCGTCGAAAGAAACATAGTGACATTTGTGTTACGTAGTAGTAACATTCATCGATGTGACCAGCATCTATGTCATCTGGTAATGTTTCGTGTTCGAAGAGCAACGAGCCTGAGCGGCGGCACAGCTGGTTTTCAGCGTGCGCACAGCTCGGCCGGTTAGCGTCGCGGCATGGAACAGCACAGGGCTGAGCGGGTCGTCGAGACACTCCGGGCGCGCAACGTCTTCGCCCACGTGAAACTGCCGCAGGCCGGCATCACGCAGTACGGGATCCGGGTCGTTCTGAGCGACGGCCGCGAGGCGATCTGGGACAACGACGGCACCGCCGGGCTCGAAGCGCAGGTCATGCGCAACGGCAACCTGGTCGGTTTCGTGGCCTCGATCCCCGGCTCAGAGGGCTTCGGCGAGGAACAGATCATCGAGGCGATCGCCGCGGCCGATTACGATCAGCCGATCGGGCGTTCGGGCCCGGCCACCGCGACCCGTAGCGACGCCGCCGAGACCCGTAGCGACCGGCTGGCCACCGCGCCGCGCCCGATCGGACTCGCCGACCGGCTACGCCGGACCTTCCGCGACTGAGCCCGCCGGCGGCATCGCGATCCGCAACGACACCGCTCCGCGCAGGTCCAGCCAGGCCTGCTCCGGGCCGCGGACGAAGCGCAGGATCACGTCATCGCAGGACGGGCAGCGGGCCACCACGCCGGCCTCCTGCCCCCAGACGCGCAACGTGGCGACCACGCTCGGATGCCTGCAGCCCGCGCAGGTGGCGACGGCCGTGGTCAGGTCGACGGCGAAGATCTCGCCCAGGTCGCCCGCGATGGCGTTGCCGTCCAGCATTCCGGTCACGAGGTGCCTCCGAAGCGTTCGGTGCGGATCTTCGCCGGGTCGTGGCCGAGCCCGACCAGGATGTCGGCGACCGTCTCCACGAAACTGGTCGGACCGCAGACGAAACAGTCCGGACCGACATCGGGCGGCCAGCCGTGGTCGCGCACGGTCGGCGCGTCGATCCGGTGCGGCTTACCGGGCCAGCCGGCCGGCGTCTGCCGGGTGTAGCCGAAGGTGACGTCCAGCCCCGGGTCGTCGCGTACCCGGCGGGCCAGCTCACCGGCGTAGCAGACGTCCGCTCGGGTGCGCACCGAGTAGATCAGCCGGAACGGCTGGCGCCCGCGCAGTGCGTCCCGGGCCCGGATCATCGCCATCAGCGGCACCACCCCGGAGCCGCCGGCCACCAGCAGCACCGGCGCAGGCTCGTTCCGCCAGACGAACCAGCCGCCGACCGGGCCGCGCAGCTCCAGCGGCTGGCCCACCTCGAGAACGTCGGTCAGGTACGACGACACTTCGCCGTCCTCGACGCGCTGGACGGTCAGTTCCACCGTGCCGTCGTCCGTCCACGCGGACGCAATCGAATAGCTGCGCTGCGCCGAGTAGCCGTCCGGGGCGGTCAGCCGCAGGTCGACGTGCTGGCCCGGCAGGTGACCCGGCCAGTCCGGTACGTCCAGGACCAGGGTGCGGGCCGAGGCTGTCTCGGCGCGGGCCTCGGCGACGGTGGCGACCTTCCAGCTCAGTCGCCTTGATAACGCTGTTCGCGCCATGGGTCTCCGTACATGTTGTAGCCGGCCTCCTCCCAGAAGCCGGGCGCGTCCTCGGTCATCAGCTCGATGCCGTTGACCCACTTCGCCGACTTCCAGAAGTACAGATGTGGGACGAGCAGCCGGGCCGGCCCGCCGTGCTCGGGCTCCAGATCGTCACCGTCGAACTTGTACGCCACCCAGGCCTTGCCGTCGATCAGATCCGCGAGCGGCACGTTGGTCGTGTAGCCGCCGTAGCCGTGCACCATCGTGTAGTCGGCGTTCGTCTCGGTGTCGCTGAGCAGGGTGTCGATCGAGACGCCGCGCCAGGTGGTGCCCAGCTTCGACCATTTCGTGACGCAGTGGATGTCGACCGTCACGTCCTCGGCGGGCAGCGCCTGGAATTCCGCCCACGACCAGGTCCGCTTCGTGCCCGTCTCGGACGTGATGGTGAAGGTCCACCGGTCCAGCGGGATCCGCGGGGTCGGCCCGGCGGACAGCACGGGGAAATCCCTGGTCAGATACTGCCCGGGTGGCAGGTCGGGTCGTGACGAGCGGCGCCGGCCCCCGAAGCCGGGGGAAATGATGCTCATAGCAGTGAAGTAAACCCGAGGTTCAATTCACCGAACAACCTCCAGTCCGACCGGTCCCCGGTCAGGACCAGACCGCGCGGACCTGGGCGGCCACCTCGGCCGCCTGCGCGCGGCCGGCCTGCGCGCTGGGCGCGCGCCGGGCCGGATCCAGCGGGTTGCGACCGATCGCGGTCAGCGCGGCCGCGCTCGGAGCGATCACCACATTGCGTACGCCCAGAGCCTTCGCCTGGGCCTGCGGCTTGCCGGACCGGCGGGCCGACGCGGTGATCGGCGCGATCACCACTATCCGGTCGGCGCCCGCGGCGAGGTCGACGTTGGCGACCGACCGCGCACCGCCGTCGATGTAACGGCTGCCGTTGACAGTCGCCGGCGGCCAGACCATCGGGACCGCGCAGCTCGCCCCGACCGCGTCGATCAGGGAGACGCCGCTGGACGTGTCGAAGACCGTGAACTCGCCGGTCTCCGCCTCGACCGCGGTGATCTTCAACGGCGTCGCCGGCCATTCGGCGGTCCCGACCCGCTGGGCGATGACCGCTCGGCGTTCGGCCTCGCTCGGGGTAGAGGCGCGCAGCGCGGCCCGGCCGAGCCAGGCGCGGCCCTTGCGCGGGTCGCCCGGCCAGAGCCCGGCCACCACGAACCTGAGCAGCCCGGCCGTGCCGAGACTCGTCGCGATCTCCTGTGTCGTGCCGGCCAGCTGCGCCTCGTACAGCTCGGGCAGGGGCCGGCCGGTGGTCACCTGGGCCGCGGTCACCGAGCCGGCCGACGTGCCGACGAAGAGATCCGCGCCGGTCAGGTCGACGCCCTGCTCGGCGAGCCCGAGCAACAGGCCGATCTCCCACGCGACGCCGGTGACGCCACCACCACCCAGAACCAATGCTCTCCCGGCCATGACTGCGCCCCCTTTGTCATGCCCTCCTGGCCCTCGCTGCGCTCGCTGCGCTCGCTGCAGTCGGTGCAGTCGGTGCAGTCGGTCATGACTGTCTACTCTGCCAGCTTCGTCAATGTGGTGTTTTTCAGCCTTTATGTCCGATCGGATGCGACCATGGAGGCCCGCGGTCCCGACGCCGGTGAAGGGCTCCCGTTATGACCGATTCTGATTTCGCAAACTACTCGCCGCGGGCGGCCCGGCGGATCCGGGCCGGCAAGAAGGCGATCGTCGCCCTGGTCGGGCTGGCCGCCATCGGCGCCGGGGTGCTGTTCCTGGTGACCGCGGCGATGCCGGCCAAGGACCAGATCGTCAACGACGCCGGCGCGCGGTACCCCAGCCGCTCCACGTCGGCGGCACCGGCGACCACCTCGCCCTACCGGCGGCCGGCCCGCAAACGGTCCCGCCCGGCCGCGCTGGCGGTCTCGCCGCCGGTCAAGTCGGGCGTCGCCCCGCAGCGGTCGCCGGTGCCACTGACCAGTCCGTCATTGACCATCCGGCAGCGCCTCGCCGTCGCCCAGCCGGCCATCGGCGGCCTGGCGGTGCCGTCGTCGGTGCCCCGGCAGATCGGTGCGGCCGCGGCGGCGCCGCCGGCGCAGATCACGGTCACCGAGAGCGGCTCGATGAGCCGGGACGGGGCGACCCTGCGGGTGGTCTCCGCCCTGGGTGATCTCAGCGGGCAGCGCGAACTCGGCTGGGTCGCGGACGACGGGCAACCGGTCGGCACGTCGTACTGCAGCCAGAACTTCCACTACAGCGCGGGCGTCCCGGCGGGGGAGAACCCGGCCCTGCTGGTGTGCTGGCGGATCAGTGCGGAGAAGAGCGTGATCGCGGTGGCCGTCAGCGGCCGGGGCCGACCCTCGGCGGCGAACGCGGTAGCTGCCATCGACCGGCGATGGGAGTCCCTCGTACCGTTGCCAATGCCGTCGTTTTAGCCTGTTATGTTCCTCTCCGGCCTCGCCGCCTACGACGCGGCCGGCAAGAAGCTGCCCACCGGGCACTCCGGCATCGGCAGCACGTCAGCCCCACACCACGCGGACCCGCTCCACGACCTCGGCCGCCTGCTTCCGGCCCGCCTCGGCGGCGTCGGCGCGGCGGTCGGGGCTGAGCGGATTGCGGCCGATGGCGGTGAGCGCGGCGTCGCTCGGGCTCACCACCGCGGTCCGCACATCCGGGCCGAGTGCCGCTGCCTGCACCGCCGGCCGGCCTGACCGGTGCACCGAGGTCGTGGCCGGCGCGATCACCACCACTCGCCCGTTGCCCCGCGCGAGGTCGACGTTGGCGATGGACCGCGCGCCGCCGTCGATGTACCGGGTCCCGTTCACCGTCATCGGTGGCCACACGATCGGCACCGCACAACTGGCCGCGACCGCGTCGATCAGCGAGACGCCACTGGACTTGTCGAAGACCTTGACCTCGCCGGTCTCCGCCGCCACCGCCGGGATGCGCAGCGGCGTCGGCGGCCACTCGTCGTGCGGCACCCGGGTCATGATGGCGGCCCGCCGCGCCGACTCCGGCACGGTCTTGGAGCGCAGGGCGGCGCGGCCCAGCCAGGCCCGGCCCCGCTGGCGCCCGCCCGGATAGAGCGCCGAGAAGACGAAGCGCAGCAGCACGCCGGACCCGATCGAGGCGTTCCGGTCCCCGGTGGTGTCGGCGACCTCCTGGGCGAACATCGCGTCTGATGGAGTGCCGCTGGTGATCTGGGCGGCCACCACCGAGCCGGCCGACGTGCCGATATAGAGATCGGCGCCCGAAAGATCCACGCCGAGCTCCGCGAGCCCGTGAATAAGCCCGACCTCCCAGGCGATGCCCGTGACGCCGCCCCCACCCAAGACGACCGCCCTGCCCTCAGAAGTCATGGCTGGATCCAAGCACACCGATATCCCCTCGGTTACTTGCAAGTTGGCCCAACTCCGTAGAACTCCTGGGGATCAGGACGATGATCTCCGTGACGGGCTGCGCCACCGCCATCCGGCCCGGCGAGGGTCGGCTCGCCGGGCCGCCGGGCTCAGAACTGCACGGTGTTGCTTGTCGCGCCCGCGACGGACGCCGTTGCGGCGACCACGATGCGGTAGCCGACGCCCGGCCGTAGACCGGACACCACCGCTTTCGCCGCGGCCGGATAGGTGATCAAAGTCCGCCAGCTCTGTCCGTCGGCCTGCTGCACCTGGGTCGGCTGACCGGTCGCCCCGCTGATGACGGCGGTGAACGACTGACTGCCGCTCTTGGTCAGAGTTGCCTCGGCCCGCGCTGTGTAGGCGTACGTCGCCGAGGTGACCTCGTTGGATGTCGGTGTGGCGACCACCACGAGCCGGACCTGGTACGGGCCGGTGACGCTCCGGCTCACAGTGACCGTGCCGGTGGCCGAGGTGGCGACCGCGGTGCACCGGAACGCGGCGGCGTTCTCGGAGATGCAGGCCTGCGCCAGGCGCGCCGCCCACGGTTTGCCCTCTGCGTTCACAGTGAACGTCGTGGTCGCCGTCGTTCCGTAGACCACTTGGGTCGAAGCCGCCGTGGAGGTCACCACCGGCGTCACCCGCACCGGCGGCACAGTCGGTGTCACCGTGGGGACGATGGTGGGTTTCACGGTGGGGACGATGGTCGGTGTCACTGTGGGGGCGGCGGTGGGCGTCACCGGAGGCGTTGTGGTTGCGCTGACTGTCGGTGTCGGTGATGTGGACGACGAGGTGGAGGTACTGGGGGACGGGGCGACTGTGGCGAGGGCGGCGGCGGCATCGACGCGGCCGTACCCGTAATCGGTGTCCTTGCCGGCGGTTCCCAGATCGATCGCGGATTTCTCGATGGCCTGCTCGACCTGGTCCGGCGAGAGCTCCGGGTGGTAAGCCTTCAGCAGGGCGGCGACCGCCGCGATGTGCGGAGAGGCCATCGACGTGCCGCTGTAGTTGCCGTAACCGCCCATGGTGACCGGGACGGTACTCAGGATGGTGCTACCCGGCGCGGCGATGTCGACATAGCTGCCCTGGTTGGAGAAACTGCTGTAATGGTCGGCCGAGTCGGTCGACGCGACGGCGATGACGCCCACGTCGGCGGCCGGGTAGCTGATCGGGCTCCCGCTGGCCCGCTCGTTGCCCGCGGCGGCGACCACGACGACGCCCTTGCTGCGGGCGTACCCGATGGCGGTGCTGACCGCGCCGGTCTGGCCGCTGGAGCCGATCGACATATTGACGACCTGGGCGCCGTGGTCGGCCGCGTAGACCAGGCCGGTCGCCACATCGGACATCACACCGCTGCCGTTGGCGCCGAGCACCCGGATAGGCAGGATCTTCGCGTCCGGTGCGATGCCGGCGATACCGATGCCGTTGCCGGCCAGGGCGGCGATGGTGCCGGACACATGCGTGCCGTGCCCGTTCGGGTCGGAGCTGACGCCCGAGGTTTTGGCGACCAGGTCGATGCCCGGCAGGATCTGGCCGGCCAGGTCGGGGTGACCGGCGTCGATGCCGGTGTCGATGACCGCGACCGTGACCCCGGCGCCGGTGGACCGCTGCCAGGCCGTCGGGACGTTGACCTTCGCCAGGTCCCACTGTGAAGCACGGTACGGATCCGTCCCGGTCAGCGCGTCGGCGATGGAGACGGTGGCGTCGAGTTCCACGCCGATCGCGTGCGGGGCCTTCTGCCCGGCCCGGACCAGCCGCTCGGCCGAAGCGCGATCGGTGGCCGTGCGGACGGTGACGACCGGGCGGCCGCCGCTGTCGAGTACGGTGCTGACCACACTCACCGGGTTCGCGGCGCTGACGGTCGCCGGCAGGATCTGCGCCGGGTCCTCAGCCAAGCCGAACGGAACCGGCGTCCAGGGCACGGCGCCCGCGAACGGGACTACCAGCGCGGCGGCGGCCACGGTGCCGGATGCCAGCGTCCCGAAGGCGTACCGGCGGAGATGGAACCTCACTGTCGACCTGCTTCCCGATCGCCACGCACGATCGAGAGCCTTCATCGTCCTGGCCGGGATGAGTTCGAGAACTTTCCCGGTTGCGTCTCCGGTGTAGCGGCGGTGTCGCCGGCAGCCCACAGCTCGTGGCCTCAGCCGGCCGGGGTCTTGATGGCCGCAATTCGCAGCGACCGGGGCCGACCCTCGGCGGCGAACGCAGTGGCTGACATCGACCGGCGGTGGGGTCGCTCGTACCGTTGCCAATGCCGTCGTTTTAGCCCTTTATGTCCCTTCGGGTGCGACCATGAACGCTCGGGGCCTGCCCCACGCGGGCCCAGTCGAGACCCGCAAAGGAAACCAGATGACCGACTCTGAACACGGCGCCGGCGTCTACTCGCCGGACGGGGCCAGACGCGACCGGCGCCGCAGGAAGCTCGTCGCCGGGATATCGGGACTGGCCGTGGTCCTCGGCGTGGGAGCCTTCTACGCCACCGGCTCGCTGGCCCACAAGGACCAGATCGCCCCGGACGCGGGCGCGCTCACCCCGTTCGCCCCGGCGGACTCCCCGACGCCTACGCCTACGCAACCCACCGGCACGGCGGCGGCGACCCGGACCGGATTGGCCGTCGGGCCCAGCTGGTCACCGTCCCCGGACCTGTCGAAGACTGCGCCCAGCGCGACGGCCAGCCCGAAATCCGCCGAGCAGGAGGTACGCGACGCCCGCGAGGCTGCCGCGAAGGACGGCGTGCCACTCATGCGGCCGCGGCCGACGACGACGCTGGCCGCGGCCGCCGTGACCGCCACCGACAGCGGCTCGCTGAAGAAGGATGGAACCACCCTGCGGCTGGTGTCGGCGCGGGGAGACCTGACCGGCCAGCGCGAGCTCGGCTGGGTGGCAGGCGGCGCCAAGCGGTACGGCGACGCCACGTGCTCGCAGACCATGCAGTTCGCCAACAACGAGAAGCCGAAGAAGATAGCGAACCTGTTGATCTGCTGGCGTACGAGCGCCACGCGCAGTGTCGCCACGGTCATGGTCAACGTGAACGGCCATCCGTCCCGGGCGGCCAGCGTGGCGGCGCTCGACAAGCGCTGGAAGGAACTGGGCTGACGCTTGTCAGATGCGTACGGCGGCGCTGACGTATCCCGTCATCGCCGCCGTGGCGGGCGTCACGACCCGATACCAACTACCCGACGTGAGGCCGGCCGCTGTCCGCTGGACCACCGCGCGGTAGGTGGTCTCCGTGACTCAGCGGCGTCGGCTGCCGGGCCAAACGCCCGGCCCGGCCGTACCCCGTGGTCGGCGTCGTGGCCGGGCACGCCCAGGTCGACGGCAGACGCCTCGATCGCCTGCTCGACCTGGTCCGGCCCGAGCGCCCGCCTGTAGGCCCGCATCAGCGCCGCGACCGCGGCCATGTATGGCGTGGCCATCGATGTGCCGCTGTAGTGGGCGTAGCCAGCGGACGACACGGTGCTCAGGATGCCCTCGTCGGGCGCTGCCACGTCCACGTACTCGCCGTGGTTGGAGAAGCCACTGTAGTTGGTCGGTCGGGCCAGCGGAGGCCACCGCGATGACCCCCGGGTCGGCAGCCGGGTAGCTGACCGAGCTGCCCGAGGAACGGGCGTTCCCGGCGGCGGCCACCACGACGACACTCTTGCTGCGGGCGTACCAGATTGCGGTCGACATGGCCGGGTCGGGGGACACGGAGCCCAGCGACATGTTGTTCACCTAGGCGCCCTGGTCGGCGGCCGCCACGATCCCGGAAGCCGGCGGTCGAGGTGAAGCTTGCGCCGTTCGCGTCGAGCACCCGGATCGGCAGGTTCCGAACCTCCGGGGCGATACCGACGCCGTTGCCCGTCGCGGCGGCGATCGTGCCGGCCACGTGGGTGCGTGCCCCTTCGCATCGGTGCTGGTGCCGGTCGTGTCGCTGACCAGGTCGATCCTGGGCAACATCTGCCCGGCCCGGCCAGGTCGGGGTGGGTGGCGTTGGCGCCGGTGTCCAGCACGGCGACGGTGACGCCAGCACCGGTGGACCGTGGTCAGCCTTCGACGACCCGCACGGCCGGGAGGTCCCACTGCTGCCCGCGGTTCGGGTCACTGCCCGTCCGCAGGTCGGTGGCCGTCGTCGGATTGTCCAGCCCGACGCCGATCGCGCCGGGCATCTGCTAGGCCCGACGGGGAGGTGGGTGGCGGCGGCTCGGTCGGTGGCTGTCTGCACGGTGATCACCGGGCGGCCGCGGTTGTCCAGCGGGTGCTGACGACGCGGGCCGGGTGGGCGGCGGTCACCGTGGGTGGAGGATGCAGTCAGGGTTCTCGGTCAGTCCATACGGGGTGGGGTGCCAGGATGGCTCCGCGGCCGGCGTGGTGATCGTCGCCACCGCCGCACTGGCCAGCGCGGCGGTGGCGACGGCTCCCGCGGCGTAGCGGCGCAGTGTCTATCTCATGTCGGACTGCCTCCCCGGTGTTGATCCGGGTCCACGGTGGTCTGGGTCGGGGGGCGGACCGGGGAACCGTTCGG
>JAVHVY010000383.1:0-12963 GCA_032160305.1 Actinoplanes sp.
GAGATCGCCGAGCTGCTGGCCCAGAACAAGGTGGTGGTCAAAGTGCAGACGTTCCCGTTCGACCGTGCCGCCGAGGCCTACCGCATCAGTCTGGGCGGCCATGTGCGCGGCAAGCTCGTCCTGGTCCCCTGAGAGGCACTCTGAGGGCCTTGTCATGCGGGTGCGGCTGGCCATCGGGGACTTCTCCCGGATGACTCACTGGAGGGTGAAGGCTCTTCGGTAGTCCTCGAAGAGCGGTAGCTGAACCGCTGCTATCGATCGTCGTCCTCAGCCGGACTCGTGGTGGAAGTCAGCTGCTGGATGAGCCGCGGTCGACCGCGATGGCGGTCTCGCGGGCGGCCCGGCGAGGGCGTGGGCCGGGTTCCTGGGCACGTCATCCGGCCGCGGCCTCCTCGGCCTCCCAGCGCAGCAGGTCGCCTGGCTGGCACCCGAGCGCCTCACAGAGGGCGGCGAGCGTCGCGAAGCGCACCGCTTTGGCGCGGCCGTTCTTGAGTACCGCTAGGTTGGCGGGCGTGATCCCGACGCGGTCCGCGAGCTCGCCCACGGACATCTTGCGCCTGGCCAGCATGACGTCGATGTCGACGGCGATCGGCATCAGATCACCTCGTCCAAGTCGGCCTGCATCTGCGCCGCTTCGACGTCGCGCGCGACGGCCTGGGCAAGCAGCATCCGCAGCACGCGCACGATGAGCGCGACTCCCAGGATGGCCACGCCGACCCCGCCCATGATGACCGTGACGCCCGGATCGTCCCGCTGGCCCGGGGCGTTGACGACCGTGACCGCGAACCACACGAGGGCAGCCGCCACGATCGCGCCGATCATGACGTCCACGTACCGGAAGGCGGCGTGCGAGAACACGGTTCCGCGGCGCACCATCGTCACCAGCCGCCATACGCAGACCAGGGCGACCTGGACCGACGCCATGCCCAGGATCGTGATCACGCGCAGTGCGGTCAGCGGGAGTGATCCGTCCTCCGGGTCGCTCCCGCTGACCAACGTCCATATCATCCCTACCTGTACGAACAAGGTGCCGGCGAGCACCACCACGAGCACGGCGCGAAGCGTACGCACTGTCAGCTTTCCCATGAACCCAACCTTCCATCGAGCAGCGATGGTAATCTATCGAATACCGATAGGGCGGGCAAGGGTCGGGGTGGAAACGGCGGCGGCTTTGCGGCGTGGCGGGACGCCCCTGCCCCTGTCCTGGCATGGCGTTCGAGACCCCGCTGTACCCCGACGGCACCGACCCAGAAGGGGAGAGAGCCCGTCCCCGGGTCCCACGGCTATCGTCGCGCGGATGCGGCGAGAGCCCGGAGCAGGAATCCCGGTCGGGCGAGGGAGCTGGGATGAGCCAGCATGTTGGTGACCTTGCCGAGTTGCTCATTGACGGCCTGATCTTTCAGGGACGCCTTGAAGACCAGGCCACTCGCCCACCGGATTGCCTTGTAGCCCTTGGGATATGGACCCTGCACGTGCGGGAGTGCCAGGTCGGGCATAGTGGAGACCTGCCATGCCGCGTCCACGATCACCCTGACGTCGGCGAAGTAGGAGCGCGCGGGCCGGGCCGGGTCGGGGTTGCTACACAGGTACTCCGAAAGGCAGGAGGCGTGCAGCATGGCCGAGGTCATGCCCTGTCCGTACACCGGGTTGAAGGAGGCGACAGCGTCGCCGGCGGCGATGACCCGGGACGGGAAGCGGTCGAGGCGGTGGAAGTCGCGGCGGCGGCTGTCGGCCTGGTGGTAGGTGGCGACCTCGCTCACCCGTTCGGCGGTGGTGGCGATCTTGCCGAACTCTGGCGGGAAATCCTGCTCGCAGCGCCGGCGGTAGTCGTCGGGGTCTCGGGTGGGGCGGTCGTCGGCGTAGCCGGAGACGAGCATCGACCACCGGTCGCCCTCAATCGGGGTGAAGCCGCCGATCCGGGAAGTGCGGCCAGGCGCGTGGGTGTCGATCGAGATCGTCGTCCACAACTCGGGCATCGGCGGCCGCTCGTACAGGGTGGTGGCGTAGTTCAGCTTGATGCCCATCCGCTGCATCGGCGGTCGGGGGAAGCCGCAGTCGGCGATCCAGTCACCAAGGCGGCTGGACCGCCCGGTCGCATCGACGACGAAGTCGGTGGGGTCCTCGGCAACCTCTGCTGAATCAGCAGCGACGTACCGCACGGCGGTCACGGCACCATCGGTGATAGTGAGGCCTTCGGCGCGACCCCGCACGGTACGCACGTTGGCGCGGCCGAGCACCCGATGGCGGATCAGCGCCTCGAGAAACGGCCGGCTGGAGATCAGGCCCTGCATGGCCGTACCCGCCGACGAGTTGTTACGAATCTTGCCGTCAATGTAGAACCGGTGGGTCTCCGGTGGCGGGCTCACGGCGCCGGCGGCCAGCGCCGCGTCGACGAACCCGGGGAACCAGCGCTCCAGTTGGATCTGACCGGACGGAAGCAGGGCGTGGACCTGGCTGCCCTGCGGCACGCCGGGCCGCGGACCGATCGCACCGGCCGGATCTGCGGCTATCCGTTCGTCGGGGACGTCGAGTGCCGCCAGGTCGTCACGCTCGATGATCAGCACCTCGTCGGCGTGGTCGCTGAGCACCCGGGCGGCCATCAGTCCGGCGACGCTGCCGCCAAGGACAATGGCCCGCCGGAACAGGACCTGTTGCCCGGTGACGGGTGCGGACCTGGAGATTCTCGCGAAACGACGAGCTGCTGACATCGGCTTCCCTAAATGTGAATTTTTCTCTCGCCTACTATAGATCACGTGGGGAGGTCGCATTGACCGGCATCGAACCCGCTCGCCCGACGCCGCACGCCGCTTACCCCGGTGGATTCAGGTCATTGTGCTCTGGAGTTGCCGCTGGTCACGGCAGTGATGACATCGAGTGGGCGGCGTTGGCGCGCGCTTGCGTGATGTGGCCCGGTGGCCGGCCGCCCAGCGGGCTCAGGCTGTCGGTGACCCGGACGGCAAGGGCATGCAGGCTCTCGTGGAGAGCGTCAACCTGAGGGCCCCGCAGTCCTCAATCCGCGGGTAGGTGAGTCCAGTCGTCCGGTAGTCCGTTCAGTTCCAGGCGGTCGCCCCGGGCCACGACCTGTACGGTCGTCGGTCCGAGGCGCAGCTCGGACAGGCGTAGGCGCCCCCAGCTGTCCGGCAGCCAGGGGCGCAATGCCAGGGTGCGGCGCGGCACGTCGGGATGCAGTCCGAGGGCCGAGCGCACCAGCAGCAGCGGCGTGGCGCTCGCCCAGGCCTGCGGCGAACAGGACGTGGGGTACGGCACCGGCGGGGCGAACTGGTCCCGACCGAAGCCGCAGAACAGCTCGGGCAGCCGGCCACCGAATGCGCTCGCCGCGTCCAGCAGCCCGGTGGTCAGCCGTTGTGCCAGCTCGACGGCACCGGGCACGTGGCTGTACCGGTAGAGACCGGCGACTGCGATCGCCGTGTCGTGCGGCCATACCGAGCCGTTGTGGTAGCCCATCGGGTTGTAGGCGCCGGACCGGGCGGACAGCGTACGCAGGCCGTAGCCGGTGTCCATGTCCGCGCTGCCCAGGTGCTCGACGAGTTGGGCGGCGTGCTCGTCCGAGGCGATCCCGGTCCACAGGCAGTGCGCGACGTTGCTGGTCAGCGAGTCGACCGGCTGCTTGCGGCCGTCCAGCGCGACCGCGTACCAGCCCTGCGGCAGCCAGAACCGGCGGTGGAACT
Organism: Actinoplanes sp.; assembly: GCA_032160305.1. Lineage (GTDB taxonomy): Bacteria > Actinomycetota > Actinomycetes > Mycobacteriales > Micromonosporaceae > Actinoplanes. The sequence goes on from JAVHVY010000383.1 coordinate 3,690, forward strand.
CCTCGCGTAGGACGTCGGCGCGCTCGCGGTGGCGCTTGGCGGTGTCCAGGTCACCGAACGACTCGGCCAGGGCGGCGCGGGCCTGAAACGCGGCGTACACGTATGCCTGGACCTCGCACAGGGCGATCGGGGTCTCGGCGAGCGATCCGCTACTGAAGTTGATCGCGTCGAAGCTGTCCTTCCAACCCTGGTTGACCAGTCCCCGGTCGGTCGCCCGCTGGTACTCGACGAACCCGTCGCCGTCCCGGTCGCCGTACCGGTCGATCCAGTCCAGCGCCGCGTCCGCCGCGGGCAGCAGTTCCCGGATCGTCTCCTCGGGTACGCCCCAGCGGTGGCACTCGGCGAGCAGCATCACGAACAGCGGGGACGCGTCGACCGTGCCGTAGTAGTGGCTGCCGCCCAGGGCCCGGTCGCGGTCCGGCCCCACGCGCAGCTCGTGCAGGATCCGGCCGGGTTCCTCCTCGGTTACCGGGTCCACCTTCGTACCCTGCACGCTCGCCAGCGTCTGCAGCGTGCCGACCGCGAGGTTGACGTCGATGGGCAGCACCATCCAGGCCGTGAGCAGGCTGTCCCGCCCGAACAGGGTCATGAACCAGGGCGCGCCGGCCGCGACGAACGATCGTTCACCGTCGGTCCCGTCGTGCATCTGCAACGCGCCCAGGTCGGTCGCGGTGTGCCGGAGCACCGCGGACAGCACCGGGCTGTCCGTGCTCACCGACGCGCTCGCCGTCCGCCAGGCCCGCAGCTTGCGCGCCGCCGCGGTGCTGTTGACCTGCTGCCCACGCTCGAAGCTGGGCTTCACCCGCCGGCCGGCGAACCTGGGCTCTACGAAGACCTCGGCGGTCCACTGGTCGTGCGGCGGCACCACCACCTGCCAACTCAGCGCCCCGGGCGTCACCAGCGGTTCGCCGGACGCGCTGATCTGCACCCCCCGCCCGGCGTCGGTCCGCGAGGTCAGCACCAGATCCTGACCGGACACCACGGAATGCGCGCCGCCGAGGTTGCCTCGGCCCTCCTTGACGGAGAACAGGTCGGAGAAGTCCCCGTCGACGTGCAGGGTCAGGACCGCGCTGGTGGGCTCCCGGCCCAGGTTGCGCAGGGTCAACGTCTCCCGCATGCCGTCGCCCACCAGCCGCTCCCGGACCAGCAGCAGGGTGCTGTCGGCGAGGCCGGGCAGCGGCTGCCGGCGCAGGACGAACCGGGCGGTGAACGCCTCGGCGGCGAGCACCGACAGTGGCAGCGCCAGATGGCCGTCCAGCCGGAGTTCCCAGCGGGACAGCAGGCGCGCGTCCCGGACGAACAGGCCCTGCGCGCCGCCAGGGATCACGTCGCCGGACCGATCGGACAGGCAGAAGGTGGAACCCTCGACGAGCGTCATGATCTGACCGGCGGCACCTAACGTCACCGGTTCGCCGGCGTTGAGAGGGGTGCCGGGATTGTTCATTCAGCGACGCCGGGCAACCGAGTAGCGTCGCGCCGCCGCCGTGTCTGCCGCGGGCCGACGTTCGAGGCGAGCGCGCCGAATTCGGTACGCAGCTTCACCAGCGACTCGGAGAACAGCACCGCCCGTGCCGCCCGATGCGTGATGGCGGTGCGATACGCCTGCTCGTACCCGGCGGCGAGGGCGTCGGTGCCGAAGTGCTCGGCGACCCGGGCGCGGCAGGCCGCCGGGTCGAGCTCGGTGACCCGATGCAGGGCATCGGGCAGCTCGGCCGGATCGTCGCAGATGAGGCCGGTGCGCCCGTCCTCGAGCACCTCCGCCACGGCGCCGCCGCGCAACGCCACCACCGGCGTTCCGCAGGCCATTGACTCGATCATCACCATGCCGAACGGCTCCTCCCATTGCACCGGGAACAGCAGGCACCGGGCCGCGCCGAGCAACTCCCGCTTAAGCTTAGCGTCAGCGACCCCGAGCAACCGGTCGCCGGGACGCAGGCGGGGCCGAACTTCGCTCTCGAAGTACTGCTTCTCCAGCGCCTCCGTGCATTTGCCGGCCAGCACGATCGGGATCTCGGCGGCGTGCGCGGCGTCGATGGCCAGGTGCGGCGCCTTGTCCGGGTGGTAGCGGCCGAGGAACAGCGCGTACCCGTCCTTCTCGGTCTGGAACGGCCAGGTTTCCAACCGGAGACCATTGTGTACGCGACCGATCCAGTTGAGATCGGGGGCCAGTTCCATCTGCCGGTCGCTGATCGCCACCAGGTCGATGCCCAGGCCCAGCGACGCGTAGCACTCCTGTAGATCGCCGTTCACCGGGCCGTGCGCGGTGACTACCGTGGGCAGCCCGAACTCGGCGTACGAGGGGGCGTTCAGGACGCCCGTGGTGGTGTGGTCGTGCACCACGTCCAGCCCGTCGGTCTGCGCCAGGTGCTGTACCGCGCGTCGGGTGGCGGCGGCGTGTACCAACTCGGCGTACGGGTCGCCGAGACGCTCCGGGATGATCTGGTCGCGTACCGACACGAAGTGTGCCGCCGTGCCGGCCGTACCGGCGCCTATCAGATGCACGGTGTGGCCACGGCCGACCAGCGCATCGGCGAGGTCCGCGACCACCGCCTCGACACCGCCGTACCCCGTCGGTGGGACGTTGAAGTAGGGTGGCGCTACCAATGCGATCCGCAGTCGTCCGAATGGGCTCTCTAACAGACCATCCTTGGCATCGTCAATCACGATTCAGTCCTCCAGATACGAATGCCTGCACCCGTTGGTCATGCGGACCTGGGAAAACCCCCGACGAGCCCGTTCCTGTCCACAGTGTCGAGCAGCGGTCTATTTCTGCATCAAACTGTGCCGGCGCGAAGCGTGCGCGATGCGGACCATAAGCCATCACCGCACGGTGCCTCGCCGCTCGTCGAGGGTTTCCCACATCACGCTGTCAGTGTCCCGACCAATCGGCGGGGGACGCGCGTGATGCATGATGAACTCGGCACCTCAATCGGCCCGCCGCTTCCGCGCGGAAAGGCTTTCGTGAATGCGTCGTCCACAGTCGAAGGATGCTCCGCGGTTCGCGGCCGGACAATACCCCTGGCCCCTGTACGTCCCCTTTACTGCCTCAGAGTGCCCACTACTGCCCTTCTATCCGTCCCATTGCGCGCGCAGCGGCATGGAGCGACTACAGATCGCCATGGTGCCGGCAATTCGATTGCGCGCGGTCCTCGGAATGTCACTGAACGCATCCGTCATGACTGGCGTTCGTCGCATCACGACACAGATAACGGGCCCGGGCGTACTGGGCCGAGGCGGCTTCGTGATACATCACGGCCTGGGCCATATACCAGGAATTGTCGGAGAGTGCCTTCTTCGCCCCACTTGTGGCGGACCACCGAATATCGGCATCGGCGCTGCTCGTTCCGCGTGCCTGGCACTCCCGCCGGTTCCGCATCTTGCCGTTGAGGTAGAACTCCGCGGCCTTCTCGGCGTTCCGCATGGCGTCGAATCCCTTGGCATTGAGCGCCTCAGCCATCGTCCAGGCGGCCTGTTCCTCGGCATTCTTAAACTTCAGCAAAGTCAACCTCCCGCTGGGTCAGCGGTTGTTGTTGTCCTCTCGCTGTACGTTAGAATCAAGTGCCGGGGCGGTCTGCTGCGTGATGAGGCATACTCAGATGACCTGATGTCCAGGCCTGCCGCTTGTTTGTCTTAAATTTCTGTGGAGCCGCTCGAATATGGGTCGGGGAATCGCGGCTCTTCGACGTTACGTGATCTCAGCTCGAGGCGACGACGGATCCGTCCTGGACGGCGACGAACTTCTCCGGGCGGATGGTCATGATCACGCGCACCGCCGCGTCCGGGATCGGATAGCTCATCCCGTACCTGAGCTGTAAGGATTTGTAGAACGACGCCTCGGCGTCGTCGTCCTCGATGGTCTCCACGACGCCGCGGACCTCGAGGAAGCGGTACTGGTCCTGCGGGTCGGCGATGGACAGCGCGACCCGCGGCTCGTCGACGAGGTTGCGGAACTTCTGCCGGGTCTTGGTGTGGGTCATCCGGATCCGGTCCCCGTCCCATGCGAACCACATCACGCTGGACTGCGGCGACCCGTCCGGATGGATCGTGGCCAGGTGCGCGAAGGTGGGCTGGTCAAGCAGATCGGCATGGCTCTCGGGTGGCTTCACGCCGTCCATCCTGGCACGCGATCGGTCAATCCGCAGGCGCCGTGAGAATCCTTGACGGCACTCGCGCAGGTCGACGCGAATGCTCGGCTTCATCGGCCGCGACCCGCTCTGGACACCGGTCGTCGGGTAGCTGCCGTCGTCGTGGCGCAGGCGTGGCGTGTTGCCCGCCGCCAGGTGCATCTCTCAACTCTTCGAACAGGGCAGGATACTTTCCGCTCGGTCGGCAATCGTTTCCGGCTAGTTAAATCACAGACTTATATATAGCATGCGAACTATGCGCGGAATCCTGCGACTTGCCGTCGCGATCATCCTCGGCGTTGGATCGCTGGCCATCGCGGGTGGTCCGGCGCAGGCCGCCACCTATACGCCGCCTGCGGCCCGGACCCGGGTCGACCTCAACTCTGGATGGAAATTCCTGCGCAGCGACGCCGCCGGCGCACAAGCCACCACGTTCAACGACACGTCCTGGCAGACCGTGAACACCCCGCACACCTGGAACGCGGCTGACGGCGCCGACGGCGGCAACAACTATTACCGCGGCATCGGTTGGTACCGCCGGCACTACAGCGTCCCCGCGAGCTTCGCCGGCAGACAGCTCTACCTGCAATTCGCCGGCGTCAACCAGGTCGCCGACGTGTGGGTGAACGGTGTGTCACTCGGCCAGCACCGCGGCGGCTACGCCCGGTTCCGGTTCAACGCCACGGCCGCGTTCAAGGTGGGCCAGGACAACGTCATCGCGGTCAAGGTGACCAACGCCAACAACGTCGACATCCCGCCGCTGTCGGCCGACTACACGTTCGACGGCGGCATCTACCGCAATGTCAGCTTCTACGCGGTCGATCCGTTGCAGATCCGGATGCTCGACTACTCCGGGCCCGGCATCTACCTGCGCCAGCGGTCGGTAAGCGCGACCTCGGCGACGGTCGACGTGACCACCAAACTGTTCAACAACAACACGTCGGCGCGGTCGTACACGGTGCGGACCGTGGTCACCGATGCGGCCGGGACGATCGTCGCTGACCAGACCCGGCCGGCCGCCTCGATCGGCGCCACCGGCTCGGCCGAGGTGGTGCAGACCGTGGCCATCGCCAACCCGCACCGGTGGGACGGCACCCGGGACCCGTACCTGTATCACGCGACCGTCGAACTGGGCGACGGCGGCAGAGTCACCGACGTCGTCACCGAACCGCTCGGCCTGCACACGATCGGGATCGCCGCCAACACCGGTTTCACCCTCAACGGCCACGCCTGGAACCTGCACGGCGTCGACCTGCACCAGGACCGGGCCGGTGTGGGCTGGGCTCAGACCGACGCCGACCACACCCAGGACTTCGACATCATCGACGAGATCGGCGCCACCGCCGTCCGGATGGCCCATTACCAGCACGATCAGAAGGACTACAATCTCGCCGACGAGCGCGGGCAGATCGTGTACGCCGAAATTCCGCTGGTCAACGACACCACTGCCAGCAGCGGCTTCACCGCCAACGCGCAACAGCAGATGTACGAGCTGATCCGGCAGAACTACAACCATCCGTCGGTCGCGATCTGGGGCATCGGCAACGAACAACGCCAGGACAACGCGGCCACCAACACGCTGCTGGCCAGCCTGGAGAACATCGTCCGCGCCGAAGACCCCGACCGGATCTCGACGTACGCGACCTGCTGCGTCGCGGACACCGGTGCGGTGCCGACACACGCCGAGACCACCTCCTACAACAAGTACTACGGCTGGTACACCGGCGATATGAACGGCCTCGGGCCCAATCTGGACAGTCTGCACAGCGCGCTGCCCGGCCGCCCGATCGGTGTGTCCGAGTACGGCGCCGGCGCCAACCCGGCGCAACACGAAGACAACCCGGCCCAGCCGTCGACCACTGGCGCCTGGCACCCTGAGGAATACCAGTCCCGCCTGCACGAGGCCGCGTGGAGACAACTGTCGGCCCGCCCGTACGTGTGGGGCAGTTTCGTCTGGAATCTCTTCGACTTCGCCTCCGACGGGCGCAACGAGGGCAGCACGCCCGGCATCAACGACAAAGGTCTGCTCACCCGCGACCGCGCGATCAAGAAGGACGCCTTCTACTGGTACAAGGTCAACTGGAACCCAGATCCGATGCTCTACCTCACCAGCCGCCGCTGGACCAGCCGAACAACAGCCGCCACCCAGGTGTGCCTCTACTCCAACGCGCCAACCGTGAACGTCACTCTCAACGGCGTGTCCCTCGGCGTCAAATCGAGCACCGACCACACCTTCACCTGGACCGGCGTCACACTCCGCCCCGGCGCCAACACGATCACCGCCACCGGAACCGTCAACGCGACCACCGTCAGTGACTCGGTCGTCTGGACACTGAACTGACACGGGGCCGGGATCCGTGCCGCGAAAATCCGCAGCACCCCAGCCGGCCCGGCGCTTGGGCGCCGCTGGCCTTCGCCCGGTCGGACATGGCCGCGAGCGGCTTCAGGAGTACAAGCGGTCGAGGTCGACGAGGAGGATCCGGTCGTCCGCCGCGGCGGTAGCCGCCAGTTGCGCGGTGAAGCCGGCGCCGCCGTAGAGCGCGAGCACCGTAGTTTGGGTGTCATAGCCCTTCGGCCGCAGCAGGTCGCGCGCCGTCGCCAAGCGCTGGAGATGATGGTGGCCGATGACCTCACCCCATTTGACCTCGCCCAAGGACAGGATGCGCCGGGGACTGTTTGCCTGCTGCGCGGACATCGCGACCACGTCGATCTCGATCTGGGTGCGGTTCGCCGGGTCATTGACCGTGCCGGATCCGACCTCTGCGGGCTGTTCGGCGAAGAGGGTGTCGCCGGACTCCAGAGCGAAGGCCCGGCACAAGGCCTCGAAATGCGGGCCGACGACCTGGGTGAGGAAGGTCTGCCGGGTCGTCGTCCAGACCTGTTCGGCGCGGTGGATCTCCAGTTCGGCCCAGCGTCTACGCATGATCGCCTCGTAAAACGTGATCAGCGGCTCGACGATCCGGTACCGAGCGCGGCCGGGCCGGAGCATGTCCGGTTCGCGGGCGATCAGTGCGCAGTCCTCCAGGACGTTGAGCGGATGCGTGATCTGGTCGGACCTTCGCCCGATGAAACTGGCGATCCCGCCGTTGGTGTTGTTGCCGCCGGCGATCGCCGCCAGCACCGAGTGATAGAGGGCGGGGTCGCGGATGGCGGACTCCTCTGCCAGCAGGTATCGCGCTTCCCTGAACAGTGGTGTCTGTGGGTTCAAGGCGGTCCGAACCACCCAGGCGTCGAAGTCTTCGATCGTGGCCGGGGCGTCTCCCTGGGTGAACTCGTAGCGGTAAGCTGGAGTGCCGCCGACGACCGCATGTACCAGGACGGCGAGCTTGGGGTCGGTGATACCCCAGAACTCGGCCGATTCCCGATGCCGGAACGGCTGAACGACGAGCTCGAGGCTCGCCCGGCCGCGCAGGGGTGCCTGCCCGGCCAGGAGGCCTCCCATGACTGACATCGCCGATCCGCACAGCACCAGTCGTGCTGAGCTCGTCCGGCCGCTGCCTCCGGGGCCGAGCTCGCGTTGAATGATCGACGGCAGTGCCGGTGATGTCTTGGACAGGAACGGGAATTCGTCGATCGCGACGATGCTCGGGCGGTCGCTGAAACTGTGGAACATGTGCCCTATCGCGTCGTTCCAGTCTCGGAACGGCGCTTCGATGAACTCGCGGGTATGCCGCGCGAGTGCCTCGGTGAACAGCCGTAGCGATTCGGCCTCGGTGGCCTCGGTGGCGGCGAAATACATGCCTCCGGCGGCCTCGGCAAGCGCCTGCAGCAGGAAGCTCTTGCCCTGACGGCGCCGGCCGCTCACTACACCCAGCGCCGCGCCGCCCGCTGTTGCGCTGATGGACCTGGTCGCGAAGGCGGTGAGGCCGTCCCACTCGCGGGCCCGGCCGAAGATGCGGTGTGGCTTGTCCATGAGCGCAGCCTCAAGATCCCAAATGTGTTACAGAAGTATAGTTCCCAGAACTGTACCTCTGTCGGCGCTGGCTGGGGGGAGCGGCTGTATCGGCTCAGGAGCGCAGGGATGCCATAGAGCGGGCCGCGCCGGTGGGGCGCGAGGTCCTGGTCAGGCGGCCAGTAGCCGGCCGACCTCGGCGGCCTGGTCGCCGAGGATGGCTTTGAGCAGCACCGCCGTGTGCTGTGGTGTGTCTGATTTGAGCGCGGCGAGGACGGCCGCCGCGTTCTCGTCGGCGGTCGGGACGGCGGCCACGGCGGCGGGTACGCCCGCCATCCGGACGATCGGCGCGCCGGCCTTGAGCGCTGCGTTGGTCGTGTCGGCGGCGTCACCGATCAGGTAGCCCCGCAGTTTGGCGAGGTCTCGCAAAACGTCGCCGACGGTGCGGTTCGGGTTTGCGTGGTCGCCGATCTTGTCGCTGAGTTCCACGTCGTGTTCCTTCCATCCAGGTGCCAGCAGCGCGGTGAGCTGCGCGAACGAGCCGCGGTAGGCGTTCGCGTCGCAGGTGGTCTGCCCGGCGATGGTCGCTGAGTCGGTGAACTGCAGGATCGCGGGAGTCTGCCCGCTGTAGGCGTGCCACTTCGCGGACGAGTCGCCGGGATAGAGGTGCTTTGGGGAGCCGCTGCCGGAGACGTATGACGACGCCCAGAGCGGGTAGCCGAGCCCGGCGAGGCTGTTGCCGTAGACCCACTCGGGCGCGTACACGATCGGCCGTAGCTTCGGCATCTTCGCGACGAGCCGGTCGCAGAAGGTCTTGATCTCCGCCTTGGACGGCACGGTCCCCGGATCGTCGTTCCACTTCTCACAGTCCACCTGCAGCAGGAACGGCCGGTTTCGCCAGCCCGGGCAGGTGGCGTCGAGTCGCGCCAGGAACTGATCGGCCCGGCTCGACGGGCTGCTCGGGTAGAGCACCCAGTACGCGCCGAGCAGCACCTTGCCGGCCGGCAGCGATCTCACACCGGTCCACCAGGCGGCGATCTCGGTGTCGTTGGCGTCACCGCCCGCCTTGTGCGTGATGAATGAGATGCCCTGGGTGACCGCATTGCCGACGCCCGGGGCGTCGTAATGGGACATGTCCCACCCGTACAAAGTCATCGGCTTCCTCCTCGACGGCGGCAGCCTCCGAAGGTACTGCGCGATCGGTCCGGAGCCCACCCTGCCGAGCCGACCTGGCCGGCGCGAGGGCGGGGAGCGGGCC
>JAVHVY010000232.1:0-4609 GCA_032160305.1 Actinoplanes sp.
CCCGGCCGCGGCCACCCCGGCTCCGTCGGCGTCGGCATCGGCCGCCCCGGTCAGTGCCAGCGTCGAGCAGCAGCGGGCCGCGATCGCGAAGAAGGTCGGCGCCGCCGCCTGGGCCGCCGCGACGAAGCTGACCGACCCGCCGAACCTGTCGACGAACCCGGCCGCGGGTATCCCGTTCGCCAAGTTCCTGACCCTCACGGGCGACGAGGTCAACGCCCTCACCCCGGAGATGCAGTACAACGTGCCGACGATCAGCTGTGCGCAGCTGGCCGCCCGCCCGGCCGGCGCGATCCAGGTCGCCTCGGTGAAAGCGGTCGCCTGCGAGGGCGGCGCGAAGATGTACATGGACGTGGCGAAGGTTCTCGGCACCGACATCAGCACCGCGAGCCCGCAGCTCGACCAGCAGCAGGGTCAGTGGGTCGTCTCGCTGGACTTCACGAGCGAGGGCCAGAGCAAGTGGACCGAGCTCACCCGGGAGGCGTTCACCCCGCCCACCGGTGACACCTGCCTCGCGGCGAACTCGGTGATCGGCGGCGACGGCTCGCACTGCTCCGTGGCCGTGGTCCTCGACAAGACGGTCATCTCGGCGCCGGAGATCCAGGGCGTGCTCAGCGGCCAGTCGCAGATCACCGGCCAGTTCACGGCGGTCACGGCCAAGGAGCTGGCCGACCAGATCAAGTACGGCGCGCTGCCGGTGACCTTCAACGCGGCGCAGAGCGAGACGATCTCGGCGACGCTCGGCAAGTCGCAGCTGCAGGCGGGTCTGCTGGCGGCGGGCATCGGCATGCTGCTGGTGGCCATCTACGCCTTCTTCTACTACCGGCTGCTCGGCACGGTGATCTTCCTGAGCCTGATCCTGTCGGGTCTGCTCACCTTCGGCGCGCTGGTCTTCCTCGGCCGGTCGACGGGCTTCACGCTGACCCTGTCCGGGATAGCCGGCTTCATCGTGTCGCTAGGTGTGGCCGCGGACTCGTTCGTCATCTACTTCGAGCGGCTCAAGGACGAGATCCACGAGGGGCGCAGCGCGCGCAGCGCCGTGCCGCGGGCCTGGGCTCGCGCGCGGCGTACCATCATCAGCGCGAACACCATCACCATCATGGCGGCCGTGGTGCTCTACATCGTGTCCATCGGCGCGGTGAAGGGCTTCGCGTTCGCGCTGGGGCTGTCCACGATTCTCGACCTCGTCGTGGTGTTCCTGTTCCGGCATCCGATCATGACGTTGTTCGCGAACACCAAGGCGTTCATGTCACCGCGGGTCAGCGGCCTCGGCCGGGCCATGCGCCGCAACTCGACGGAGGAGCCGGCCCAGCCGCGCACCTCGCGCGTGAAGGAGGCCTGACGTGGCCAGCAAGGGATTCGCCGATCGCCTGTACCGGGGCGAGGCTAACCTCCCCGTGATCCCGAAGCGCCGGACGTGGTTCGTCGTCGCCGCGGCGCTGATTCTGATCGCGATCGGCAGCTTCGTCTTCCGGGGCTTCCACCTCGGCATCGAGTTCTCCGGCGGCACCCAGTTCATCATCCCGTCGTCGGTCGGCTCCGCGGACGCCGCGTCGAACGCGGTCAGGGACGCGATCGGCGCGGCGAACGTTCCGCCGACCGACGTGTCGATCGCGCAGAAGGTCGGCAACGGCCCCACGGCGACCTACACGGTCCGCACCGCGGCGCTGACCCAGGAGCAGGCCGATGCGGTGAAGGTCGCGCTGGTCACGGACACCGGGATCGCCGAGAACCGGATCAGTGACAACCGGGTGTCGGCGGCCTGGGGCTCGCAGGTCACCCAGCAGGCGCTGCTCGGTCTGGCGATCTTCCTGGTCCTGGTGATGGGCTACCTGGTGGTCCGCTTCGAGTGGCGGATGGCGGTCGCGGCGGTCTCGTCGCTGCTGATCGACCTCGTGCTGACGGCGGGCGTCTATTCGCTGGTCGGCTTCGAGGTCACCCCGTCCACGGTGATCGGCTTCCTGACGATCCTCGGCTTCTCGCTCTACGACGTGGTCGTGGTGTTCGACAAGGTTCAGGAGAATACCCGCGGCATCACGGCGGGCAGCGTCCAGACGTACAGCGAGGCGACCAACCTGGCGGTCAACCAGACGCTGATGCGCTCGATCAACACCGGTCTGGTGGCGCTGCTGCCGGTCGGCGGCCTGCTCTTCATCGGTGCCGGCCTGCTCGGCGCGGGCACCCTGAAGGATCTGGGTCTGGTGCTCTTCGTCGGCATGGGTCTCGGCGTGCTGTCGTCGATCATGTTCGCGTCGCCGCTGCTGTCGGCCCTGAAGGAGCAGGAGCCGCGGATCAAGACGCACACCGCCAGGGTGCTGTCGCGCCGGGCGGGCGCCCGCTCCGGCGACGTCGCCCGCACCGAGCGCCCCCGCAGCGCGGTTCCGGAGGAAGACCCGGCGCCGGCGCTGGCCGCTTCCGCGCCGCGGCCGGGCGCCCGTCCGACCGCCAAGCGCAACACCAACCGCGGTGGCCGCCCGACCGGCGGCAACCGACCCAGCGGTGGCGGCAAGCGCCGCTAGGCACCACGCTCGACGCGGGCCCGCCACTCCTGCGGTGGCGGGCCCCGCTGCGTCGATAGGGTGGGTTCGTGACGAGTGAGACCGCAGAGTTGCGCGGGGACAGCGGACCCGAGATGGCCGCGCTGGTCGCCGGCAGCGCGCTGGACGTGCCGGACTTTCCCAAGCCGGGCATCATGTTCAAGGATCTGATGCCGCTGTTCGCCGACGGGCCGGTGTTCCGCCGGGTGATCGACGGGATCGTCGAGCACTACGGCGCCGGTACGTTCGACGTGGTGGCGGGGGTCGAGGCGCGCGGGTTCGTGGTTGCCGCGGCCATCGCCTACGCCACCGGCACCGGCGTCGTCCCGGTGCGCAAAGCGGGCAAGCTGCCCCGGGCGGCGTTCTCGGCGTCCTACGCGCTCGAGTACGGCGAGGCCACCCTGGAAGTGCACCGGGACGCGTTCGTGCCGGGTCAGCGAGTGCTGGTCGTGGACGATGTGCTGGCCACCGGCGGCACCGCCGGCGCGACCCTCGACCTGGTCGAACGGGCCGGCGGCACGGTCGCCGGGTTCGCCGTTCTACTCGAGCTGGGTTTCCTCGACGGCCGCCAGCGGCTCGCCCCACGCACAGTCCATGCACTGCTGACCGTTTAGTGCCGTTCTGGCCTTCGCCGAGGTCGGTTCCGCGGCTCAGGCCCGGCCAACCGGGAAGACCGGACGAGTAGGATGACGTTCTTAGCCAGGTGACCGATGGTGTTCCTGGCGATGGTGGACCAGTGAGGAGACCGGTGTCCAGCGACGTCGCCCCTCCGACGGAGGGCACGGTTCCAGCAAAGGGCACGGTCGCGGCTGAGGCGGCAGCGCCGGTCGAGGCGCGCGCGGCGCAGCCGGAGTCCCGGGCCGACGAGATGCAGGCCGCGGCGTTGCGTCCAGGCGCCCCGGGCCCCGACGAATCCGACGGCGAGACGACCCAGGCGCTGCACCCGGCCGAGGAGGGGTCGGGCAGCTTCGGACTGGCCAGCGCGCCGACCGGCCGGCGGGTCCGCGCCCGGCTCGCCCGCTTCAACGCGCCCTGGCAGAGCACGCAGGTCAGCGAGGTGCTCGAGCCGCTGATCGCCACCCACCGGGCCAGCCACCCCAAGGCGGACAGCCGGGCGCTGCAGCGCGCGTTCGACGTGGCCGCCCGCTGGCACTCGGGGCAGTACCGCAAGTCCGGCGATCCGTACATCACGCATCCGCTGGCCGTGGCGACGATCCTGGCCAATCTCGGTATGGACACGACCACACTGGTGGCGGCCCTGCTGCACGACACTATCGAGGACACCGACTACTCGCTCGAGTCGATGAAGGTCGACTTCGGTCCCGAGGTCGCGCTGCTGGTCGACGGCGTCACCAAGCTCGACCGGGTCAAGCTGGGCGACGCCGCCAAGGCGGAGACGATCCGCAAGATGGTCGTGGCGATGGCCAAGGACCCGAGGGTCCTGGTGATCAAGCTGGCCGACCGGCTGCACAACATGCGTACGCTCACCTTCCTGCCCCGCGCGAAACAGGAGCAGAAGGCCAAGGAGACGCTGGAGATCCTCGCCCCGCTGGCGCACCGGCTGGGTATGAACACGATCAAGTGGGAGCTCGAGGACCTCGCGTTCGGCACGCTCTTCCCGAAGCGGTTCGAGGAGATCAACCGGCTGATCGGCGAGCATCAGCCGCAGCGTGAGGCGTTGCTGCGCCAGGTGACCAACCGCGTCCAGCTGGATCTGAAATCGGCGAAGATCAAGGCCGAGACCACCGGCCGCCCCAAGCATCTGTACTCGATCTACCAGAAGATGATCGTCCGGGGCCGCGACTTCAACGACATCTACGACCTGGTCGGCGTGCGGATCCTGGTCGACACGGTCCGCGACTGCTATGCCGCGCTCGGGGTGATCCACGCGAACTGGCAGCCGGTTCCGGGCCGGTTCAAGGACTACATCGCGATGCCGAAGTTCAACATGTACCAGTCGCTGCACACGACGGTGATCGGCCCGACCGGCAAGCCGGTCGAGATGCAGATCAGAACCTTCGCGATGCACCGTACGGCGGAGTTCGGCATCGCCGCGCACTGGAAGTACAAGGAGC
>JAVHVY010000252.1:0-3069 GCA_032160305.1 Actinoplanes sp.
GTGCGCGGTGGCGCGGCGGCGACCGGGTTCGGGGGGTGGTGGCGGTCGCGCCAGGCTGTTTGCCTGCAGGCGGGTGTGCAGTAGCGCTGACGCCGGATCGGGGTGAACGGGGTGCCGCAGACCGGGCGGGGGGTTGTCGTCTCGTTGTCGTTACGCCACGGGCGTGTCGGCCGGCGGTTTGCCGCCGGCGGCTGCGGTGATGTCGTCTCGTTGTCGTTACGTGGCGGGCGCATCGGTGGGTTCCCCGTCGTCGGCGGCACTGGTGGTGATCTCGATGATCTTCTTGGGCGGGTTGATGTCGAGGGCGGTGAACAGGTCACGTTGGGGTTTGGTCAGTTCGGTGCTCTGCCGGAACGTGCCGGTGGCTCCGGTGAACGTGATCAGGTGCAGCCGGTCGAGGTGCGCGCGGATCGTCGGCCAGGGGTGTCCGGTGGTGGTCTCGGCGACGCGTACGAGCAGCAGGGCGAGCCAGCAGAGTAGGACGTGGGCGCGGATACGGTCTTCGAGGCGGTGGTAGACCGGGCGTAGGTCGAGCACGGATTTCATGTCCCGCCAGCCCCGTTCGACTTCCAGGAGCTGCTTGTAGCCGACGGCGATGTCCTCGGCGGACAGTTTCGGATCCGAGCAGCGCAGTAGGTACTTGCCGTCGAGGCGCTGCTCGGCCTTGATCGCGGCGTGGTCGATGCGCAGCAGCCCGCCCGCGGTGACGCGCAGGAACCGGTTCAGGCTGGGCTTGGTGGAGATCTGCCCGGCCAACTCGCCGCGTTTGACAGCGGTGAGAGCGTCCGTGCCGTCGATGCGGGCGGTGAGCCGCTCGACGAGCTCATCACGCACGTGCCGGTCACGGTCGGCTTGTTCGGGGTTGTAGCAGATCACGAACCGGTCGCCGGCGTCGTCGACGGTCACCTCTTTGACCTGCATGTTGTCGCGGATGTGCGCGTAGCGGCCTTGCCGGGACAGGGCGGTGCGCACGTCGTCGGAGTCGCTGCGTAGTTTCTCGCCGATGATGTAGTGCCCGCCGGCTCGTTGCAGGTAGCGGCGGTTTTCGGCCGAGGAGAAACCGCGGTCGGCGACCCACACGATCCGGGCCAGGGACCAGTCCCGCAGGTCGTCTTTGACTTGGCGGATGAGTTTCGAGTCGCCGGTGTTGCCGGGCCAGGACCAGACCCGCACGGGGATCCCTTCGCGGGTCACGGCCATGCCGATGACGACCTGGGGCAGGTCGTCGCGGTGGTCTTTACTCTTACCGTGGGTGCGGAAACCGACGTCACGCACGTCGTCGGTGGGCACCGCCTGCGGATCCGGGTTGAGCCGGCCGTGCTCGCCGCGGGCGACCCGCTCGTCGGGCTCACCGGTCTGGAAGTAGGTCGATGTGGTGTCGAAGAACAGCAAGTCGACCTGCAGGTTCAGCAGGTCCGCGACCTGGTGGTAGATCCGCTCGGTGAGGGTCTTCTCGACGCTGAGCAGCACGTCCATCGCCCGGTAACACGCCTCGTCGAGCACCTCGGGCAGCCCGTAGATGTGCACGTCGTGGGCGATCCAGTCGGTCGCGGCCAGCTTGCTCGACGGCTTCAGTGCCCGGTTCGCCGTCAACGCGAACAGGATCCGCTCGACCCGGCCCGCGTCGGCCCGGCCACCGGCCAGCGCGGCACGGATAGCGGTGTCGATCCCGAGGCGGTGCCACAACCCGTCGAGTAGGTGGGCGCCGCCCAACGGCCGCGAATCGGTGAACGTCAACTCCGCCGGACCGGCCGCCGCAGCGTCAGCCGGGTCGAGTAGCCGTGACAGGGCGGTGATCAGACGCAGGATCGCCGGCCGGTCGACCTCGTCTTCGCGGCCGAAGGAGTGCAGCACCTTCGTCCGCGACACCCCCGCGTCGGGGTCCCATTCGTTGTGGGCCAGTTGCAGGTACCGCACGACCTGCCCGGTCTTGTTCTTCCGCGATGACACACGCACATACACGTGGCTAGATGGTACCGGAATTCACGCAGCTCAACAACACCAGATTTCCAGAATCGTGTCACTAGGAATTTTCGTTGTTTCAGCTAGCCATCAACCCTATGACCTGCACGTTCACATGATCCATGTGCCTAGAACGCCCTACAACTGTGGAGCGCAGGAGTTGGGGTCTCCGGTTCGTCGAGGGCATTCTGGTTGTGGGTAGCGGATTGCCGGGAGGTGTCAGCCGCCAAGCCGGCCGGTAGTCGGTGGCAGGCGAGAAGGGCGAGTAGCTCGGGGCCGTCGATCAGTGTTAGTGGTTTGCCGCGGGCGAAGTTGCGTAAGCCTGGGCCGAAGCCTGAGGTGGTGACGAGGATCCCTTTGGTGGCGCCGCGGTGTTGGCGACGCCGTAAAGGTCGCGGACCGCGGTTGAGGAAACTGTCGCCCGGTAGCGTTTGACTTGGATGACTATCTGCCCGTCGGTGATCGGGGTCGGGTCTTCGGCGATGACGTTGACCCCGCCGTCTCCGCACCAGCCGGTCCTGGTCGTGGTCAGGCCTTGTTGCTGGAATAGCTGGGCGATGAGCCTCTCGAACGCGTCGGGGTGCATCGCGTGCAGGTCGTCGTGGTCGTCGGGGGTTATCGCGGTGGTGAGGTTGTGGGGACGGCGGCCGGCTCGGACGGCGGTGAGGCATTCTGGGCGGGCGTGAGGAGACCACCCGGATGCACCCCGGGTGGCGTCGAACGCGAATGTGGGCCTGTCGCACCCGCGTGCGACTGCATCATTGACTTTTGAAACCGGTGCAGTGGATCTCTCCAGCAGCGGTCAGTAGTTCTCACCGTTGAACGCCGCTCGACACTGTCCCGTAGGCCGCTTCGTCCACGGCTCGGCACGGCGGGCGACAGACTTAAGTAGGTCGAGATGGAACCGATGTTTGGGGGCATGGAAAACCCCGCGATGCCGGCCCAGGATCAGTCCCTGCCGAGCGGCGGCCGTCCGCAGCCAACGGTGAGCGCCACGGCGTTTCGCTCCCTGGTAGCCGTCGTGGCCGTGCTGGTCGTTGCCGGTATCGCGACCACGGCATTTCTGACCGGCCGGCACTCCAGCAACCAGGCCGCACCCGTACCTGT
>JAVHVY010000269.1:0-8458 GCA_032160305.1 Actinoplanes sp.
TGATTGTGCGAGCCACGGTACGAATCTAGCGTGCGGCCGGGAGATTCGGCCGGGACCGTACGGTGTCGAACCGTCGCTGTCCGCGGCTCGATGCCACGGAACTGTTCCGAACGGGCCCGGTCTCGTCCGGATGGGCTAGGTCTCGATGGCGGCCTTCGGGTTGAGCTTGATCAGCTGGGCGACGACCTCCGCCCGGGCGCGCGGGAAGCGCAGCATATTGCGGGTCACGTACGGCGTCCCGGTGGCGCGGGCGACGGCGTCCGGGATCAGGCCGGTCAGGATCAGCACGACGCCGACCAGTCCCAGCACGGCGAAGAGCGAGCCGGGCGGGTTCAGGTCGCCGATCCGCGCCCAGAGCAGCAGCACGTCGGCCAGCACGAAGAGCAGCACGATCACCGGCGCCACGACGAAGCCGAAGACCTTGCGCAACCGGGTGACCCGGGCGACGCCCGCCGCCGCCGTCTCACCCAGTGGAATGCTGACCGCCGCCTGCGACCAGGGCAGCCGGGGCAGCGGGACAGCCACGTCCCGGCGCCGGCCGTCACCGGCGATCACCTGCTTGGGCCAGCGCAGGCCGGACACCTCGTGCAGTCCGATGCGTACGGCGGTCGTGCCCTGCTTGTCCACGGCGAGGGATGCTACTCGTGCCGGGCGTCCCAATATGCGGTTGGGCCTTGACGACGCCATCCTACTTCACCGAGTATTCCCATGCATCAGATAGAGAAAGCGGAGTTTGAGATCCCGCCCGCGTCGAGAGGACGAGCCAGCCGTGTATGTCTCGGCACGCACCGACTACGCCGTGCGGGCGATGCTGGCCGTCGCCGCCCACCACCCGCGTCTCGTCAAGGCCGCCACGCTGGCCGCCGCCCAGGACATCCCACTGAGCTTCCTGCAGGGGATCCTGCTCGACCTGCGTCGGGCCGGCCTGCTGCACAGCCACCGCGGCGTGGACGGCGGCTACGCCCTGGCCCGTGACGCCGGGCAGATCACGGTCGGTGACGTGGTCCGCGCGGTCGGCGGGGCGTTGGCCACCGTCCGCGGACTGCCGACGACCACCATGACCTACCACGGTGCCGCGACGGGCCTCAAAGACGTCTGGGTCGCGGTCGAGCAGGCCATCGTCGGCGTCGTCGACCACCGCACCCTGGCGGAGCTTTCCGTGCTTTCCGAACCCACCTTGAGATTGACATAGCGTTCCGAACCCACCTTCTTTCCGAACCCCGCCTTGAGATTGAAATAGGAGTGAGCATGAGCTCCCGCACCCTCCGTGCGCTTGCCCTAGCCGCCGCCACCTTGGTCGCCGCCGGAACACTCACCGCCTGCGGCGGTGACGACAACGCCGGATCGGCGTCCGGCGAGGCCAAGACCATCCGACTCGGCTACTTCCCCAACATCACCCACGCACCTGCCCTGGTAGGCGTGAACAAGAACCTCTACCAGACCGCACTGGGCAGCACGAAGCTGGAGGCGAAGACCTTCAACGCCGGTCCGGCCGCGATCGAGGCGCTCTTCTCCGGGGCGATCGACGCGACCTACATCGGGCCGAACCCGGCGATCAACGGCTGGGCCACCTCTAAAGGCGCCGGCCTGAAGATCATCGCGGGCAGCACCTCCGGCGGCGCCGGCCTGGTCGTCCGGCAGGGCATCAACACCGCGGCCGACCTCAAGGGCAAGAAGATCGCCACCCCGCAGCTGGGCAACACCCAGGACGTGGCCCTGCGCGCCTACCTGAAGTCGAACGGCCTCAACGCCGACCAGCAGGGCGGCGGTGACGTCTCGATCCTGCCGCAGGACAACGCGACCGCGGTGCAGGCCTTCGCTCAGGGTGCGATCGACGGAGCCTGGGTGCCCGAGCCCAACCTGAGCAAGATGATCCTCGAGTCCAAGGGCAAACTGCTGGTCAACGAGAAGGACCTCTGGCCGAACGGACAGTTCGTCACCACCCACCTGATCGTCACCCAGGACTTCCTGAAGAAGTACCCGGCGACCGTGAAGAAGCTGCTCCAGGGCCACATCGCGTCGGTCAAGTACATCGCGACGAACCCCGCCGACGCGCAGAAGGCTGCCAACGCCCAGATCGCGGCACTCAGCGGCAAACCGCTCAAGGACGAGATCGTGGCCGCCGCGTTCAAGAACCTGACCTTCACCAACGACCCGATCGCCTCGTCGCTCTACACCAGCGCCAAGCACGCCGAGGACGTCGGCCTGCTCAAGCCGGTCGACCTGAAGGGCATCTACGACCTCGGCCCGCTCAACGAGCTGCTCAAGGCCGACGGTCAGCCCGAGGTCAGCGACGCCGCTTCTTCCTGATCCATCCGTCGGCCGATATCCCAGCTGGGAGGGTCCCATGAGCATCGCAGAAGCCACTGAACTCCGAACCGACGTCGTCCGCCTCGAGAACGTATCCAAGCAGTACGGCACCGGCGGCAACGCCCTGCTGGCCCTGGACCGGGTCTCCCTGACGGTTCGCCAAGGTGAGTTCGTCTGCCTCCTGGGGGCCTCCGGCTGCGGCAAGAGCACGCTGCTCTCGCTGGTCGCCGGCCTCGACAAGATCAGTGCCGGCACCCTGGACATCGGCGGCCGGCACGTGTCGCTGATGTTCCAGGAGGCCGCGCTCTTCCCGTGGCTGTCGGTCGCCGGCAACGTCGAGCTGCCGATGCGGCTGCGCGGCGTGCCGAAGGCCGAACGCCAGAACCGCGCCGCCGAACTGCTCGAAATCGTCCGACTCAAGGGCCTGGGCCACAAACGCCCGCACGAGCTCTCCGGCGGCATGCGCCAGCGCGTGGCCCTCGCCCGCGCGCTGGCCCAGGACGCCGACGTTCTGCTGATGGACGAGCCGTTCGGCGCACTGGACGCGATGACCCGCGACATCCTGCACGACGAGCTGGAGCGGATCTGGCGCGAGCAGGAGCTGACCGTCCTGTTCGTGACGCACAACGTGCGCGAGGCGGTCCGGCTCGGCGACCGGGTGATCCTGCTCAGCAGCCGTCCCGGCCGGGTCATCGAGGACTTCGGCGTCAAACACGAACGCCCCCGCCGCATCGACTCCCCCGAGGTCTCGGCCCAGGCCGCCGAGATCACCGACCGGCTCCGCACAGAGGTTGCCCGCCATGCCAGCTAACTTCTCCGCCACCCGCGCTGCGCTGGAAAGCGGGGTCGATCCGCTGCCGGCCACGGGAACCCAGCCGGTCGACACGGCCGCGGCCGACCGGGTCACCGGTCTGGACGCGCTGGAGCGCATCCAGACCGACGCGACCCCCTTGGGCGTACGCATCTGGCGAAGCGCCTGGCCCAAGCTGCTGGCGATCGCCATCGTCATCCTGGCCTGGCAGATCGTCGTATGGTCTGCCCTGAAGCCCGAGTACGTGCTGCCCGGCCCCGGCACGGTCTTCGCCGATCTGAAGAACCTGATCGTCACCGGCGACTTCTGGGACGGCGTACGCCTGACCATGATCCGGGCGGTCAGCGGCTTCTGCTTCGCCGTGGTCCTCGGCACCTTGATCGGCGCGGCCGTCTCCCGCTTCGCGCCGCTACGGGCGGCGATCGGCTCGCTGATCACCGGCCTGCAGACGATGCCGTCGATCATGTGGTTCCCGCTGGCGATCCTGCTCTTCCAGATCAGCGAGAGCGCCATCTTCTTCGTGGTCATCATCGGCGCCACCCCGTCGGTGGCGAACGGGCTGATCAGCGGCATCGACTACGTCCCGCGGACCTGGCTGCGGGTCGGACAGGTGCTGGGCATGAAGGGCTTCGCGAAATACCGGCACCTGATCCTGCCGGCCTCGCTGCCGTCCTTCATCTCCGGCCTGAAGCAGGGCTGGGCCTTCTCCTGGCGCTCCCTGATGGCCGGCGAACTGCTGGTCATCGTGCCTGGCGCGCTCTCCATCGGCGTCCGGATGCAGAATGCCCGCGACCTGAACGACGCCAGCCTGGTGATC
Organism: Actinoplanes sp.; assembly: GCA_032160305.1. GTDB lineage: Bacteria > Actinomycetota > Actinomycetes > Mycobacteriales > Micromonosporaceae > Actinoplanes. The sequence continues at coordinate 3,939 of JAVHVY010000269.1, forward strand.
TGCTACATCATCGTGGTGCTGGTGATCGGCATCCTGATCGACGTGCTCTTCAACGCCGCCGACAACGCCCTACGCAAACGCTGGGGCCTGACCGGCAGCTAGTGCGGTATCTACGAACGTTAGTGGACACCGCACTAGGTCGGCCGGACGGAATTCAGGACGTCGTCGACGACGTAGTCGAACTGTTGGTGGGTACCCGGTATCGAGACGTAGAGCACCGCCACGGTCGTCCTGCCCACGTCGATGACGGCCACGGCGGACAGCTCATCCTTGGCCTGCAGGCCCACCTCGTTGAAGTGCAGGCGGAACTTGCTCACGTACGCCGGGCGCCCGCCCAGGGTCGTCAGCCCGTCGCGCAGCGCGTCGAGCGTATTGGGCTGCGGGTAGTAGCCGGCCCGCACGTCGGCGGCGACCTGACGGCCCACGCATTCAAGGTTGAGGGTGACCGCGTCGTTGTCGGCCGCCGGGACGGCCGCCGACAGGATCGAGGCGTGGTAGTCGCCGCGGCTGTACCGCTCGGTCACGAAATGCTGGCCGACCTTGTAGGGCACCTCCAGGGTGCCGGCCCGCCACACCTCGTCCCAGGGCACCCACGGCGCACCGTACGCCCGGTAGGAGATGCCCGCCTCGTCGTCGACGGTGCGGCTGCCCGGGGCCGGCGCAACGGCGCTCGGTGCCGCTGTCGGGCCGGCGCTCGGGATGGTGGTCGGCGCGGGACAGGCCTGGGCCAGCGGCGGGCGGACGTCGGTCGGCGCCGAGACCTTGTTGCCGAACGGGTCACCGTCCGACGACAACACCACTATGAGGATGATCGCCAGACCCAGCGCCAGGATCCCGCCCGCGATCCCGCCGAAGATCAGCATCTGCCGGCGGCGACGTTCCGGGCCGTCGGCGGGCTTCTTTCTCGGCCCCGGCGGCGGCTCGACCGGCGGCATGCCCGGCGCGGTGACCGTTCCCGAGCCCCACGCGCCCGACGGCCGCTGCCAGGCCGTCGGCTGCGGGTGATCGGACATGCACCCCAGTGAACACCACGACCGGTTCGGTCAGCTCACCGCGCCAGGCCGAGCAGCACCGGGTTGTACCACGGCACGAACGCGACGACGAGCACCAGCGCGACGCCGGAAGCCGCGAGACCGAGCACGAAAGCCAGCTCGCGGCGCGCGGGATGGTGCGAGGTCGGCTGCATGGCGGGGCCTCCAGTAGGAAGACAGCGGTCACTGTATAGACGTGCCAAGCCCCCCTTTTGGTTGCGCCAGCAGGCAAACCTTCTCAGTAAAGCTTCACCTGATTCGGCTACCGTGACCTGATGGAAATCGTGTACCCCCCGGTGATCGGCTTGGCGAAGGCAATGTTCCGCGTGCTGGACTTCAAGATCGAGATAACCGGCGCCCAGCACATCCCCACGACGGGCGGGGCGGTACTGGCGAGCAACCACGTGAGCTATCTCGACTTCATCTTCTGCGGCCTCGGCGCCCAGCCGTCCCAGCGACTCGTCCGCTTCATGGCCAAGAAGTCGGTCTTCACCCACAAGGTCAGCGGGCCGTTGATGCGCGGAATGCACCACATCCCGGTCGATCGGGGCGCCGGCAGCGCGGCCTTCCTGGCGGCCATCGCGGCCCTCGCCGGCGGTGAGGTGGTCGGCGTCTTCCCGGAGGCGACGATCAGCGAGTCGTTCACGGTGAAGCAGCTGAAATCCGGCGCGGCCCGGCTCGCGCACGACGCCGCGGTGCCATTGATCCCGATGGCGGTCTGGGGGCCGCACCGGCTCTGGACCAAGGGCCGCCCCAAGGACCTGACCAAACGCCACGTCCCGGTCATCATCTCGATCGGCGAGCCGCTCGTCGCCTCCGACAACATGGAGGCCACCACCGCAGAGCTGAAGCTACGGCTCAGCGCTCTGCTCGACGCGGCGCAGCGCGCCTATCCGGATCAGCCCGCCGGCCCGGAGGACAGCTGGTGGCTGCCGGCCCATCTGGGCGGCACGGCGCCGCTGCCCCCTCAGATCGCGGCCTAGCACGGCCTGGAACACCTTCGGGTACGCAAACCGGCGCCACCCCCTGGAGCGGGGCGACGCCGGTTGTCAGCGATTAGGCTGCGGTTCAGAGCGGGCGGATGTTGGCAGCCTGCGGGCCCTTCTGGCCCTGGGTCACCTCGAACTCAACCCGCTGGTTCTCGTCCAGGCTGCGGTAGCCGGAAGTCTGGATAGCGGAGAAGTGGGCGAAAACGTCGGCGCCGCCGTCGTCCGGGGTGATGAACCCGAAGCCCTTGTCCGCGTTAAACCACTTCACTACGCCGGTAACCATGCTCGTCTCCTCGACGGTCGATCGTTCCGGACCATTATGGACCGAAACGAGGTAGTAAGACCCACACTTCGCGAGTCTCGTGTCGCCGTACTGATCGCCCGTACCGGAGAAACCCGGGTTACGACAAAGAGCGCCTGGGGCAGAATCCCCACAGGCGCTCCTAAGTACTTGGGAACCAAACTGACAACACCCGGAGCGTAGCACGAGAAGGAGGGGCCGTCGGTGATCAACGTGCAAGTGGCGCGTGAGCTTCGCGAGGCGGGGCTGGTCTGGAAGCCGTCCCTGGGAGACCGCTTCACCATCCCCGACCGTGACCTGGACGACGACGTCTTCTTTCTGAGCAACATGACGATCGAGGTGCACGCCTTGCCCGAGGGGCGGGTGATCGGCTTCAACGGGACGACCGAGTGGGCGATGGACGACGTCGAGCTCGCCGAGGCGCTGTGGCTTCCGCGGGAGGATCAGCTCCGGGAGCTGCTCGGCGCGACGTTCGTCTCGCTTCAGCGCGCTGATCCCGGGTACTCCGTCTCCCTGTCGCTGCTGGGCTCTGACCTCGTCTTCGCAGCGCCTTCGGCTGCTCTCGCGTACGCGGCGGCGCTGCTGCATCTGCTGGGTGCCCGCAGATCCTAAAGGCGCGGGGTGGTGCTGTTTCCGCAGGTCAGTGCGGACGCTGCTCGGGTATTTCCGCGATCAGAGCGGCTAGGGCCGCCGCGCCCAGGAGGTCTGCGGGGCGGACCGTGACGCCTTCCTTGACATAGTGGAAGCCGGCTCTGACCCTTGCCGGGGGCACTCCGGCCAGGGAACACCAGGCGATTCTGTACGCGGCCAGCTGGATCGCCGCGGCGGCGGCCGCCTGGCCTTCGGGGCGGCGGCCGGTCTTCCAGTCGATCACGTCGTAGCGGCCGCCCGGGTCGGCGTAGACCGCATCCATCCGGCCTCGGATCACCACGCCGGCGACGGTGGTGGCGAAGGGGACCTCGACCTCGACCGGGGTTCGGTCCGCCCACTCGCCGTCCAGGAAAGCCTGCTGCATGGCGGCCAGCTCCTCGTCGGGGGCCGCGCCGTCGTCGGCCGCGCCGGGGAGTTCGTCCAGGTCCAGCAGGCGGATCGAGCCGAAGCGTTGCTCCAGCCAGGCGTGGAAGGCCGTTCCGCGGCGGGCGAGCGGGGCTGGGCGGGATGGGAGGGGGCGGCGCAGGGAGCGGGCCAGGCCCTGCGGGTCGCGGCGCAGGACCACCAACTGGGAGACCGAGAGGTGCGCAGGGACGGCGACCTCGATCGGGCCGTCGTGGCGGGCCCGTTCCTCGCGTTCGGCCAGCAGCAGCGTGGCTTCGCGCCGCCAGCGGGCGATCACCGGATCGACCTCGTCGGGAACGCCGGGGACGGGATCGCCTTCGGGCATGCCGACCAGGTCGGCGGCCAGGGCGGCCCGGTCGGCGATGTCGGGGGTCGACTCGGCCAGATCGGCGAAGGCGGTGGCGGCCTCCGGGTCGCCGGCGGTGAGCATCCGGCGAATCAGGTCGGCGGCTGCGGCCATGGCCGGGCGGCGGGGGCCCAGCGGGTCCATCGGCCACTCGGCGGTGGCGACCAGCTCAGCGCTCGGGTTGGTCGCGTCGGCGGCCGGTTCCGTGGCCCACTCGTCGACCGTGCCGGCACCGTCGAGGCAGGTCGCGCGGATCTCGTCCAGAAAGACCGACGGGCCCCGGGGGCGCTTCACCGCGTCGCCCCACCAGTAACCCGACGCCAGCAGCAGGCGGCGGGGACGGGTCACCGCCACGTACGCCAACCTGCGCTCCTCCCGCTCGTCATGCTCGCGCCAAGCGCCGGTGAAGGCAGTCAGCGCTGCCAGCACGTCCTTCTGGTCGTGGGCCGCGCCGAGGTCGAACCGGGGCAGGCCGTCCGAGTCGCCGCGCAGCGGGAACGGAAGCACGCCCATGCCGCCGAGATAGTGGTCCGAGCCGCGGGTCAGGCCGGGCCAGACCCCCTTGGCCAGGCCCGCGACCGACACCACGTCCCACTCCAGGCCCTTGGCGGCGTGCGCGGTCAGGATCTGCACGGCGCCCTCGACGACATCGACCTGGCCGGGAGTCAGGCCACGCTCCTCCTCCTCGGCGGCGGCCAGGAAGGCGAGGAACCCGGCGATCGTGCCCCCGTCGGTCTCCCCGGCGTACCGGGCCGCCACATCGCCGAGGGCGTCCAGGTGCCCGCGGGCCAGGCCCG